>DASSZQ010000026.1:0-25999 GCA_035702755.1 Solirubrobacteraceae bacterium | reverse complement strand
GGGGATCTGACGCAGAAGATCACCGTGGATGCCAAGGGTGAGATTCTGGAGCTGAAGAACACGATCAACACGATGGTTGATCAGCTGTCGTCGTTTGCCGATGAGGTGACGCGGGTGGCGCGCGAGGTGGGGACCGAGGGCAAGCTCGGCGGCCAGGCCGAGGTGGAGGACGTCTCCGGCACGTGGCGGCGGCTGACCGAGAACGTCAACCAGCTGGCCGGCAATCTCACGACTCAGGTGCGCGCCATCGCCGAGGTCTCCACGGCCGTCACCCAGGGCGACCTGACGCGGTCGATCTCCGTCGAGGCCCAGGGCGAGGTGGCCGAGCTCAAGGACAACATCAACCAGATGATCGCCAACCTGCGCGACACCACCCAGCGCAACCAGGAGCAGGATTGGCTGAAGACGAACCTGGCCCGCATCTCCGGCCTCATGCAGGGCCAGCGTGAGCTGGCGACGGTCACCCAGCTGATCATGTCCGAGCTGACGCCGACGGTCTCCGCCCAGCACGGCGCCTTCTTCTTGACCGAGACCGACGCCGACGGCCGGCCCCGGGAGCTGCGGCTCATCGCCAGCTACGGCTACACCCGCCGCGACGACGTGCCTCAGCACTTCGCGCTCGGCGAGTCGCTGGTGGGACAGGCGGCGGTCGAGCACAAGACGATCCGGATCGACCAGACGCCGGAGGACTACATCTGGGTCAGCTCCGGCCTGGGACGATCCGCGCCGGCGAGCATCCAGATCATGCCCATCCTGTTCGAGGACCAGGTGCTGGGCGTCATCGAGCTCGCGTGGCTGCGGCCGCCGAGCGAGAACCACCGCACGTTCCTGGAGCAGCTGATGGAGACGCTGGGGGTGGTCCTCAACACGATCATCGCCAACATGCGCACCGAGGAGCTGCTCCAGCAGTCCCAGTCGCTCAACGCCGAGCTCGAGCAGCAGGCCCAGCTTCTGGAGCAACGCAACCTCGACATCGAGGGCAAGAACCGCGAGATCGAACTCGCGCGGCTGGGGCTGGAGGACAAGGCGGCCCAGCTGGCGCTCAGCTCGCGCTACAAGTCGGAGTTCCTGGCCAACATGAGCCACGAGCTGCGCACGCCGCTCAACAGCCTGTTGATCCTGTCCAAGCTGCTGCTCGACAACGAGCCTGGGAACCTGACCGAGAAGCAGTTGGAGTTCGCGCGGACGATCCGGGCTGCCGGGTCCGATCTGCTGGAGCTCATCAACGACATCCTTGATCTGTCGAAGATCGAGGCCGGGAAGATGGACCTGCTGTTCGACACGCTTCCGCTCGACGACGTCTGCGCCTACGTGCAGCGGACGTTTGAGCCGGTCGCCGCCGACAAGGGCCTGACGCTGGACATCGTGCTCGCCGATGACGTCCCCAACGTGATCGTCTCCGATGAGCAGCGCCTCCAGCAGATCCTCCGCAACCTTCTCTCCAACGCGTTCAAGTTCACCGCCGAGGGCGGTGTGACACTGCGGATCGGGCGCGAGGCCGAGGACGTGCTGGCCTTCTCGGTCATCGACACCGGCATTGGCATCGCGCAGGACAAGCTGGCGGTCATCTTCGAGGCCTTCCAGCAGGCCGACGGCACGACCAGCCGCACCTACGGCGGCACCGGCCTGGGGCTGTCGATCAGCCGGGAACTGGCCCGCGCGCTCGGCGGCGAGATCGCCGTCCGGAGCCGCGTGGGGGAGGGCAGCGTGTTCACGCTGCGACTGCGCCTGGACGCCGTCGCCCGCGGCGGAACCCGGGCGGTGACCGATCCGCTGAGCGGGTCGCTGCCGGCCGCCGCGGTGACCACGGTCCCGGTGGAAGCCGGCATGAGCGGCAGTGTCGGCACGGCGACGGCGACGGCTCGCCGTCTGCCTCCCCGGGGCGCGACCGCAGTCCGCCGGCTCGTCGTGCTCGACCGGGGTGGCCTCGCGGTGCATGCCATCCGAGGACTCGTCGGCCGCGACCACGGCGTGGAGTTGCTCGCTGCCGACACCCCGGCGGATGCGCTGGCCGCGATCGAGCGGTCCACCCCTGAGTGTTTGATCATCGGCTCCCGCCTCTCCAAGACCTCGGTGTTCACGCTGCTTGACGACCTTCGCCAGCGTCAGGAGATCAGCCGTCTGCCGGTCATCCTCCGCCTCGACCGGCGCGTCACCGAGCGTGATCACGCGCGCCTGCGCCGCTATGAGCCGGCGCTGCTGCCCCGGGTGGCCGAGTCTGACGAGGCGCTGGCGGCCGAGGCGGCGCTCCTGCTGCATCCGGCCAGCGGTCCGGCGGTGGCGGGACGCGAGGTCGACCGGGACGCGCGCGACCCGGGGCAGGCGCCTGGAGGCGCGGTGCGGTTGGACGGTCGGATCCTGCTCGTCGACGACGATGTGCGCAACCTGTTTGCCCTGGCCAGCCTGCTGGAGGACTGCGGGTTGGAGGTGATCTTCTCCGAGACCGGGCGCGAGGCGCTGGAGATCCTCGGCACCGACCCGCGGATCGACCTCGTGCTGATGGACATCATGATGCCCCAGATGGACGGCTACGAGACGATCCGGGCGGCCCGGGCCATGCCGGCGCTGCGCGCGCTGCCGATCATCGCCGTCACGGCCAAGGCGATGCAGGGCGACCGGGAGAAGAGCATCGCTGCGGGCGCGTCTGATTACATCACCAAGCCCGTTGACCCTGACAAGCTGATCTCGCTGATCGACGGATGGCTGCGCGATTGAAGCCGGGGCCCCCGGCCGCCGCGCCAGCCCGTGACCCCTGGTGACGCCACCGGTGACCCCTCCCGTCCCCGCCCCTGACGGCGCATCGCACCCGGTGACGCCCGGGCGCATCGTGCCCCCGCCTGAGCCTGAGCAGCCGCTGGGCGTCCTGCTCGTCGACGACCATCGCGAGAGTCTGGCGGCGCTGCAAGCGGTCCTGGAACCCCTGGGGGAGCGGCTGGTGAGCGCCGAATCCGGCGAGCAGGCCCTCCGTGCCCTCCTGCGCGAGGACATCGCCGTCATCCTGCTCGACGTGCGGATGGCCGGCATGGACGGACTGGAGACCGCCCGGATCATCCGCGGCCGTCCCCGCACCCGCCACATCCCCATCATCTTCTTGACCGCGCAGGCCTCCGAGGTCGAGGAGATCGCTCTGGCGTACGCCAGCGGCGGCGTCGACTACGTGATCAAGCCGTTTGAGCCGGAGATCCTGCGCGCCAAGGTCTCGGTGTTCGTCGAGCTCAGCCGCGAACGGGCCGAACGCGTGCGTCAATCGCAGGCTCGCGCCGAGGCCGAGGCGCTGGCTCGCACCGTCCGCACGCTGCAGATCCTCTCCGACACGGCGCTCGCCCACCTGGAGATGGACGGGCTGGCGGCCGAACTGCTGGAGCGGGCGTCCACGCTGTTTGCCGCCGACGCGGCCGCGCTCCTGCTGCGCGATGAGGCGAGCCCCGGGCTCATCCTCCAGGCCCACCGCGGGGCCGCCCTGCCCGTGCCGGCCGGCGGGCGCGTGCCGCTGGGACCGGTCGGTCTGGGCGCGCTGGCCGTTGAGCGCCGCTCGGCGCTGCTGCGGGGAGCCGAGATCTGGCCGCCGCCCCCGGACGCTCCCGCTCCGCCTCCGGTCGGCCAGCCCGTGATCACCAGTCTGCTCGTCGTGCCCCTGGTCGCCGCCGACGAGCTGCTGGGCCTGCTGCTTGTCGGCGCCTGCGCCCGCGACCGCTTCGACAGCTCGGATCTGGAGTTGCTGACCCTCGCCGCCGACCGGATGGCGATCGCGATCGACCACGTTCAGCGCTTTGCCCACGGCCGCCAGCTCGTCCAGATGCTCCAGCGCAGCCTGCTGCCTGAGCGCCTCCCGCACCACCCCCGTCTGGAGTTGGCGGCGCGCTACCTGCCGAGCGGTCTGGCTCCGCAGATCGGCGGGGATTGGTACGACGCGCTGGAGCTTGACTCGGAGCGCACGGCGGTGATGATCGGAGACGTCGTCGGCCATGGGGTCCGGGCCGCGACGACGATGAGCGAGCTGCGCAACGCGCTGCGCGCCTTCGCGGTGGAGGGTCACGGTCCGGCGGACGCGCTGCATCATCTGGATCGCCTCGTGTTGGCGACGCTGGGGCCCGGGATGATCGCCACCGTCCTGTTCCTCGTCATCGACGCGGGTGCCGAGACGCTGACGGTCGCCCGCGCCGGACACCCCCCGCCGGCGCTGCGCGGCGTCGACGGCCGCGTCCGCTTCCTGGAGACCGACACCACCCTGCCGCTCGGCATCGACGACCGGGCGAGGCCCAGCGAGTCGACGTTCCCCATCCAAAGCGGCGAGACCCTGCTGCTGTTCACCGACGGTCTCGTCGAGCGCCGGGGCGAATCGATCACCGACGGCTTCGACCGCCTCAGCGCGGCGTTCGCCAGCGCGCCGGTGGCCGTGGAGGAGATCTGCGACCACGTCCTCGCCCAGACGGTGGCGCAGCGCAACAGCCACGACGACGTCGCCCTGCTCGCCGTCCGGCTCCTCGCGGCGGTGAGCGGGCCGCTGACGATGAACCTGCCGGCCCGCGCCGCATCGGTTCCGCTGGCCCGCCACCGCCTGCGGGCCTGGCTGGCGGCCGAGGTGCCGGAGATCGACCGGATGACCGCGGGCGACCTGGAGGTTGCCTGGTCGGAGGCCTGCACCAACGTCGTCCGGCACGCCTACGGGCCGCGCGACGCGACGTTTGAGGCCTCCGCCAGCCGGCTCGGCGACGAGATCACGCTCCGGGTGCGCGACAGCGGGAGCTGGCGCCCGCCGCGCGGCGGCCACGGGGGAAGGGGGCTGGCGCTCATGCGCCACCTGTCCGACGAGGTCATCGTCGACCGGGGCGAGGACGGCACGACGGTGACGATCAAGCGACTCCTCGGCGGGCCCGCCGAGGAAGCCGAGGCCACTGCGTGATGGTGGAGGGACCGGTGCCGGCGGGGGGACCGGTGCCGGCGGAGAGCGCCGCGCCCTCTAACGAACCGTTTCTGCCGCCCCGCGAGCTTGCCTCGGTGCGCGTGGAGGATCGCGATGGGATCGCCGTGGCATCGGTCAGCGGCGAGGTGGATGTGTCCAACGTGGACGAGGTTGCCCGGGCCCTCACCGGGCTATCGAACCTTCACCTGGGTTTGGTGGTCGACCTGTCCGCTGTCGAGTACCTGGACAGCACCGGGATCTCGCTCCTGCATGACCTCGCCCAGCGGTTTCGTCAGCGCGGGCAGGTGCTCGCCGTCATCTCGCCCCCGGGCTCTCCGCCCCGGCGCATGCTGGAGTTGACGGCGCTTGACGTCCAGGCGGCGGTGTTCGATGAGCTGGGGCCGGCGATCGCCGGGCTGCTCGCCGACTACGACGGCGGGCTGGCGCGCTGAACAAAGCCATGAATAAGGCTCCGGGTCCCGAGGTAGCATCGAACCCATGGGATACAAAGTTCTTGGATTCGCCGTGTGGCAGGGGAGCAAGTGGTACCTGCGCCGGCGGATGACCGGTATGAAGGCGAAGGCGGCGGTCGCGGGAGCGGGCGCCCTGGTCCTGGCCGGCGCGGCCGTCGCCGGCCGCCAAGCCGTCGCAAATCAATAAGAAATAAGTTTGGGCAGGTTCCAGGAAGGGACTCGCGCCCCGGTTGCCGAATGCGGAGATCCCGAGGCGCGATGCCGGATCGCACCGCGTCCGGTGCCTTGCCGTGACCGAATCCGCCTCCGCCTCCGCCCCCGCAGATAAGCCGCTCGCCATCGACCGCGTGGACCGCACGCGGGGCGAGGGCGACGGCATCCGGCTGCGACTGATCGGCCGCTGGCAGGGGCCCGGAGAGCCCTCGGAGGTCGAGCCGCTGCTGGTGGTCGCCCTTGACGGCCGCCGCCACCGCTTTCCGCCGGTCAAGACCGAGAACGGCGCTCCTGGCACGGGTGGCGGTGCCGCGTCGCCGGCCGTCGTCCCGCCGCCAGCCGATTCCTCCTCCCGGGCCACGCCGTGGCAGGCCACGTTCAACCTCCCAGTCTGGGCCGAACCGCGGCGTCCGGGACAGGCGGCGCTGTGGGTGGGCGACGCCGTCGTTCCCGTGCCCCCGGCTGGGGAGGGCGCAACCGTCGTCCGACCGGCCGGAGAGGGCGCAGCCGTGCCTTCGGCCGGCGAGGGTGCGCGACCGATCGGGACCCCACTGGCTCCGGCGACCCAGTCTCACCCTCAACCTGAGGGTTCGTCTCAGGCGCCCGGCGCCGGGCCGGAGCCGTCTCCCGCCTTCGCGCCCTATGTCCGCCCGCCCGCGCCGCCGGCCCTCGGCGAGGCAGCGCCCTGGCCGCCCGAGCCCTCACAATGGCCCTTTTCGCCCACGCCGTACCCGTCCGCCCCACCGCCCCCGCCGCCCGGCGCGGCGGGCCCGCCTCCGGCGCCGGGTTCACCGGCATCATCTCTTCCGGCACCACCCGTTCAGCCGTCGGCCGGCGCGGCGGGCGCCGAGGCGCGGGACCCCCTGGTGGAGTCCGGGCGGACGGGGCCCCTGGCCGAGCTTCTGTTCAAGGAGAGCATCGCGGCGCTTCACGGGGAGCTCGATGAGCGGGGGGCCGAGGTCGGCCGCCTCCGCGGCGCGCTCGCCGATGCCCGCGCCGAACTGGAATCCCGGGCGGCCCGGCAGGCGGCGCTGGAGTCAGCCCACGCCGATCTTCGCTCGCAGCTGCAGCAGCTGATGGAGGCGGTCACCGGCCAGCGCCGCGAGTACGAGGAGCGCCTGGCCGGGCTTCAGGAGCGGCTGGCGGGCGCCGAGGACCGCGGGCGGGACGCCGAGCGCCGCCGCGCTGACGCCGAGGCCGAGCGCGACCGCGTCCGCGCCGATCTGGAGGCCGAGCACGCACGGGCGCGCGACGACCTGGAGAGCGAGCTCGAACGCGTCCGGGACGAGCTGGGAGCGGAGCTCGCGCGCGTGTCGGAGGAGCGAGACGGCGAGCGCGAGCGGGCGCTCCGGGAACTGGCCACCGAGCGGGAGCGGGCACACCGGGAGCTGGCCGCCGCCCAGGAGCGCGCCCGCGCCGAGCTGGAGGCCGAGAAGCAGCAGGCGAAGCGTGAGCTTGAGGCTGAGCGCACCAGAACTGAAGCTGAAGTTGAGGCTGAGCGTGCGCGGATCCGCGGCGAGCTGGAGGCTGAGCGCACCCGCACCGCCGAGCAGCTTCAGGAGGCGGTCGGGGTCCGTGATGCCGTTGCCGGCGAGGCGGCCGGCCTACGTGAGCAGCTCGCCGGCTACGCCGCGGCGTACCAGCATCAGGGCCGGGAGCTGTCCGCCCTGCGGGAGCAGTTGGCCGCGGCCACCGTCTCCCGGGACGCGGCGGCGGGGGAGGCGGCGGGGCTCCGGACCGAGCTGGAGCGGCTGGGATCCGAGCTGGCAGTGGCCCGCGAGCAGCTGAGCGCCCGCGGCGCTGACCTGGGGGAGGCCCAGCAGTTGCTGGCCGACGCCCGGGCCCTGACAGACCAATTGCGCTCGCAAACCTCGCAGTAAGCGAGAACTGCCGGTCGCGGCGCGACATCTGTCCGCCAGGCGCCGTACCGTCGCGCGCAATGACTGATCTGCCGGGGACTGCCGCGGTCGGCATCGAGAGCGTGGAGTGGTCCGCGGAAGCCGGCGGCAATCTCAGCGTGCGCGTCACCGGGAGGTGGCGGCGCCGCCGTCCGGCGGCCACCGGTCAGCCGACGCTCGTCATCGAGGCCGAGGGCAAGCGCCATCGCTTCCCGGCGCTCCCGGAGCCACCGAGCCTGGCCGGCACCGGACCCGGCGTCTGGCGTCTCAGCTTCACGATTCCGGGCTGGCTGGCGCCGGATCTGGGGCGCACGTGGCTTCAATTTGGCAACGTGATCGTGCCGCTTCCCGTGGCGGTTCCGGCGCCGTCGGCCGGCGAGCCGATGCCGGAGTCCGGCCAGCAGCATTCCGCGCGCGAGGAGCCGTGGCCGCCGCCGGAGGACGCGTCGACCCCTCCGCCACCGACTCGGGGGCCCTATCCGGTGCCAACGCCGCAGGACGCCGGGCCCCCGGCTCATGGGTCCGCCGCCGCCCCCCGGACTCCCGGGCCCTACGCCGAGTCTGGGGCGGCCGCGCCGGCGCCGGTTTCGGCGCATCGCCCGGAGCGGGACCTGGATGACCGCGTGACCGAACTGGCCTCACGCGTCAGCGGGCTGGAGCAGGAGCTGGGCGACGCACGCACCGAGCGCGACCGTCTGCTGGCCGAGATCGCCGACCGAGAGCGGGATCGGCGCCTGGCCGAGCAGCGTGCGCACGCCGAGCAGGCGCTGCGCCAGGATCTGTCCCGGCGGCTGGCCGACAGCCTGCATGAGGCCGAGCGCGCCCGTCAGGCGATGGGCGATCTCGCCGCCGCCGAGGAGCGCATCCGCGCCCTCGAGGAGGAGCTCCGGCAGGCGCGGCGCCGCAGCGATGAGGCCGAGCAGCTGGCGGCCGCGGCCCGCGCCGCCCGCGAGCGGGCCGAGCGCGCCGCGGTCGAACGGGACCTTGAGCTCGCCCGGCGCCAGCGCCAGCTCACGCAACGTCAGGCCGAGCTCGCCGAGCAGGAACGCGAGCTTGCCGCGGCGCACCGGCATGCCCTCAGCGAGCCGTCGGCCTCCGAGACGGCTCGCCTCCGTTTTGAGGAGCAGCTGCGGGCCGGCCGGCTCGGCGGCGCCCGGCGGATCGCGGCTGAGCCGGTGGCGGCGGCGACCCGCCCGGCGGCGGCCGTGCCCGTGGCGGCGACGGCCCGCGCCGCGACGGGCCGCCCGGCGGCGGCCGAACCCGTGCGCGAGCCGGAGCCCGTGCCCCCGCCCGTCATCGAGCCGCCGGCGCCTGAGCCACCTCCGCCCCCGGCACCGCCGCCGGTCCCTGAACCGCCCCCGCCGCCGGAGCCGCCCCCGCTGCCGGAGCCGCCGCCGATGCCCGGTCCGCCCAGCGTGCCGGCGCTTGGATCCCCGGACGCCGGCGCCTCCGCGCCGGTGATGGCCACCCTGCGCCAGGAGCTCACCGCCCAGGCCCGCGCCGAGGCGGCGCTGCGGGCGCGCGCTGTTGAGGCCGAGTCGCGCCTTGCCGCGCGCGTCCTCATCGACCAGCGCACCACCGCCGTGCTCCAGGAGGTCCGGACCGAGCTGGAGACCCTGCGCGACGCCCTGGCGCGTGAGCGCACGCGCCGCCAGCAGGCAGAGGCGCAGGCCGGGGCCAGCGCCGCCGAGCTGGATCGCGAGCGGGCCCTGCGGGCCGAGGCCGAGCAGCGGGCGGCGGAGCTGGATCGCGAGCGCGCCCGCCGAAGCGAGGCCGAGCGGCGACTCGCCGAGCTGCAACACCAGTTGGAGGGGCAACGGGTTCTCTCCCGCGGCGCCTATGACGCGATCGGCGAGCTTCGCGGCGTGCTGGAGCAGCTCACCACGCCGCGGGCCGAGGCCGGACCGCCGGCGCCCCCAGCCGCCGACGCCGACCCCGCCGGGGCTCCGGACGGGCGAGCGGAACCGACCGCCCAGGCGGACCCGCCGGGCGCACAGGCCGACCCGCCGGGCGAGGCGGCGGACCCGCCGCGCGACACGGCGGGGGAGGGGCCCGAGGACGCCCCCACCGACGCGACGGGGGCTCCCGCGGTCGTCGAGCCCGCCCGTCTCAACGACGCCCTCACCCGGCTGCGCGAGACGATCGCGCCCGCCGATGCCGCGCCCGCGCCCGGCACGGCCGTCGCGACTCGGCCTCCGTCGCTGACCGAGGTTCTCGATCGCCCATCGCTGGAGGGGGCCTTTCGCCGGCTCGTTCGCAGCGACGCCGATGCCGCGGGCCGGCTGCTGTTGGAGCTGCTGCCGCTGCAGCGCGTCGTCTACCCGCAGTCAGTCGCCTACGACCTGGTGCTGTCCGGCCGGCGCGGCTCCGGCCGCAGCCCCCAGCGTTGCGTGTGCGTGTCGGTACCCAACGGAACGACGTCGATCGCCGTGCAGAGCGCGCCGCGCCCCCGGGACCAGGTTGACTTCCAGGTGTTCGGCGAGCCGGCGCGGATCGCCCGCCTGCTGACCGCCGGACGGCTCCGCCGCCGGTTCGGTCCCGGCGTGGCCAGGGTGCGGGGGCGGCGCGAGGGCCTGAGCGCGCTGACGGCGCTGCTGGGCGCCCCGCTGGACCTGCGGGATCTGCACCGGGCGGGCGTCCGGCTTGACCCCACCACCGCGTTTGCGCTCGTCGCCAGCATGGTCGACCCGGCCTGGACGGTCCATGACCGGTTCACGCTCGCCCACCAGGAGCCGGAGACCGCCACCACCTTCCTGCTCGTCCGCGGCGGTGCTCCGCTTCAGGTGACCCGCGCCGCGCCGCCGGAGGCGATCTCGGCCACGCTGGCCTGTCCCGCCGACGACCTGCTGGCGGTCCTGGCCGGGGTTCCGGTCTCCGCTCTGACCATCCACGGCGACCAGCGGGCGCTGGTGGCGCTGCGGGGCTGGATCAAACGCGCACAGAGCGGATGAAATCGACGCGCGGGGGCCTCCGGAAGGCCTCTGGCGTCCGGCCCGGCGCCTAACCTACTGGGCGCCGTTTATGCCGCCTGCCTGCGCCCACCTTCACGTCCATTCCGAGTACTCGCTGCTGGACGGAGCGTGCAAGATCGACGCTCTCGCCGCCCGCGCGGCGTCGTTTGACCAGCCGGCGCTGGGCCTGACCGACCACGGCGTGATGAACGGCTCGGTGGAGCTGTACACCGCCTGTAAGAAGCAGGGGATCAAGCCGATCGTCGGCTGCGAGGTCTACATGGTCGACGACCATGAGGCCCGGGCGCCCGGCAAGCTTGACCGCTTCCATCTGACGCTGCTGGCCGCCGATCAGACCGGGTACCGGAACCTCGTCAAGCTCTCCTCGGCCGGGTTTCTGGAGGGCTATCAGCGCGGCAAGCCCTCGGTTGACATGGCACAGCTGGCCGCCCACGGGGAGGGCATCATCGCGCTCACGGGCTGCCTGGCATCCCGCTTCTGCCGTCACCTCGCCGAGGACGAGACCGATGAGGCCCGGGCGCACGTGCGCCAGCTCATGGACGCCGTCGGTGGCGACAACGTCTACTTCGAGGTCCAGAAGAACGGGCTGACCATCCAGGACAAGTGCAACGAGGGAATTGTCCGCATCGCCCGGGAGGTGGGGCGCCCGCTGGTGGCGACCGGTGACGTGCACTACCTGCGCCGGGAGGACTACCACCATCACGCGGCGCTGCTGTGCGTGCAGACCAAGTCGACGCTCGCTCAGCCGAAGATGAGCTTCGAGACCAACGAGTTCTACCTGCGCTCCAGCGAGGAGATGGTCGACACGTTCGCCGAGTGGCCGGAGTCGCTGGCCACCACGCTGGAGATCGCCGAGCGCTGCAACGTCGAGATCGAGCTCGGCCGTCAGCTCATTCCGACGTATCCGACGCCCAACGGGGAGGACGAGGGCGCCTACCTGCGGGACCTGGTCGATCGCGGCCTGCGCTTCCGCTACGGCGACCCCGTGCCCGCCGCCGCCCGGGAGCGCGCCGATTACGAGCTCGGCGTCATCGACCGGATGGGCTTCAACGCCTACTTCCTCATCGTCTGGGACTTCGTCAAGTACGCCAAGGACGCCGGCATCGCCGTGGGGCCCGGACGTGGCTCGGCCGCCGGCTCGCTCGTCGCCTACTGCCTGCAGATCACCGACGTCGACCCGCTGCGCTACGACCTGATGTTTGAGCGCTTCCTCAACCCGGAGCGGGTGTCGATGCCGGATATCGACATGGACTTCTCCGTGCGCGGCCGGGAGCGGGTGATCCGCTACGTGACCGAGAAGTACGGCAAGGAGGCGGTCGCCCAGATCGTCACCTTCGGCAAGATGTTCCCGCGCGCCGCCACCCGCGATGCGGCCCGCGTGCTGGGGCACGACTATGGCGTCGGCGACCGCCTGGCCAAGCTCATCCCGGATCCGATCATGGGCCGCCCGCCGAGCTTTGAGGAGTGCCTGACCCCCGGGCAGCCGCTGCGCGCCGAGGTCGACCGCGACGGCACCGCCAAGCAAATCGTCGACGTCGCCCAGGGGCTTGAGGGAATCGTCCGCAACTCGTCGATCCACGCCGCCGCCGTCGTCATCTCCGACCGCCCGCTCACCGACATCCTGCCGCTGCAGATCGCCGATGCCGGCACCGATGAGAACGGCGACAAGGTGTTCCGCGTCGTCACCCAGTTCTCGATGAAGCCCGTCGAGCAACTCGGCCTGCTCAAGATGGACTTCCTCGGACTGCGCAACCTCGACGTGATCGAGGACTGCCTGGACATCGTGGAGCGCTCGACGGGCGAGCGCCCGGACATGACCACGCTCCCGCTTGACCATGCGGCGACCTACGAGATGATGGCCCGCGGCGACTCGGTCGGCGTGTTCCAGTTTGAGTCCGAGGGCATGCAGGAGGCGCTGAAGAAGGTCCGCCCCACCGAGTTCGACGATCTCGTCGCGCTCAACGCCCTGTATCGCCCCGGGGCCATGGATCAGATCCCCACCTACGCCAAGGGCAAGCGCGATCCGGACTCCATCTCCTACGCCGACGAGCGCCTGCGTCCCATCCTGGAATCGACCAAGGGCGTCATCCTCTATCAGGAGCAGGCGATGCAGATCGCCAAGGACCTGGCGGGGTTCAGTGGCGCCAAGGCCGACGACCTGCGCAAGGCGATCGGCAAGAAGAACCGCGAGGCGATGGCCAAGCTCAAGCCGGAGTTCTTCGACGGCTGCCGCAAGTCCGGGACCAGCGAATCGGTCATCGAGCAGTTGTGGACGACAAATGAAAGGTCCGCTGACTACTCCTTTAACAAGTCGCACGCTGCGTGTTACGCGCTCATCGCGTACCGCACGGCGTGGCTGAAGGCCAATTACCCGGCCGAGTACATGGCGGCGCTCATCTCCTCGGTCATGGACACCAAGGACAAGGTGCCGTTCTTCGTCGCCCAGGCCGAGCAGATGGGCATCCAGATCCTGCCCCCGGACGTCAACCTCTCCGACCATGACTTCGTCGTCGTCGACGGCAACATCCGCTTCGGGCTTGATGCCGTCAAGGGCGTCGGCTTCCAGGCGGTGGAGGCGATCAAGCGCGCCCGGGAGGAGAACGGCCCGTTCACCTCGCTGTTTGACTTCTGCGAGCGCGTCGACAACCGCGCCGTCAACAAGAAGGCGATCGAGGCGCTGATCAAGTGCGGTGCCTTCAGCTCGACGGGGGCCACGCGCAAGGGCATGCTCCTGGTGCTGGAGCAGGCGCAGGCGGCCGGCCAGAAGGCCCAGCAGGACGCGCTGATCGGCCAGGGGTCGATCTTTGACCTCGGCATGGATCTCGGCGGTGCCGACGCCGGCGGCTCGGCGGGCGGCGCCGCCCCGTTCGGCCCCAGCCACGCGCCGATCCCCGGCGACGAGTTTGACCGCAACGAGCTGCTGGCCGCCGAGAAGGAGTCACTCGGCCTGTTCATCTCCGCCCACCCGCTCAAGGAGGTCGGACCGGCCCTGCGGGCCAAGACCGACAGCACGCTGGCCGAACTGCCCAGCCGCCGCGACGGCGACTGGGTGACGATCGGCGGGATGATCACCCAGGCGAAGCGGATCAAGACCAAGAAGGGCGACTGGATGATGTTCGCCACGATCTACGACCTGGAGAACTCGGTCGAGATCATCGTCTTCGGCAAGGCGCTGGCCGCCAACGAGGAGGCGCTCCAGCCGGACTCCATCGTGCTGGTGCGCGGCAAGGTCGACCACAAGGACAAGGACACGACCTGCCTCATCGCCCAGCAGGTGGAGCGTTTTGAGCCCAGCGAGGAGGAGGTCGTTCAGGCAAGGGCCGAGGAGGCCAAGCCCGCCCTGACGCCGAGCGCGCTCCGACTCCGCCTCGACGCCCGGGCGCTGCGCGTCTCCATCCTCGAGGAGCTCAAACACCTGCTCGCCGGCTTCCCCGGCGAGTCCGACGTCGTCATCGAACTCGCCACCACCGTCGGCCACCGCCGGCTGAAGCTCGGCCCCAGCTACCGGGTGGCCCGCAGCGCCGGGCTGCACGCCGAGCTGGCCGACCTGTTGGGGGCGGCGCTGATGGCGGAGCCGGCCGCCACGCAGCGCCAGCCGGAGCCGACCGCCAGCGTCGCCTGACCCGGCTCGCGCGCGCCGATCACCGTGCGTCGCCTGACCGGCGGCGCGCCCCTGATCACCCCACCGCGCCTCCGCTGGTGGCCTCAGTCCCCGCACCGCCTGCCGGCGCGTGCCGATAATCGATGGTGGCGGTGATCAGACCACCCGGGCTGACCTCGATCAGACCGGCGGCGCCGTTGAGGGCATCCGTGAGACGCCTGCCGGTGTCCACCAGCACGGTGGCGCCCGGCGGCCCGGGCGTGTCCCGCGCCGGTGCCACAAAGAAGCCGTCGGCCTCCCCGGCATCGAGGCGGAACCGTTGCTCGGCAAGGCCGCGCTCGCCGTCGGTGTCAAGCCCGAACAGGACCGGCCGGTCGCGCGGCAGATCGCGCAGCGCCACCGGAGCTCCGTCGACCGTGGCCAGCGTCACGTCCGGAAGCCACCGGGGCGGGGGCCCGGCCCGCCGCACCGGCCGGCGGCGCTGCCGCTGGCGAAGGTCGCCGAGCAGACCCTGAAGCTCCACGCCGGGACGCTCGATCACCCGGTAGGTCACCCACGAGACGACCGCGGACACGCCGATCAGGGCGATCGTCGACAGCGGCCACGCGATGGGATCGTCGAAGTTCAACAGATGCCAGCGCGCGAGCTGAATCATCACCGGCTCATGCACCAGATACATCGAGTAGCCGATCGTCGCCAGCAGCTGGAACGGTCCCCACCGCAGCGCGCGGCTGAGCAGTTGCCGGCTGTCCATCATCGCCGCCCCGCCGAGCAGCATCACGGAGCCGATCCCGGCGATCGTGAAGTAATAGGCCGTGGCCGCCTGGAGGTGTGTGCTGATCAGCCACAGACTGCCGAGCAGAGCCATCCCAGCGGCCGTGAGCAACCGTGACGGCCACCGCCGCACCTCCATGGCTCCCGGGATGCCCAGCAGCACGGCCAGAAGCATCCCCTCGGCGAAGCTGTCGGCGCGGGCGAGGGGGTTGAAGTACACCCAGTAGTCGCTCCACGGGATGTGCATCCCGTACGTGACGATGGTCGTATAGGTGAGGCTCGCCACCAGCAGCAGAAGCGGCATCGTCGCCATCACGGCCAGACGGCCGGCGACGGTCCGCCGGCGAGCCGCCACCCGGGCGAGGGGAGGGCCTAGGACGGCGACGAGGACGTAGTAGTGAAACTCGTCGGCCAGCGACCAGGCCGGTCCCAGGAGCCAGAACAGGTGCTTCTTGTCGTACACCTCGGTGAAGGTCAGGTGGCGGATGAGATCCGCGAAATCCTGGGGGGTCCCGGCGAACCGCGAGGCCCAGACGAGGATGATCACGACGAAGTAGAGCGGCAGCAGCCGGTACAGCCGCCGGACGAGGAACGAGCGTCCGCTGGGGACCTTGCCCGTCAGCGCCCCGCGCACCAGCGGCAGCAGAATCACGAACCCGGACAGGGCAAAGAACAGCGAGACGGCGAACTGCGAGCTCTCGATGATCAGCTCGAACGCGGTCCCTCGGTATGGCTCGTTGCCCACCGACCAGGCGTGGAAGATGACGATCAGGACCGCGGCGATGGCGCGGTAACCGTCGACCTCCCGGATCCGCCCGCGTCCGCGACCGCTGCTGGAGGGCGGGGTCGGCGCCGGGGCGATGTTCTTGGAAAGCGCGCTCATGCGCCGCCCCCGCCGGGAGTCTCCAGAGGCGCGAGGGACACCAGGCGCTGACGGGCGCGCCATATCCGAACCGCCACCCAGCCGAGCGCCAGCACGGCCAACACCCCTGCGGGGGCAAGCCACGGCCAGCGGGGCTGGGCGAACACCGGCGGGCTCTCGCCGCCGGCCAGTGTCTGGGCGCGCCCAAACCGGTCGACCAGCACCGCGCGTCCGCGCAGCGCTCCCACCTGATAGCCGGCGCCCAGGGCCCTGAGGGCGGCGGTCCCGTACGCCAGCAATCCGGTGTGACCGTGGGGGAGCTTGACCTCCTCCAGCACGCCGGGCAGCCGGGGCTGCGTCGCGCGAACGCCATGGAGCCCGGGCATCTGTCCATCGGCAGCCTGCCGGGCAGCCGCCCCGGCGAGGATCAGGTTTCCGGAAAGCTCGTCCGCGGCCGGCGCGCCGAGCGCGATCCGCGGATCCGCGAGGACGCCGGTGACCCGGGCGGTGTTGGCCAGCGCCGAGATCACGGCGGCGATGAGCGGCGGTTGCGGCGCCGCGCCGAGGACGACCGTCGTGTGAGACCAGGCGGCGGCGTCGTAGAGCGGAAACGGCCACAGGCCGAGCTCCAGCTCAGGGGGCCGGGGCACCGTGTTGAGCCGAAGCCGGGATCCGGCCAGGATCTGCAGCGTTCCGCTCGCACCGTGTCGCGCCGGCGACGCGGTGACGGTCACCTGGTCCCGGCCCACATGGGCCCAGTTTCCGGGGATCGTGTTGCCGGAGAGGGCGGGATCGGAGGTCAGATCGAAGGTGGAGACGGTGCGCAGCTGGCCGGTGGGCCGGGCGTCCCATCCGCCGACCAGGCCACCTCCCAGGCTGGCGCTGAGGTGTCCGCCGGACGGACTGCTGTACGCGGTCACAAGCTTGAGGGTGTTGTTGCCGACCAGCTGGCGATCGACGGGAAGCGTGAACCCTGTGCTCACGCGCAGCGTGCCGGTGCCCGTCGCTGTCGCCGGGGTGACCGCGGCGGTTGCCGGGACCGGCGCCACGGTCACCGGCTTTGCGAGGGCCGTCGGCACCCCGGCCGCGCGGGTGCTGAATGCCTGGATGGCGTGCGTTCCAAGTAGCCGGGCCGCGGCCGCCAGGCCGTCGCCGGCACCGGAGATGGTCAACCGCAGGTGTCCGCCGGGGAGCACGTCGAGGGCGAGCCATGGCCGCCCGGGGCGCGGGACGATGGAGATGACCGGACCCGGCGCCGCCGCGAGCTGAGCGGCGGACGGGCCCACCAGCACCTGCGTCGCCATGCCGGCGGAGCCCGCGGCGCGATCCACCGCGCTCACGGCGACGGTTGCGGCGCGCAGCGAGGCGGGCGAGACCGGGGCCGGCAGGGCGACGCTCAGGGGCGCGTGTCGGTCGACGAGCGCACCCGGAAGCTGGGAGAGCAACGGGGCGTGCGGGGCCTGATGACCGGGTCCGGTGGCGCGCGCCGATGCCGGGGCGATGCGACCGCGCGTGGCCGCGCCTGACGGGGTCGGCGCGCTCAGCAGGCAGCCGGCCGCGATCACGAGGACCGCCGGCAGGGCCGCCAGCGTGCGCATAGGGAGTGTTGTCAGCCGTGTCATGCGTGTGCGTTCCTCTTGTGGTCGATGCACAGGTCAAAGTGATCCGGCTGCCGGGCAGCCGGTCCGGAGGTGCGGTGGGTGGCGGCGTCAGGCGCGCGCCTGCGCCGCCACCTGGGTGCGGGCGGTGGGCCGCGCCGTGACCACCCATTCATCGAGAGCCGCCACCTCGCGAAGCAGAGCGGTGATCGCGACCGCGTTCTTCAGCATCACGTACAGCGGGCTCAGGAGCAGGTAGAAGACGTGCCAGCGTCGACCGACAGCCCGGCCGGCCGGCGACGCCACCCGCCACGTGACGTGGGTCAGCAGCACCTGGACGACGAGCGTCGCGCCCGTCGCCAGCACCAGGTAGGGATCGGTCAGGGCCTTGACGCCGTCACCGGCGGCGAGATCAGCGATCAGCACCGAGAGCGCGGCGGTCGCGAAGATGGGAAACAGCGCACCCCAGGTCAGCATGTACCACCAGTACAGGCGCTGGCGTTTGTCGAGATGGGGCGTTCGCCGCAGCGCCCCCTGATGGCGGAGCGCCACCTGGAGCCACCCCTGGGCCCAGCGCAGGCGCTGATTCCACCAAGGGCGCCAGGTATGGGTCGCCAGCTCGGTGGAGATGACCGAACGATCGTGCACGAGCCGATGCCCGGCCCGGATCGAGCGGACGGCGCTCTCGATGTCCTCGGTGAGCATCCGCCGGTCCATCCCAATCTTGCGGAGGACGCTCGTGCGCCACCAGCCGTTGGTCCCGCCGAAGATCGCGGTGTCGGCGAGCATCGAGCGACCCTGATGACTGACGCCGTACATCTGCTCAAACTCGATCGCCACCAGCCGCGTCAGCGTCGAATCGGCGCCGTTGCGAACGACGCAGCGGCCCTGAACGATGTCGTAGCCCTGTTCAAGCCAGCGCCAGGCGCGAGCCGGGGCATCGCCGGCGGGATGGTGGTCGGCGTCGAGCAGGACGGTCATCTCGCCCGTCAGAGACGGCAGCGCGGCAACGATGTTCTCCGCCTTTGAGCGGCTTCCGTGGACCTTCAGGGGCAGGATCTGGGCGGAGGTCTCGCCGATCTGGCGCAGCACCTCCTCAAGGTCAAGCGCCGTGGGGCTGTTGTACGCCAGCACGATCTGGAGGCGGTGGCTGGGCACCCGCAGGGTGCGCAGCACGTGGCGCAGCGTCTCGATGATGATGTCCTGCTCGTTGGGCAGGTAGGCCGCCACCAGCACGCTGAGCGACGGCGGCGTCACGGGGCGCAGCGGTGCGTGCACCCGCCGGGCGGCCGCCAGCGCCTCGATCGCGATCGCGAGCGAGGTGATGAGAAAGGACGTGGCGATCAGCCAGTGCCAGCCGCGCAGCACCGGGGGCACGAGGACGCCGGTTGCGGCCATGACCATGGCCGGCGCAAGGACAAACAGCACGATCACGGTCGCCAGGGAGCGCGCCGGCGACCGCAGGAAGTACCTGAGCAGCTGCGTCATGGCAACCCTCCGGGCGTCCGCGTCCGCCGCCGCGCGGCGGCGAGCTTTGCCCCCAGCAGATCAGGGTCGATGGGGGGCGTCGTCACGATGTCGGCGCCGGCGTTGTACAGAGCGGTGGCCTCACCCACGTCGTCGGCCAGCGCGACGATGGCCAGCTCCGGAAAGCGCGGCCGAGCCCAGGAGACGAATCCGCGGCGGGTTCCGTCCGGGAGTCCTCCGACGAGCACGGCGGGAACATCCACCTCGTCGTCCTGCAGGATCTCAAGTGCCCTCGCCCCTGAATCGGCCAGGGCCGCCTCGTCGCCTGTCCGCAGCACCGCGTCGGTCAGCAGCCACTGCCGCGTCTGATCGTCCTCGACGACCAGGGTGCGAGCCGTGATCGGCCCCGCACCGGGACCGACGGGCCTCGCGTGCGGCCGGGCCGCGCCCGGCGCAGCGCGCCGAGTCGACGGCCTCGCGTCTTGTATCGATGATGTCATCAGTTCTCCGTGTTGTCGCTGGTCAATCTGGACCGGCGGCACGCCCAGGGGGCCCACCGACGTCGTCGACTCAGTACGAGTCTCGGTCCCGCGTCGTCGCCGTTCGGCGCGTCCTATCACTGCGGCCAGAGCCGGGCGCGCGCGATGCTCCACCTGCGGCGGCGCCCGTCGCGTCGTGGCCTACCCGGAACACAATGGCGCAAACCCGTGCGACGTTCTGTGCTCCGACGCACACGGTAACAGCATGTCCACACGGCGCACGTGAACTTCGAACGCGCGTCCTTACCTTGCGTTAACTCTGCTTCACAGGCTGGTAGGAATGCACCTTATACAGCGGCTCAGACGCGTGGCATTGCGCCACGTCAGCGCCCGCGCCATCGCGGCACTTGGCACATGCGCGACCGCCGCGGTGATCGCCATCCTCGTCGGCCGGTCGCTTGCGGATGCCCCGGGGGATCCGGGCGTGCGCGTGGCGCACAGCAGCTCCGGGCCGCCGCGACTGGTCGACCGGCGGGGCCGCGACCTGTTCCTGCGCGGCGTCGCGGTGACGTCGCTGATCCAGTACGGGAACGGCTACCACGAGAACCCGCCGGCCGGGAACGCGGACTTCGCCGAGATGGCGGCGCTGGGGTTTGACTTTGTGCGGCTGCCGGTGTCGTGGAGCGGCATTGCACCACGACCCGGTGCGATAGACAAGCGCTATCTGGCCCGGGTCGTGAGCCTGGTTCACGCCGCCCGTCGCCACGGTTTGCGGGTGCTCGTCGACATGCATGTCGATCGTTACAACCCCCGCCTGAACCCCGGCAACGAGGCGGACGGCGCCCCGGACTGGGCGACGCTTGTGCCCGGCTGGTGCTGGGCGCATCCCCAGGGTGACGTCTGTACCCGGGCCGCCTGGGAGAGCTTCTGGGAGAACCGCCGGGTTCGCGGACGGGGGCTTCAGCAGTTCTACATCGGCGCCCTGCGCGCGCTCTCACGGCGGCTGCGGGGGCAGCCGGGCCTGGCCGGGATTGAGCTCATGAACAATCCCTCATCCGGCGGCGTGCCGTCGCCGGCGTTCGAGACCCGGCAGATGTGGCCGTTCTACCGCCGGGCGATCGCGGCGCTGCGCGCCGACGGGGAGCAGCGGCCGCTGTGGATCGACCGCGCCGCGTCGGCGGAGATCACCGACACGCTCGCGCGCGGGCGGCCGGGGGGAGCGGCGAGCGACCGAGGTCTTGTGCTCGCACCGCATGACTACGCAGGCGTCTTCTCCAAGCCGACCTGGCCGGCCGGCGGCATCAGCCGTCTGGCGCAGTGGTACCGCAGCGCGGTTGGGCAGGCGAGATCGCTGCGCGCCGCGCTGGTGATCGGCGAGTGGGGGTCCTCGGCCGGCGGCGCCTGGGACGGGCTGACCGCAGCAGAGCTGCGCCTGCAGGATGCCTGGGGGCTTGGATCCGCGTTCTGGATGTGGAAGCAGCGCCCGGGCTTCTACAACTGGTATCTGGTCAACCAGGACGGCTCTCTGCGTCAGGACTCGGTGCGTGCCCAACTGCTCTCTCAGCCGCATCCTGACGCGGTTCCCGGGCGGTTGGTGGGGTGTGCGTTCGGCGGCGGCCGGCTGACGGTGCGCGTCACGGGCGCGGGGGGGACCGCGACTCTATGGAGCGGGACCCAGGTCCGGTCCGGAGGTCCGTCGCTACTGCCCGCGCCGCTGACGCACGCGGCGATCGACGGCCGCCCGGCGCCGGTGGGGCTTTCGCGCCGCGTCTTTCGCTCGGCTCGCGTGTCTCTGCTGGGCTATGTGGTGAGCGTGCGCGTGCCCCGGGGCACACACACGCTGACGCTCAGCTGACCGCGCCCGGGAGATCCGGCGGGCCGGCCGGCGGGGGGTGCCGGTCCGGCGGCGACTGGTCCGGCGGCGGCCGGTCCGGCGGCGCCGCGGCACGGTCCGGCAGCCAGCCGGCGCGGCGGTGTGGGTGGAGGGCGGCATGAGTGCTGGTGTCGGCGGCGTCGGCGTGATCACCGGCCGGGAGGGCCCAAGGGTGGAGGCCGGCCGGGACGGGCCGAGGGTGGACGGGGGAGGCGACGGGCTGGGGGGCGCTGGTGAGGCCGGGGGGGCGGAGGATGGCGAGTTGGTGGCCCCGGGCGAGGGGGCGGCGAGGGTCGCGAGCGTGTCATGGACGAGCGCGCCCTGTCCCGCCAGCGGGGTTCCCATCCAATCGGCGATGACGCTGGGCTGGCTGCACTGGCCCGGAGCGTTCCAGCTCCAGATCGTCCAGCTGATGCGATCGGCGGCGATGCCCATCGGAGCGCTGAGATACTTGAGCAGCGGCGCCGTGTAGGTCGTTGAACAGTCGACCGATCCCAGTTCTGTCACTGTGACCGGATATTGCTGTGCCACCTCACCAACATGACTATCCCAGTCGGCTGCCGTGTTGTGCCACTGGACGTAGATGTGTGAGTCGTAGGCGATGTTGGATCCGGTGAGCGCGTAGCCGTTGATGACACCGGACAGGTCATAGGCCCAGTCGAGGCCGGCGGCGAGGACGAGGTTGTTCGCCCCCGTGGAGCGGACGGCATCCAGCAGCGTCTGCATGCCGACGGCCGTATACGACACGGGCGCACCGGATGCTCCGGGAGTGCTGGAGGCGACCGTGCAACCTCCGGAGCGCCAGCAGCTCCAGGAGACGCCGTGGGGCTCATTGAATAGATCGAAGATCACGCCCGGACGGTTGGCGTAGCGGGCGGCGACCCCTGACCAGAACCGGATGCTGTCGCTGTCGGGCATCGGCTGCTGTCCGCTCAGGCAGCCCTGATCGCACGGCGCCAGACCATTGACGTCGGTCCAGTGCAGATCGAGGATGGCGTACATCCCGTGCGCGTTGGCGGCGGCGACGGCGGCATCGACGAGGGCCGGATAGTCGACGCCCGCGCAGCGGCGGCCGAGCCAGTCGGCCTCAGACAGGGGAATGCGCACGGCGTCGACGTGCCACGCGGCGATCCGGTCGAAGTCGGCGGTGGTGAAATGACCGTCGCCTCCGCAGCCGCCCCAGTTGAAGTCGCCCCACTCCAGCGAGTCCCGGTTGACGCCGTAGAAGTTGAACGGCGCCCCGTTGCGGATGATGTGGTTGCCAGAGGTGGTGAGCGGCGCCAGGCCGGCGCCGGCGGCGCCGGCGAGGGATGGCGCCGTGGTCACGATGAGCACCGCGCCGAGCAGGATGCTGCCGATCGACCGGATCAATCCGCCCCGTCTCCGCTGCGATCGACGCAGACGCTTCCCGCGCACCGCGCTGCACCTCCATTGCCAGTGCCCCGCTCAGCGGGACCACAAAACGATCAGATCCGAAGGCCGCACCGAGGGCCAACAGGGACTCATCGGCAGGCGCGCTGCCGCGCGCAAGCGGAAGGTCAGAACGACGACATGGGGCGTGAGGCCGCCCGGTCGTGGCGAGGGCGGGTCGGCGTCACCGGACGTGCAGGTTGATGCCCAGCAGCAGCAGCGGCCAGAGCACCACGGCCAGCACCGCGGAGATGATCGGCTTCAGCGTGTCGACGTGGCGCAGGTAATGGTGCGACGCCGCCAGCAGGATCCCCACGATCAGCCACACGATCGTCCCGAGGCTCGGTCGCAACATGCGGCGAGACGCTAGCGGGCAGGTCGGTCGTCGCTGGAGATCAGCTCGCCAGCCACGGGCCGCGCCAGCCGCCGAACCCCTCGGTCAGCTTCTCGGCCTCGGCCGGTCCCCATGATCCCTGGGCGTACGGGATGGACTTCGGCGGTGAGTCGAGCAGCGGCTGGACGATCCGCCATGTCTGCTCGACCCCGTCCTGGCGGGTGAAGTGGCTGGCGTCGCCGACAAGCGCCGCGTGAAGCAGGACCTCGTACGGCGTGGCGCCCTCGCCGCCCTCCTCGGCGAACTCCATGTCCAGCTCAATCTCGCTGGCGCCGGTGCGGTCGGCGCGCTGGGCGTCAAGGATGATCCGCACACCCGTGGTGGGGTCGATGCGGACGACGAGCTGGCTCGGCTCCGGTCGCCGGCGGCCGCTGGGGATGAACGGCAGCCGCGGCGGGTGGCGGAAGACGAGGCGCAGCTCGGTCTGGGTGACGGGCAGGCGCTTGCCCGTGCGGATGAAGAATGGGACCCCGGACCAGCGCCAGCTGTCGATGTCCAGGCGCAGCGCGACGTAGGTTTCGGTGTCGGAGTTCTTGCGCACGCCGTCGATGTCACGGTAGCCCTCGTACTGGCCGCGGACGAAGTGCTTGGGGTCGGCGTCGGACATCGCGGCGAAGACCGCGTACTTGGCGTCCTTCTGGCTGTCCGGATCGCCGGAGGCGGGCGGATCCATCGCCACCGCCGCCACCATCTGCATGAGGTGGTTGACGACGACGTCGCGGAGGGCCCCCACCGGGTCGTAGAAGTGCCCACGGTCCTGGACGCCGAAGCTCTCGGCGAGCGTGAGCTGCACCGATGAGATGTAGCTGCGGTTCCAGACCGGCTCAAGGATCGCGTTGGCAAACCGCAGGTAGAGGATCTCCTCCAGCCCCATCTTGCCGAGGAAGTGGTCGATCCGGAACAGCTGAGACTCGTCGAGGTACTGGTGCAGGTCGCGGGCGAGTTCCCGCGCGGAGGCAAGGTCATGGCCGAACGGCTTCTCGACGACGACGCGGCGACCGCCCTGCACCAGGTCGGCGTCGGCCAGCCCCTTCACCACGGTCGCAAACAGAAACGGGGGTATCTCCAGGTAGAACACCGGGTTGGCGGCGTCCTTGAGCGCCGCACCCACCGCCTGGTAGGTCTCCGGCTTGGTGAAGTCGCCGCTGACGTACTCAAGGCGGTCGGCGAACCGCTTGAACACCGCGTCCTCGACCGTCTCGCCGGTCGCCTTGATCGACGCCAGCGCATGCTCGCGCAGATGGTCGACCGTCCAGTCGTCGACGGCGACGCCGATGACCGGGCACTCCAGCAGGCCGCGCTGCTCCAGTCGGTAGAGCGAGCGCAGCGTCATCTTCTTGGCCAGGTCGCCGGTGATGCCGAACACCACCAGCGCATCGCCCTTCTTGGTGGAAACGCTCATCCCCCGCGCACCCTACCCATAACCGGCATCGTCATCTCCGCCGAGCGCGCTCCCGTCACCGGCGTGACGCGCCGGAGTGCCGGCTCCGGGACGCCGTCCGCTTGCGTGCCGCCAGGCCTCGCTTGCGCAGCGCAAAGCACAGATCGACCTCCTCCTTGGTCGGTCCCTGACGCTCCGGTCCCTGGGTTTCGATCACCAGCGGCAGCTTCTCGAAGCGCGGCTCGGACAGGAAGGCGGCACAGCCCGTCTCGCCCAGCTCCCCCGTGCCGACGTTGGCGTGCCGGTCGCGGTTGGAGCCCAGCGGCGTCTGGGAATCGTTGAGATGCAGCGAGCCGAGCCGCTTGATGCCGACGACACGATCAAACTCATCGATCGTCTCGGTCAGCCCCTCGGTTGTCCGGATGTCGTAGCCGGAGGCGAGCAGATGACAGGAGTCCAGGCAGACGCCGAGCCGCTTGCCGCCGCCGGCTGCCCGCAGCAGTTCGGACAGCTCCTCAAACGAGCGGCCGAGCGTGCCCCCGGCGCCCGCGGTGTCCTCCAGGTGCAGCGGGCACCCCTCGGTCTCTGACAGCGCCTCCTTGATGACGGCGCCCGCGCGCTTGATCGCCTGCGTGACATCCCCCTGCTTGGCCGAGCCGGGGTGAAGGACGACGCCGGCGGCGCCGATGCCGTGCCCCAAGCGCAGCGACTGGATCAGCGACGCGCGTGACTTGTCGCGAATCTCGCTGTCCTCCGAGGCGCAGTTGAGCAGGTAGACGGCGTGGATGAGCACCGCCTTGATGGGGCTGTCGGCCATCGCCGCGCGGAAGGCGGCGAAGTCCTCGTCGCCGTAGGCGGTCGGCCGCCACATGCGCGGGGACTGGTTGAAGATCTGGATCGCCTGGCAGTCGCGTTCGGTGCCGCGCTCAATCGCCTTGGCCAGGCCGCCCGCCGGTGAAACGTGAGCGCCGATTAGCATGCTGAGTTCATGTCCTTGCGGGTTAGGTTTGCTCCGTCGCCCACCGGAGCGCTGCACATCGGCGGCGCGCGCACCGCGCTGTACAACTGGCTGCTTGCTCGCGGGCAGGGCGGCACGCTCGTGCTGCGCATCGAAGATACCGACCGCGAGCGCTCGACGCCGGAGAACGTGGAGCAGATCCTCGACGCCCTGCGCTGGCTCAATCTCGACTTCGACGAGGGGCCGATCTTCCAGTCCCAGCGCGCCGCCCGGCATGCCGAGGTCCTTGACGAGCTGCTCGCCGGCGGCCACGCCTACCACTCCAACGCCACCGCCGACGACGTCAAGGCCTACAAGGCGGCCCACGGCGCCGACCGCGGCTTCCGGGGCGAGGCCGAGCCCTTCGGTGCCGTTCGCCTGCGGGTGCCAGACGACGGGCACACCGTTGTCAACGACGTCATCATCGGCGAGACGAGCTTTCCCAACGCCAGCCTCGACGATCCCGTCATCGCCCGCGCCGACGGCTCGGTTCTCTACAACTTCGCCGTCGCCATCGACGATCTCGACGCCGGGATCACGCACGTCGTGCGCGGCGCCGACCATCTGTCCAATACGCCCAAGCAGCAGCTGGTGCTGGAGGCGCTCGGCGCGGCGATCCCCACCTACGCCCACCTTCCGCTGCTCCACGGTCCGGACGGCAAGAAGCTCTCCAAGCGCCACGGCGCCGCCTCCGTTCAGGAGCT
>DASSZQ010000214.1:0-4437 GCA_035702755.1 Solirubrobacteraceae bacterium | reverse complement strand
GCTCTTCAACACCTGGTGTTCTCGTTGGAGCAGCTGACAGGTCTGGGGCTCAGCGCCTCTGCCGTCCACAAGCGAGCGGCGACCAAGCGCCTCCACCGGATCCACCGGGGTGTCTACAGCCTCGTCCCCGCCGACCAGCTCGGCTGGCGTGGCCGCTACATGGCCGCCGTGCTTGCCTGTGGCGAGGGGGCAGTGATCTCCCACCGCGAGGCGGCGGCGCTCCACAACCTGCGGCCTTCCAATCGCGCCCGGATCGACGTCACCGTCCCCGGCCGCTCCGCTCCCCAGGTCAAGGGCGTGACCGCCCATCGCTCCAACACCCTGACGCGGGCCGACACGACGGTCGTCGACGGCATCCCGTGCACCACCATCGCCCGCACCCACCTTGACCTCGCCGCCGTCGTCCCCCGCCACCACACCGAGCGCGCGCTCAACCAGGCCGAGGTGATGGGGGTGTTCGACCTGCGTGCCCTCCGCGACCAGATCGACCGAAACCCGCGCGCACCGGGAACGGCTCAGCTGTCCGCTGCGCTTGCGCTCTACAAAGAGGACACCGCGCCCACCGAGAGCGAGACCGAGGCCGTGTTCGTCGCCCTCTGCCGCTCGGCCGGTCTGCCTGAGCCGGATCGCCAGGTGTGGTTCGACTTCGACGACGGTGGCGACCCGATCCGCGCCGACTTCGTCTGGCGGGCCCAGCGGCTGGTGCTGGAGGTCGACAGCCCCACGTACCACGGGACAGCCCGGGCGTTTGAGTCAGACCGCCGGCGGGATCAGAGGCTGGTGCGGGCCGGCTGGCGGGTGGTGCGCGTCACCCGCCGCCAGCTGGAGGAGGATCCGGCGTCGGTGGTGGAGCTGGTGACCGACCTGCTGCGGGACGCGGCGGCGTAGCGGGAGCCAGCGCCTACGCGACGGCCGCCGTCACAGCGCCGACGGCAGCCTCCAGCCGCGCCCGGGTCACCAGCCGCTGCCGGCGGCCCAGCGCCCGGGCCACCTCGAACGCCGCCCGCTTGCGAAAGCAGCGCATCTGGCCCGGCGGCCGGCCGGTCTCCTCGATCAGTGATGTCATCCGCACGCCGGCCAGGCCGCAGGCCACAACCCACTGAAACGGCTCCAGGTCGTTCTCGACGTTGACCGCCCAGCCGTGGGTGGTGACGTTGCGGGCGAGATGGACGCCGATCGAGGCGATCTTGCGGTCCTGGACCCAGACACCGGTGTAGTCCGGCCCGTCCTCCGGGCGCCCGCGGGCGTCGGCGATTCCCTCCTCGTGCAGCGCGGCGGCCAGCCCTCGCTCCAGCCGGCGCACGTACTCCAGCACGTCCTCGACGAGGACGATGGGGTAGCCCACCAGCTGTCCGGGCCCGTGGTAGGTGACCTTGCCGCCCCGGTCGACCTTGACGATGTCGATTCCGCGGTCGCGGTACCAGTCCTCGCCCATCGGCAGCTCGCCGGGGCCGGAGCGGCGGCCACGGGTGTAGACGGGCGGGTGCTCCAGCATCAGCATCACGTCCGGAACCACCTCGGCCTGCCGGGCGGCGCGCACCCGCTCCTGGAGGTCAAGCGCCTCCCGGTACTCGACGGTCCCCAGATGACAGACCCAGAGCTCCTGCATACCTACAAGGCTAGGCCCTCCAGGCGGCGCTTCACGGTGGCCAGGAACTGCGCGGACAGGGCGCCGTCGAGCGCGCGGTGATCCCAGCTCAACCCCAGGATCGTCATCGGCCGGATGGCGATGGAGTCGTTGCCCTCGGCGTCGGTCACCACCACCGGCCGCTTGACGACCGCCTCCAGGTCAAGGATCCCCACCTGGGGCTGGTTGATGATCGGCGTGGCCATGATCGAGCCGTACTGGCCCGGGTTGGTGATGGTGAACGTGCCACCGCGGACCTCGTCGGCGGTCAGCTCCCGCGCCCGGGCGCGCCGGGCGAGGTCGCGGATGCGGACGGCCAGTCCCTCCACCGACAGCTCATGGGCGCGATGGATGACGGGGACGATCAGGCCGTCCTCGCCGAGGGAGACGGCGATGCCGAGGTTGACGTCCTCGACGCGCGTGTAGCGGTCGTCCTCCATCCAGGCGTTCAATGCCGGATGCTCACGCAGGGCGTCGATCGTCGCCCGGGCGACGAACGACAGCGCGGTGACCCTCAGCCGGCCGCGGGCCGTCTCCACGCGGCCCATGTCGACCTCAATCCACGTCGTGCACGTCGCCGCCGTCTCCAGCGAGCGCTTCATGTGCTCGCCGATCTGCCGGCGCATGCGCGACAGCTGGTCACCGGAGGCCGCGGGGGCGGCCGGCGCCGGCGCGGGGCCGGCCGGGGACGGCGCGAGGCCGGCCGGAGACGGCGCGGGGCTCGCCGGGGCTGGCTGTGGGGTGACCAGGACCGGGTCCGGCCGGTACGGGCTCTCGATGTGCAGCGGCGGCTCCTCCACAAGTGAGCCGCCCGCGGCCACGCCGCCGTTGACGAGCGCCAGCACGTCCTGCTTGCGCACGCGGCCGTTGCGGCCGGTGCCCCGCACGGTGCTGAGGTCGATCCCGTGCTCGGCGGCGATCCGGGACACCACCGGGGAATAGCGGCGCCCGTTGCCCGCCGCCCGGTGCGGGAGGGGCGGCGGCGAGGCCTCGGTGGTGCGCGCCGCCGGGGGCGGCGGCGAGGTCTCGCCGGCGGGCGCCGCCGGAGCCGGCGGCGGGACGGCCGGGTCATCCCCGGTGGTCAGCCGCGCCAGCACCGTGCCCACCGCGACCGTCTCGCCGACGTCCACCAGGATCTCGGCCACCACGCCGCCCGCCGGCGACGGAACCTCGGTGTCGATCTTGTCGGTGGAGATGTCGCAGATCGTCTGCTCGGCCTCGATCCGGTCGCCGACGCCGGCCCGCCAGGCGACGACGGTGCCCTCCGCCACCGACACCCCCATCTGGGGCATGGTCACGTCGAGGAGCGTGTCAGTAGTCGAGGAGCTCACGGCACGCCTCCCTGACGCGATCGACGCCCGGCAGGACGGCCTGCTCAAGCGGGGGTGAGAACGGGATCGGGATGTCCGGCGTCGCCACGCGGACGACGGGGCCGTCGAGATCCTCAAAGCCCCGCTCGGCGATCAGCGCCGCCACCTGGGCGCCGGCGGCACAGGTCATGTTCGCCTCGTCGACGATCACCACCTTGGAGCAGCGGGCGACCGAGTCGAGGATCGCCTCCTCGTCCAGCGGCACCAGCGTGCGCAGGTCAAGCACCTCCACCGAGGCTCCCTCCAGCTCCGCCGTCGCCTCCAGCGCCACGTCGACCATCGCCCCGTAGGCGATGACCACCAGGTCAGAGCCCGGCCGGGCCACCCGCGCCGCAAACGGCGTCTCGTACACCCCGTCCGGCACCTCGCCCTTCACCCGGCGGTAGAGATGCTTGTGCTCCATGAAGCACACCGGGTTGGGGTCGTGGATGGCGGCGTGCAGCAGGCCCTTGGCATCCTCCGCGGTGGAGGGGGCGACCACCTTGATCCCGGGCGAGTGCATGAACAGCGCCTCCGGGTTCTGGGAGTGGAAGGGGCCGCCGGAGAACCCGCCGCCGGAGGGCAGGCGCACGGTCAGCGGCACGGCCAGCGACTGGCGGTAATGCATCTTGCCGGCGACGTTGACGAGCTGATCGAAGCCGCAGGAGATGAAGTCGGCGAACTGCATCTCGCACACCGGACGCATGCCGACGACGGCGGCGCCGATGGCGGTGCCGATGATGGCCGATTCGGCCAGCGGGGTGTCCATCACGCGGTCCGGTCCAAACTCGTCGATGAAGCCGTCGGTGACCTTGAAGGCGCCGCCGAACACGCCGATGTCCTCTCCCATCACCAGCACCCTGTCGTCGGAGCGCAGCTCGTCGCGCAGCGCCGAGGAGATCGCCTGCAGGTAGGTCATGACGGCCATCAGGCATCCCCCTCCCGGCGGGCAAACCCACTCCAGGGCGCCTGCCCGTCGCCGAGCGGCTCGGCCTCGCCCTCGCAGAAGACCCCGCTCAGCACATCATCCGGTGACGGCATCGGCCCGGCCAGCGCCTCGGTGGCGGCGGCGTCGATCTCCGCGGTGACCTCGGCGCGCAGCGCGTCAACGTCGACGCTCAGCTCGCGCAGCCTCCGCTCCTGGCGCTCGATCGGATCCCGCCGGCGCCACTCCTGCACCTGCTCCTTGGGCACGTACTTCATGTCGTCGTGGGCGGCATGGCCGTGCATCCGCATCGTCACCGCTTCGATCAGGGTCGGCCCACCCCCGCGGACCGCCCGTTCCCGGGCCTCCCGGGTGGCGTCGAACACGGCCTCGACGTCGTTGCCGTCCACGGTCACGCCGGCGAACCCGTAGGCCGCCGCCCGCTCCACCGGGTCCACCGCGAACTGCTTGTCCAGCGGCGTCGAGTAGGCGTACTGGTTGTTCTCCAGGACGAAGACGACCGGGAGCCGTTGCAC
>DASSZQ010000030.1:0-21277 GCA_035702755.1 Solirubrobacteraceae bacterium | reverse complement strand
CCGGGGTGAACGCGTGGCTGCGGGAGCAGCTGTACACCCGGACAGGCCTCAAGCAGGTTCCACCGCTTGTCCTCAACGCCGACGCCCCCGCCCGGCAGGCGTTCCTGGAGGGCTACTACGCCGGCGACGGCCTGAAGCGGGGCAACGGCGAGTCGGTCAAGACCAACAGCCCGGTGTTGGCCCAGGGCCTGTACTGGCTGTACGCGCTCGGCGGGCGCATGGCGTCGGTGTACGCGGAGCAGCGCGGGCCCAAGCCGTACTACCAACTCAACCTGCCCACGGCGGTGCCGGTAGGGGCAAAGGGGCAGCACCTGCGCCGCGACCCCGCCGAGGTGCGCAGGGTCGTCGACGCCCAGGTCGCCGATGACGAGTGGGTGTTCGACCTGGAGACTGAGAGCGGCGTCTTCTGCGCCGGCGTCGGCGGCATCGTCGTCCACAACTCGCCCCGCCGCGGGCTGGAGTTCGTCACGCGCAAGATCACCTGGCACGCCGCCGCCATCAAGCTGGGCCTGGCCGAGAAACTCAAGCTCGGCAATCTTGACGCCGAGCGTGACTGGGGCTATGCCAAGGACTACGTCGAGGCCATGTGGATGATGCTCCAGCAGGATGAGGCCGACGACTACGTGATCGCCACCGGCGTCGCCCACTCGGTCCGCGACTGTGTGGAGATCGCCTTTGACCAGGCCGGGCTGGAGATCGCCGACCACGTCGAGATCGACGATTCGCTCAAGCGTCCGGCCGAGGTCGACCAGCTCATCGGCGACCCCTCCAAGGCGGAGCGGCAGATGGGGTGGAAGCCGCAGACGAGCTTTGAGGAGCTCATCCGGCTCATGGTCGACGCCGACTACCAGGTCCTCTCCGGCCGCGGGCCGAGGTGACCACGGAGCGCAGACGGGCGCTCATCACCGGTCTGACCGGCCAGGACGGATCGTTCCTGGCGGAATCGCTGCTTGCCGACGGCTACGAGGTCGTCGGCGTGGTCCACGCCGACGCCGGCGCGGACCTGGGACTCGCCGAGCCGCTGCGCGACCGCGTCAGCCTCATCGCCGGAGACCTCCTCGTCCCGGCTTCGCTGCGGACGGCCGTCGCGGAGGCGAGACCGCATGAGTTGTTTCACCTCGCCGCGCCGACGTTCGTTCCGGAGTCCTGGCGCCATCCCGCTCACACGATGAGCGCGATCGTGCTCGCCACCGCCGCGCTGCTGGAGGCGGTGCGCGACATGAGCCCGGACACCCGGGTCCTGGTCGCCGGATCAGGGGAGATGTACGGCGATGCCCTGGAATGTCCCCAGCGCGAGGACACCCCGTGCCGGCCGCGCACCCCGTACGCCGTGGCCAAGCTCGCCGCCCACCAGCTCGTCGGCCAGATGCGCGAGCACGACGGGCTGTTCGCCTGCTCGGCGATCCCGTTCAACCATGAGTCTGAGCGCCGTCCGGAGAACTTCGTCACTCGCAAGATCACGCGCACCGTGGCGGCGATCCGGCTGGGGCTGGCCGACGAGCTGACCCTCGGCGACACCGGCGCCGTGCGTGACTGGTCCTTCGCCGGAGACATCATGGCCGGCTGCCGGCTGATGCTCGCCGCCGAGACGCCGCGGGACTATGTGCTGGCCAGCGGCGTCGGCCACACGGTGCAGGAGCTGCTCGAGACCGCGTTCGCGCACGTGGGGCTCGATCCCGCCGGCTACGTCCGCACCGACCCCTCGCTCGTCCGAGCGCCGGAGGCGATCCCGCCGATCGGCGATGCCGGCCGGGCGCGCGCCGAACTGGGGTGGGAGCCGACGCTCAGCTTCGAGCAGCTGGTGGCGCGGATGGTCGACGCCGACCTGCGAGAGCTCGGCGCGACGCCGAACGGCTGATCGCGGTCACCCCGCGCTTAGGCCGAAGCCGCCGGGGCCATGTATTAGCCTGGGTGCGTGTCCTCGACCGCGCCGTCGCTTCGTCACAGCCCGCTGGATGATCGCCACCGGGCGGCCGGCGCAAAGCTGATCCCGTTCGCGGGGTGGGAGATGCCCCTCCAATACGCGGGGATCCGGGCGGAGCACCTGGCCGTTCGCGCCGGCGCGGGCGTGTTCGACGTCTCGCACATGGGGCAGATCGAGACCTGCGGCCCGCAGGCGTTTGACCTGCTCCAGCATCTTTTGTCCAACGACGTGCGGCGGCTGCCGGAGGGTGGCGCGCAGTACAGCGTGCTGTGCAACGAGCGGGGCGGCGTGCTTGACGACCTCTTCACCTACCGGCTGGCCGAGGAGCATTTCCTCACCGTGACCAACGCCGCCAACCATGAGCGCGACCTGGCGTGGTTTGTGCGCCATGCCGCGCAGTTTGACGCTGACGTGGTCGATCGCCGCGACAATTTCGCGATGCTGGCCGTGCAGGGGCCGCAGGCGCGGGCTCTTCTCGGCCGGCTGGCCGACGGACCGCTGGCGTCGCGCATGCACTGCAGCCTGGCGACGATCGCCGGGGTGCCGCTGCTGGCCTGTGGCACCGGCTACACGGGCGAGGACGGCCTGGAGCTGCTCGTCGATCCGGATCGCGCCGGCGAGGTATGGGACGCCGTGGTCGCCGCCGGCGCCGTCCCGGCCGGCCTGGGCGCGCGGGACACGCTGCGCCTCGAGGTGTGCTTTCACCTGTACGGCAACGACCTCTCAGAGGACCGGGGGCCGATCGAGGCCGGGCTGGGCTGGTGCTGTCGTGAGCAGACGGGCTTCATCGGCGCCGAGGCCGTCGCCGCGGTGCGGGCGGCGGGACCGGCACAGAAGCTGGTCGCGTTTGAGATTGTGGGACCGGGGATCGCCCGTCAGGGCAATGCGGTGATCGGTGGTGGTGTGGTGACGAGCGGCACGTTCTCGCCGTGCCTGGAGCGCGGGATCGGAATGGCGTTCGTGCCCGCGGAGCGGGCCGAGCCGGAGACCGAGCTTGAGATCGACGTCCGGGGCACCACCCGTTCAGCGGTCGTGCGCCGCAAACCCCTCTACAGCAAGGAGCACTGAACATTGGCTGACGCCAGCTACCCGGAGGATCTCCTGTACCACGCCGAGCACGATTGGGCGCGCGTGGACGGCGAGGAGGCGACGTTCGGGATCACATGGTTCGCTCAGGATTCGCTTGGCGAGGTCGTCTTCTTTGACCCGCCGAAGGTGGGAACGGCGGTCAGCAAGGACACCGCCTACACCGAGATCGAGTCGGTCAAAGCCGTCTCGGACGTCGTCGCGCCGCTGTCCGGAGAGGTCATTGCGGTCAATGAGACCCTCGCCGACGCCCCGGAGACGATCAACGAGGATCCGTACGGCGAGGGTTGGCTGGTGCGGGTGAGGCTGTCGGATCCGGCTGAGCAGGAGGCGCTGCTGGACGCGGCGGCCTATGAGGCGACGTTGTCGTGATTAGGTACACGTCTGTCACCGATACCGACCGGGAACAGATGCTGGCCACAATCGGCGTGGCGTCCGTCGAGGACCTGTTCGCCGATATCCCTGCGCAGCTGCGCCTGACCGACGAGCTCGCGCTGGAGCCCGGGCTGTCCGAGCTTGAGGTCTACGAGGAGCTGCGCGGGCTGGCCGCCCGCAACACCAGCACCGAGGACGAGCTGTCGTTTGTGGGCGCGGGCATGTATGACCACTACGTGCCGGCGCTGATCGACTCCATCATCTCCCGCTCGGAGTTCCTGACCCCCTACACGCCGTATCAGCCAGAGGTCTCCCAGGGCGGGCTGCAGGCGATGTTCGAGTACCAGACGGCGATCTGTGAGCTGACCGGCCTGCCGGTTTCCAACGCGTCGGTCTATGAGGGGCCGAGCGCCGTGGCCGCCGCCGGCTATGTGGCCAAGCTCGCCAATGGCCGCCGGCGCTTCATCGTCTCCCGGGGCGTGCACCCGCACGCGCGCGAGGCGCTGGGCACGCTCGCCCACGGCTGGGGCATGGAGGTGGTGGAGGCGCCGCTGCACGACGGCGTCACCGAGCTTCCGGAGCTTGACACGGACGTCAGCGCCGTGATCGTCGCCCAGCCCAACTTCCTCGGTGCCGTCGAGGACCTGGAGCGGCTGGCCGACGCCGCTCATCAGGCCGGCGCGCTGTGCATCGCCTCCTGTGACCCCCTGCCGCTGTCGCTGCTGCGCTCACCGGGCGAGTGCGGGGTCGACATCGCCGTCGGTGAGGGGCAGACGCTCGGCAACCGTCTTGATTTCGGCGGCCCGTCGTTTGGCTTCTTCGCCTCGACCGAGGCGCTGATCCGCCGGGTGCCGGGGCGGATCGCGGGGGAGACGCGCGACGTGGCGGGCAAGCGCGGGTTTGTGCTCACGCTGCAGACGCGCGAGCAGCACATCCGCCGGGAGAAGGCGACCTCAAACATCTGCACCGCCCAGGCGCTCAATGCGCTGGCCGGCGTCATCTATCTCAGCTGGCTGGGCCGCCGCGGCATCGTGGAGCTGACCGAGCTCATGCTCCAGCGCACCGCCTACGCCCGGGAGCACCTGACCGCCCTTGATGGGGTGCACGCGCTCCATGACCAGCCGGTTGTCCGCGAGTTCGCCGTCAGGCTCGACGCTCCGGTCGGCGCGGTCATCGACCGCTGCGCCGAGCAGGGCGTCAACCCCGGCTTCGCGCTGGACCGCGACTACCCGGAGTATGAGAACGGGCTGCTGGTGGCGATCACCGAACGCCGCAGCCGCGCCGACATCGACCGTCTGGCCCAGGCGCTCGGCGACGCGGTGGCGGCGGAGCGCAGCGGCCATCTGCATGAGGTGGGCGCATGAGTGTCTCTGCCGCCGATGACGAGCTGACGATCTACGAGCGCTCGGTGCCTGGGCGCCGCGCGTTTGTCGCGCCGGCGCTCGACGTGCCGGAGCACCCGCTTGACGACCTGCTGCCCGCCCGGCTGCGGCGCGCGGAGGGGCCGCGCCTGCCGGAGGTGGCCGAGCCGGAGATCGTGCGCCACTACAACCGCCTTTCCAAGCGCAACTTCGACCTGGACACCGGCTTTTACCCGCTGGGGTCGTGCACGATGAAGCACAACCCCAAGCTCCATGAGCGGGTGGCGGCGCTCGACGGGCACGCCCGCCTGCACCCCCTGCAGGACCCCCGCCGGGCCCAGGGAGCGCTGGAGCTCATGTGGCGCCTGCAGACGGCGCTGGGCGAGATTGCCGGGCTGCCCCACGTCTCGCTGCAGCCCTCGGCCGGCTCCCACGGCGAGCTCGCCGGGGTCCTGCTCACCCGTGCCTACCACGAGGACCGCGGCGAGCAGCGCAGCCAGGTGCTGACGCCCGATACCGCCCACGGCACCAATCCGGCGACGGTGACGATGGCCGGCTATGAGGTCGTCAAGGTCGGCACCGACGCCCAGGGCAACGTCGATCTGGACGACCTGCGGGCCAAGGCCACCGACGACGTCGCCTGTCTGATGCTGACCAACCCGTCGACCCTGGGGCTGTTTGAGCACGGCATCGAGGCGATCGCGCAGATCGTCCATGACGTCGGCGCCACCCTCTATTACGACGGCGCCAACCTCAACGCGATCATGGGCATCTGCCGCCCCGGCGACATGGGCTTTGACATCGTGCACTTCAACCTGCACAAGTCCTTCACCCAGCCCCACGGCGGCGGCGGACCCGGCGCCGGGCCGATCGCGGTGTCAGACCGCATCGAGCCGTTTCTGCCCCGCCCGCAGGTGGTCCGCCGCGATACCGGCACCGGCACCGGCACCGGCAACGGCGGCGGCCAGGACGCCACGGCCTTCTATGACCTGGACTACGACCGGCCCAAGTCGATCGGTCGCCTGCGCGGCTTTCAGGGCAACTACGGCGTGTTTGTGCGCTCCTACGCCTACATCCGCTCGCTTGGCGCCCCGGGCCTGCGCGACGTCTCGGAGACCGCCGTGCTCAACGCCAACTACCTGCTGGCCAAGCTGCGCGCCGAGGGCGTGACCGAGCATCTGCCCGCCGCCTACGAGCGGCTGTGCATGCACGAGTTCGTGCTCTCCGGAGCCCCCATGAAGCGTGACCTGAAGATCCGCACGCTCGACCTGGCCAAGCGCCTGCTCGATTTCGGTGTGCACCCGCCGACGGTCTACTTCCCGCTGCTCGTCGACGAGGCGCTGCTCATCGAGCCGACCGAGACCGAGACCCGCGAGACCCTCGATCGCTTCGCCGAGATCCTGGTCACGATCCTGCGCGAGGCCGCCGAGGATCCGGAGACCGCTCGCACAGCTCCCCACACGACTCCGGTCCGCCGGCTTGACGAGGCCGGGGCCGCTCGCCACCCCGTCGTCCGCCAGCCCCTCTGACCGGGCGCGGCCAGCCTCGATATACCTAGAATCGGTGCGCGATGACGCTTGACCGGCGCCAGTTCCTGGTCGGAGGGGGGCTGCTCGGCGCCGGCGGCGTCACCGGCGGTGGGCTGCTCCGCGCCCCAGACGCCGAGGCCCGGGCCCGCGCCGGCCGCGACGGGCTCGCCGCCGACGGCCCGCCGCAGCGCAGCGTCGCCCGTGACCCCGCGGCCCGGCTGTCCGCAGTGCCGTTCCACGGCGCCCACCAGGCGGGGATCCTCACGCCGCCGCCGCCCGCCGGCACGTTCGCCGCCTTCGACGTTCACGCCGCGGGCCGCCCGCAGCTTGCCGAACTGTTGCAGGCGCTGACCACGGCGGCACGGTTTCTCACCGCCGGCGGCCGCCCGCCCGGCGTGGGGGGCGCCGGGCCCGCGGCCGACAGCGGAACGCTCGGCCCGGTCATCCCCGCCGACGGGCTGACGGTGAGTGTCGGCGTCGGCACCTCACTGTTTGACCGCCGCTACGGGCTGGCGCCCCGCAAGCCCGCGGGGCTGTTTGAGATGGCCCGGTTCCCCAACGATCATCTCCAGGCGGCCTGGTGCCACGGTGACCTCATGGTCTCGATCTGTGCCGGCAGCACCGACACCGCGGTGCACGCGCTGCGCGAGATCGCCCGCCGCACCCGCCACCTGATGCGGATCCGCTGGCGGATCGACGGTTTCGTCTCGCCGCCGCGGCCCAGCGGGGTTCCCCGCAACCACCAGGGCTTCAAGGACGGGATCGCCAACCCGGACGTGGCTCGGCCCGCCGTTGCGCAGGAACTCCTGTGGGCCGGGAAGGGTTCCGGTTCACGGGGGTGGACGGCCGGTGGGACCTACCACGTCATCCGCCTCATCCGCATGTTCACCGAAACCTGGGATGAGCTCCCGGTCGCCCGCCAGGAGCAGATCATCGGCCGCCGGCGCGCCAGCGGATCCCCGCTCGGCGGCCACCGGGAGACCGACGTGCCGGACTACGCCCGGGACCCCCATGGACGCGTCATCCCGTTGCGGGCGCACATCCGGCTGGCCAACCCGCGGACGAGGCGGACCGAGCCAAGCCGGATCCTCCGCCGCAGCTTCAACTACGACCGGGGCGTCGACGGCGACGGCCGGCTGGACATGGGGCTCATCTTCAACTGCTATCAGCGCGACATCCGCCGGCAGTTCGAGGCCGTCCAGAAGCGCCTGCACGACGAGCCGATGGCACCGTTCATCCGGCCGTTCGGCGGGGGCTACTTCTTCACCCTGCCGGGCGTGCGCGACGCCTCGGACTGGCTTGGTCGCGGGCTGCTCTCCGCCTGATCGCCCTGTCGCTGCGCCGGCAGCACACCAAAATTCGTCCATTTGATTGGAAAGAGGCCGCAAGCGGGCAGCATTACCCGTACAGGACCCCCGGTGGGCTACAGACAAAGGACTGCGGTAGGACGACACCGATGGCGGTACGTGGGATGAACGGCGCGCTGGAGCGGCTTCGAGCCGCCGGCGCGATCCGGCACGAGGAGCGCACGGTCGCCGGACGCGTGGCCGGCCTCGTGTGGGTGATCGCGTCACTGAGCGTGATCGCGATGGCGCTCGTGCTGCCCGCCACCCATCGCACGGCGCTGGAGGCGATCGGCGCCGGGGGGACTGCCTGGGGCCTGCTCGCGGCGCGGTATATCGACTACAGCCACCGGCCCGTGTGGCTCATCCACCTGTCGGCCGCGGCCGGAACGGTGGCCATCGCCGCCGCCATCGCGCTCAGCGGTGGGGCCGGCTCGCCGGCGTGGGCGTGCCTGTTCTACGTCGTCGTGTTCGCCGCCTGTTTCCTCCGTGCGCCCGCCGCGGCCGCCTACTTCCTTGCCTGTGTCCTGGTTGAGGTGGTCGTCGTGCTCGATGCGGCGCCGGCGGTCCGCAGCCAGGCGACCGCCAAGCTCGTCGTCGCCGCCCCGGCGTTCCTCGTGCTCGGCGGCGCGATCATCGCCGGCAAGCACTTCATGCTGAGCCTGCGCCGCCGGGCCGAGCGTCTCGCCGCCGAGCAGGGAGCGATGCAGCGGGTGGCCACCGCGGTCGTCACCGGAGAGCCCCCGGAGCGCTTCCATCAGCTCGTGGCCGTCGAGGCCGCCCGGCTGCTCGGCGCCGGCAGCGCCGGCGTCCTGCGCTTCGCCGGGCGCGGCGAGGCGATGGTCCTCGGCTCCTGGGCGGCCACCCCGGAGGGCCGCCACAACGTCGGCCAGTGCCTCACCGTCCCGGCCGACAGCGAGGTCGCCGGGGCGCTGAGCGAGGGCCGCCCGGTCCACGTCAGTCAGTCCCCGGACGGCCTGCTGGGCCGGCTCGGGCTGAAGACGAGCGTCGTCGCGCCGATCCGCGTCAGCGGGCGCACCTGGGGTTTTCTCGCCGTCGAGGCCGTGGCCGGCACGCCGGCGGCCGACCAGACGCGCCGGCTGACCGAGTTCGCCGATCTGATCGCCACCTCGGTGTCCCACATGGAGGACCGCGCCACCCTCGCCGCCCAGGCGGCGACCGACGCGCTCACCGGTGTGGGCAACCACCGGACCTTCCACCAGCGCCTGGCCGCCGACCTCGCCCGCGCCCGCCGCTATGCCAGCCCCGTGTCGGTCGCCGTCATCGACGTCGACCACTTCAAGGAGGTCAACGACACCGGCGGCCATGAGGCCGGCGACGAGATGCTCCGGGAGGTCGCCCGGTGCCTGACCGAGGCCACCCGGGCCGAGGACACGCTGGCCCGCGTCGGCGGTGACGAGTTCGCCTGGATCCTGCCGGAGACGACCGGGGAGGAAGCTCTGGCAGCGGTGGAGCGGGCGCGGCGGACGATCCTCGGCTGTGGCGCCAACGCGGGCGCAGAGCTGCCGGTGACGATCTCGGCGGGCGTATGCGATTCGGCGTGGAGCACCGAGCCGGCGGAGCTGGTGCGCTTCGCCGACCGCGCCCTGTACTTCAGCAAGGAGCAGGGGCGAAACCGGGTGAGCCTGTACGGCGCCGACACCGGGGCATTGGTCAAACAGGCGTCGTAGGCTGGGGGGCATGAGGTTCGTGGTGTTCGGCGCGGGGGCGATCGGCGGCGTCGTCGGCGCGCGGCTGCACCAGGCCGGCTTCGCCGTCAGCCTGATCGCCCGCGGCGAGCACCGCGACGCCATTCGGCGCGCTGGGCTGACGCTGGTCACCCCGGAGGAGCACACCGTGCTGGAGATACCGGTCGCCGGCGGGCCGGCTGAGGTGGGGTGGACGGGAGAGGACGTCGTCCTGCTGGCGACCAAGAGCCAGGACACGCTCGGCGCGCTCACCGACCTGCGGGCCGCGGCCGGGCCCACCGTTCCCGTCGTCTGCCTTCAGAACGGAGTGGAGAACGAGCGCCTCGCGCTGCGGCTCGTCGACTCGGTGTACGGCGCGGTCGTCATGTGTCCGGCCGCCCACCTGCAGGCGGGTGTGGTTGAGGCGTACACCACCACCGTGACGGGCATGATCGACATCGGCCGCTACCCGGACGGGGTCGACGCGCGCTGCGAGGACGTGTGCGCCGCCCTGGAGGGTGCGCGGTTTGACTCCCATCCCACCCCGGACGTGATGCGCCTCAAGCACGCCAAGCTCCTGCTCAACCTCGCCAATGTCGTTCACGCCCTGTTCGGCCCCGGGGACGCCAGCGACGAGGTGACCGAGCGCGCGCAGGCCGAGGCCCGGGCGGTGCTGACGGCCGCGGGCGTCGCGTTCGTCGCCGACGAGGTCACCGACATTCGCGGCCGCTGGGAGCGCATGGGGGTGCGCGACATCGAGGGGAGGGCGCGCGCCGGCTCCTCGACGTGGCAGAGCCTGTCCCGCGGCACCGCGCTGGAAACCGACTACCTCAACGGCGAGATCGTCCTGCAGGGCCGGCTGCACGGCGTCCCCACCCCCGTCAACGAGCTGTTGTGCCGGCGGGCCTGGGAGGCCGTTCAGGAGCGACGTGCCCCCGGCTCGCTGGATCCCGGGGACGTGCTGGCGGTGGCGGCGTGAGTGCCTCCGGGGTCGCCGATCCGGCGATCGCCGCCGAGGCCGCCGAGATCGCCGCCCGGGCGCCTGATGAGCTCACCTGGCTGGTCGACATCTCCTCCCCGTCCGGCGACGTGGAGGGTGCCGAGCGCGCGCTTGAGCTGTGCGCCCGCCTGCTGCCGCCCGGCGCCGAGGTGGAGCGCCCCGCCTGCTCGACGCCGGGCAGCGCGCCGGACATGATCGGCACGGTGCGGGGGACCGGCCGCGCCCGGATGCTGCTCGTCGGTCACGTCGACACGGTCATCGGCCACGATGCCCACCAGCCGCTGCGCCGCGAGGGCGACCGCCTGTACGGAACGGGAACGGTCGATATGAAGGGGGGCGACATCCTCGCCTTCGGCGTCGCCCGGGCGCTGGCGCGCCGCCCGGAGATGTTCGCGGAGCTCGCCGTGCTCATGGTCACCGACGAGGAGTGGCGGACCCACCCGTTTGTGCACGTGCCCCGGTTTGCCGGCTTTGACGCCTGCCTGTGCTTTGAGGGTGGCCAGCTCGACGACCACGGCGACGAGGGCATCGTCGTCCGGCGCAAGGCGGCAGGCACGCTGCGCGTGATCGCCACCGGCCGCGCCTCGCACTCCGGCAGCGCCCCGGATCAGGGCCGCAACGCCCTGCTGGCGCTGGCGCGCACCGCCGACTCCGTCGCCGCGCTCCATGACCCGGCGGGTCCGGAGCAGCTCAGCGCCGTCCCCACGGTCATGCGCTCCGGCGACGCGTTCAACATCGTGCCAGCCGAGGGCGAGCTCATCTTCGACCTGCGCGCGCGCCGCCTTGACGCCTTCGACGCCGTCCTGGCGGCGGTGGCGCCGGAGCTTGACGAGGTCGCCCTCACCGCCCGGATGGAGCGCCGGTGGCCCGGCATGGACTCAACGGCCGCCACCGGCGAGCTGCTCGCCGGGGCCACGCACCGCCTGGGGCGGCGGGTCGCCGGCGTCCCCCGCGGCGGAGCCAGCGACGCCAGCCACTTCGCCGACACCATCCCGCTCACCGTCGACGGGCTCGGTCCACGGGGCGGGGGAGCCCACACGCCGGAGGAGTTCGTCCTCACCGCCACGCTGCGCGAGCGCGCCGAGGTGGCGCTCGCCCTCGCCCTTGAGGCGCTGGCGCTCGCGAAGAGTTAGCGAAGATCGCCGCCCGGCCCCGTCAGACGGCGCCGTGCACCTGCCATCCTTTGGGGTGAACCCATGCCGAGCCCTCCCGCCCGCACGCCCACCCGGCGCACGCTGACCCCGCAGCGTCAGTCGCTGCAGGGCCTGGGGCTGCTCGCCGGCATCGTCGTGTTCATGTGGCTGGTGGAGGTCATCAACACGCTGGACGCCAACCGGTTGGACAGTGACGGGATCGTGCCGCGCAACTTCGACCGGCTGTGGGGCATCCTGACCGCCCCGTTTCTGCACGTCAGCTTCGCGCACCTCATCGACAACACGATCCCGTTCGTCTTCATGGGCGTGATCATCGCGCTGCGCGGCGCGGCTCGGCTCGCCGTGGTGACGATCATCGTGATCCTCGTCGGCGGCCTGGGTACGTGGCTGGTGGCGCCTGCGGGAACCGTCACCGTCGGCGCCAGCGGCGTGGTGTTCGGCTACGCGACGTACCTGTTCACCCGCGGCCTGTTTGACCGCAGCGTGCTGGAGATCCTCACCGGGATCGTCGTCGGCGTGGTCTGGGGCGGAGCGCTGGTGGCCAGCGTCGTCCCCCACAACGGGATCTCCTGGCAGGCGCACGTGTGCGGCGCCGTCGGCGGCGTGGTCGCCGCCTGGGTCCTGGCCGGCCGCCGCTCGGCGCGCTCGCGCCCGCCGGCCCAGCCCCCCGGCCGCGGGCCGGGGCCCGGCGCGGATCCGCAAGATTCCGGGCACCGCACGCTGCACGACGCGCTCGATCGTGCCCTCACCCAATAGAGCCTGAGACCCAGCGGCTGAGATCGTCCGCGGCCGATAGGCTGCGGACTGTGCGAATCTTCTCCGGAATCCAGCCGACGGGGCGCAAGCACCTCGGCAACTACATCGGCGCGATCACCCAGTATGTCGCCGGTCAGGACCGCGGCGACGCGATCTACTGCGTCGTCGACCTGCACGCCACGACCGTCGCCTATGAGCCGGGAGGCTTGCGGGAATCGGTCTACGACACGGCGGCGACCCTGCTGGCGGCGGGCCTGGACCCGGAGCGCTGCATCTTCTTTCGGCAAAGCGACGTTCAGGAGCACTCGGAGCTGTGCTGGCTGCTGTCAAGCGTCACCTCGTTCGGCGACCTCAACCGGATGCACCAGTTCAAGGAGAAATCCGGGGCGCAGCGGGAACTGGTCTCGGCCGGGCTGTTCACCTACCCGGTGCTGATGGCGGCCGACGTGCTCGCCTACCGTGCCCACGACGTGCCGGTCGGCGACGACCAGCGCCAGCACGTGGAGCTCATGCGCGACGTCGCCGAGCGCTTCAACGCCCGCTACGGCGACACGCTGGTCGTGCCCGAGGCCCGGATCCCCACCGTGGGAGCGCGGATCATGGACCTCCAGACGCCGGAGAGCAAGATGTCGACGACCGGCGGCACACCGCAGGGCACCGTCTACGTCCTTGACGAGCCTGACGCCATCCGCAAGAAGATCCGCTCCTCGGTCACCGACTCCGGCTCAGAGATCCGCCGGGCGCCGGACAAGGCCGGGATCGCCAACCTCATCGACATCCTGGCCGCCGTCCGCGGGGTCACGCCGGAGGCGGTGGAGAGCGAGTTTGCGGGATCGGGCTACGGCGCCTTCAAGCAGGCGGTCGCCGAGGCGGTCGTCGAGTACCTGGCGCCCGTCCGGGAGCGCTTTGAGGAGATCCGTGGCGACGAGGCCGAGCTGGAGCGGGTGCTGGCCGTGGGGGCCGAGAAGGCCCGCGCCATCGCCTCCGAGACCCTGGCCGACGTCCGGGAGGCGATGGGGGTCGGCCCGGTGGCGGTGCGCACCGGCCGATGAGCGGTCCGGGGCCGCGGGTAACTTCTAGACGGTGACCCTCACCTACCTCGATCTGGACCTCGATGTCTTCGCCGGCCCGTTCGACCTGCTGCTGACCCTCGTCCTCCGCGAGGAGGTCGATCTGCTGGAGGTCGACCTCGCCGAGGTCGTGATCACCTACATCGACCACCTGGAGCGCCGCGGCGACCTGGACCTGGAGGCGGCAACCGAGTTCCTGGTGCTGATCGCTGCCCTGCTGGAGCTCAAGTCCCGCCTGCTGCTGCCCGGGGAGGAGATTGAGGAGATCGACCTTGACCCGGGGGAGGCGGCCGAGGAGCTGCTCGCCCGCCTGCTCGCCGCCCAGCGCTACCGCACCGCGGCCACCTACCTGACCGAGCGGCTGGAGGGCCAGGCCGGCTACCGGTTTCGCACCGCGCCGCTGCCGCCGGAGCTGCGCAAGGCATCGCTGCGCGATGCCGCGTCGGTCTATGACCCGGCGCTCCTGGCGACGTCGATCGGCAACCTGCTCCAGCTGCCTCCGCCCGTCGATGTCCGCCACATCACGATCGCCAAGGTGACGGTCGCCGAGCGGCTGGCCCATCTGCGCTCCCTCCTGTCCCGGGGGCGATTCACGTTTTCTGAGGCCGTGGCCCGCAGTGACCGGGTGACGGTGGCGGTGACGCTGTACGCGCTGCTGGAGCTCTACAAGCAGGGCGAGGCGACATGGGTCCAGGAGGAGCCGTTCGCCGAGATCACCGTGCAGGCGCTGCGGCGGGGGGCTGACCGGCTGCGGGCGGTCCCGGATCCGCCGGCGGAGAGGCTGACCGCCTGATGGGCAGGCGGAGTCGGCGATGAGCACCACCGCTGAACTTGAGCGGACCGTCGAGTCGCTGCTGTTCCTCAGTGCCGACCCTGTGCCCGCGCCCGCGCTGGCCGAGGCGACCGGGGCGGAACTGCACGAGGTGGTGACCGCGCTGGAGCGGCTGCGCGAGCACTACGAGTACGAGCGGCGCGGCTTCGTCGTCCGGGAACTCGCCGGCGGCTACACCCTGAGCAGCCATCCGGATGCCGAGCCGGCTGCACGGCGGCTGCTCGCCAAGCCCCGGACCCCGCCGCTGACCGCCGCCCAGGCCGAGACGCTGGCGATCGTCGCCTACCTGCAGCCGGTCTCGCGCCCGGAGATCGCCCGGATCCGCGGCGTCAGCGCCGAATCGGCGGCCACGACGCTGCTGGAGCGGGGGATCATCGAGGAGGCCGGCCGCTCCCAGTTCGGCGCCGTGCTGTACCGCACCACGGAACTGTTCCTCAAGCTGTTCGGGCTCGCCGAGCTTGGCGAGCTGCCGGAGATCGCCGGGTTTGACCCGTCGCCGGAGTTTGAGCAGGAACTGCGCGAGCGCCTCCTGCGGGCCGGTGAGGCCCGGGCGGGGCTGACCGGGGTGGCCACGGCGCCGGAGGATGGCGCAGCCGGCGAGGCCGATCAGGAGCCGCCGGAGGGCGGCGCGGCCGCCGACGCCGATCAGGAGCCGCCGGAGGCCGGCGCGGCCGCCGACGCCGATCAGGAGCCGCCGGAGGATCCCGGCCCGTAGCCGATCCTCTCCCCAGGCCCGGCGCTCGCCGGTGACCTGACGCGGGGAGGTCCCCGCCCCTCGCTTGGGCGAGGCCACATGGGGGGTATGTAGGCCAAACGTGAAGCTCTCGTTAGGAGTTTTACGGTCTCCCTACATCCCCCTGGCTACCAAGGGAGGGATGCGCCGGCGTTCCCCCTCAGCCGGTCAGCGCCTGCATGGCCTGACCCTCGCCGTGGCCGACCATCCGCCGCTGCGGCTGGACCCGGCGAACACCCGGGCGCGGAGGCCGGCCGTGCCTGAGGCCCGCCGGTCGCACGTCTCGATCCCCCACGTGGGCGCCCTCGACGGCCTGCGGGCCATCGCCGTCATCGCGGTGATGCTCTACCACGGCGGCGTCTCCTGGGCCCCCGGCGGATTCCTCGGCGTGGAGGTGTTCTTCGTCCTCTCCGGCTTTCTCATCTCCTCGCTGCTGCTCGCCGAGTGGGCGCGCTCGTCGACGATCGTGCTGCGCGCATTCTGGGCCCGGCGGGCGCGGCGGCTGCTGCCGGCGCTGTTCTTGCTGGTGCTGGTGATCGGCGTCTACTACGTCATCGGCGGCCCGGCCACGGCGGTCCCCAACCTGGAGAGCAACGGCCTCTCCACGCTGCTGTACGTCAACAACTGGCACCAGATCGCCAACGGGGCCAACTACTTCGCCGCCAGCGGTCCGGTGTCGCCCGTCCAGCACACGTGGTCGCTGGCCATCGAGGAGCAGTTCTATCTGCTGTGGCCGCTGCTGGTGCTGGGGGCGCTCGGCCTCGCCGCCCGCCGCGGGGCGCCGGCCATCCGCTCGCTCCGGCTCCTGCTCGCCCTCTGCCTCACCGGCGCGGTTGCCTCCGCCGCGGACACCGCCGTGCTCTACGGCTCCGGCCACGGCCTGAACCGCGTCTACTACGGCACCGACACGCGGGCCTCCGGCCTGCTCATCGGGGCGGCGCTGGCGATCGCGCTCGCCATCCGGCGCCGGCAGGGGAGAGACGACAGGCGTGACGCCGGCGGCCCCGGAATCGCTGAGCCGCCGGGGGCCCCCGACCGCTGCCAGAGCCCGGGCCGGGCCATGGCACGCCGGCGCTGGCTGCTCGGGGTCGCCGCCCTCGCCGGGCTCGCCGCGGTGCTCGCGGGTATCGCCGTCGCCGCCGGTGGCCGCGGCTGGGTCTATCCCTTCGGCCTGCTGGGGCTCGACGCCGCGGTGGTCATCGTCATCCTCGGCGTCGTCGTGGCGCCGGCTGGTCCCGCCGCCCGGCTGCTGTCGCTGCGGCCGCTGCGGGGCATTGGGCTCATCTCCTACGGCCTGTACCTGTGGCACTTCCCGCTGTTTCTCTGGCTCGATGAGAGCTCGACCGGCCTGCGCGGCACGGCGCTTCTCGCCGTGCGGTTGGCCGTCACCGCGGCCGTCAGCCTGCTGTCCTACCGCTTCGTCGAGCAGCCGATCCGCCGGCGCCGGGCGCCGGCCTGGGTGGTGCGGGGCCTGCTGCCCGCCGCGGCCGGCGCGGCCGCGGTGTCGCTGGTGCTGGCCTCGGCGGCGGCCTCGCTGCCGGCCGGGGTGCCGGCGGCCGCCCAGCTGCCCGCGCCGCCGCCCGGCCTGGCCGGCAGTGGCGCCCCTTGCACCGAGACCCTCAGCGACACCTCCCAGTATGGGCTGGCCCCCCTGGCGCCGGGCAAGCAGGCGAAGTTTGAGTTCACGGCGCTCGGCTACTCGACGCTGGCCTGGCGTGGGTCGGCGACCCGCACGTTTCACACCTGCCCGCCCAAGCGGGTTCTCGTCGTCGGCGACTCGCTCGCCTTCACCATCGGCGTGCCGATGATGGGGGACGAGCAGGATTACGGGCTTGAGATCGCCAACGCGGCCCAGCTGGGCTGCGCCTTCGCCACCCGCGGCGAGCTGGACCTCAACGGCAGCTGGGCCAAGCTGCCCGCCTCCTGTCCAGGCGCGCTGGAGCAGTGGGCGCGTGACGAACGGGCGCTCCACACCCAGGAGGTCGTCGTCGAACTGGGCTACCGCGACGAGTTCAACTGGCTGTGGAACGGCCGGGTCGTCCATCTCGGCCAGCCGGCGTTCGACGCCTACGTCCAGGGCCAGATGGACCGCTATGTGCAGGTGCTGGGGCGCGGCGGGACCAAGATCCTGTTCCTGTCGGTGCCCTACACCCATCCGCCCGCCCAGGCCGACGGGGCTCCCGCGGCCGCGTCAGACCCGGCGCGCCGGACGATGATCAACGCCATGCTGAACCGCGAGGCGCGGTTGCATCCGCACTCCGTCCGGGTGCTCGACATCGACCGCCTGATCTCGCCCGGCAACCACTACGACGTCCGCGTCGACGGCCGGGTCTGCCGGTTTGACGGGGTTCACTTCAGCGTGTTCTGCGCCAAGCTCATGGAGCCGACGGTGATGGGGGAGGCCCGGCACTGGCTGTCCCGCCGCTGACCGCACCGGCGGCCGAGGAAGCCGGCCGCGGCGTAAACCGGTGCGTTAGCCCAACCCTAAGAAACCCGGCCGCCCTCGGCGATACCATCGGCCGGGTCCGTCGAACCGGGCACCCGGGGGTTGTTTAGGTGTCAGGGCTCCGGCCCGATTACACGCCAGAGCGTGTCCCAAGCCGTGTCGCACCGCTTTCCCAAGATCATCTGGCCGATTGCCGCCCTGGCGCTGCTGCTCGCCGTCGCCGGCGTCATTCGGTTCGGTTCGCATCCGGCCCAGGCGCGGACGGCTCGTCAGCACCGCCACCCGGACGCGCTCGCCCGCCGCCCCGCCGGCGCCCCGGCAGCAGCGGTCACGCCCGTATGGGTGACCGCGGCCCGCACCCCGGTGCAGTCCGGCAACTGGCGCACCGCCTGGGCGGCGGCCCCCCAGGGCGCGGTGCCCGGCAACCTGTCGCAGGCGGGCTTTGACAACCAGACCATCCGGCAGATCGTCCTGGCCAGCGGCGGCGGCACGATGGTCCGGGTCCGGCTGAGCAACGCGTTCGGCACCCGGCCGGTGCGGATCGGACGGGCCTCGGTGGCGCTTGAGCGCTCCGGGCCGGTGCTGGCCCCCGGCACCGTCCGGCCGCTGACGTTCGCCGGCCAGCCGTGGGTGATCATCCCGCCGGGCGCCCAGGTGCTGTCAGATCCGGTCCGCCTCGCCGTCCCGGCCCTGGCCCACCTGGCCGTCAGCCTGTACGTGCCCACGGCGAGCGGCCCGGCGACCGAGCACGTCCAGGCCCGGCAGGTCAACTACGTGGCCGCCGGCGACCGCTTCGCTGCCGTCTCCGGCCAGGGCTTTGGTGCGCGCACACCCTCCTGGTACTTCCTGGCCGGCGTCGACGTCCTCGCCCCGGCCCGCGACGTGGGGACCGTGGTCACCCTCGGCGACTCGATCACCGACGGGGTGGGGTCACCGGCCAACGCCAACCTGCGCTGGCCCAATGACCTGGCCCGCCGCCTCGCCCGCCTGCCGGGGCCGACGCTGAGCGTCGCCGACGAGGGCATCGGCGGCAACCGCGTACTCAACAACTCGGCGTGCTGCGGGGTCAACGCCGTCGCCCGCTTCCAGCGCGACGTCCTTGACCAGTCCGGCGTCAGGGACGTCATCCTGCTGGAGGGCATCAACGACATCGGCTTCAGCCAGAGCCACAAGGCCGACAACCTGCCCCACACCAACGTCTCGGCGCTGCAGATCATCGACGGCTACGAGCAGATGATCGCCATGGCCCACATGGCCGGCGTCCGGATCTTCGGTGCCACCCTGCTCCCGTTCCGGGGCGCGCGCTACTGGACGGCGGCCGGCGAGGCCAAGCGCGACGAGATCAATCACTGGATCACCACCAGCGGCGCCTTTGACGGCGTCATCGACTTCGCCCGGGTCGTCGCCGATCCCGGCCACCCGCTGCGCCTCAATCCCGCCTACGACAGCGGCGACCACCTGCATCCCAACGCCGCCGGCTATGCGGCGATGGCCAACGCGGTCGACCTGGCCGCGCTGCTCCCGCGCACCTGACGGGAGACCGCCGCGGTAGGCGGTGTAGCCGATGTGCTACGCTTACCCGGAAGATGTCTGACGAGGTATCGGTCCGAGAGCTTCGCAACCACACCGCCGAGGTGTTGCGCCGCGTTGAGGCCGGTGAGCGGCTGCGGGTCACGGTGGACCGCCGGCCGGTCGCCGAACTGGCGCCTTTGCCGACACGGGACATCTGGGTGCCACGCCGGCGCACCCTTGACGCCCTGGTCCAGGCCGACCCGGCACTGCGAGACCAGCTGGCCGAGGCGCTGCCGGATACCGTCGACCAGCTGTGAGGGGCCTGCTCGACACGTCGGTGTTCATCGCCGACGAGCGGGGACGCCCCTTGAGAGGCGAGCGGCTTCCGGACGAGTCGGCGATCTCCGTTGTCACACTCGCTGAGCTGGAACTGGGCGTTCATCTCGCCCCGTCCGCGGACGTGCGGGCCCGCCGGCTGCGAACGCTCCAGCTGACGCGGTCGACGTACGTCGCACTGCCGGCCGACGAGGCGGTGGCGTCCGCCTTCGCCGAGCTGGTGGCCAGGGCCCGCCGCAGCGGACGTCGACCCAAGGTCCAGGACACATGGATTGCGGCGACGGCTCGCGTCCAACGGGTCCCCGTCTACACCCAGGACAGCGACTTCGACGATCTCGCGGTCGACGTCGTCCGCGTCTGAGCCCGTCGGGCCTGACGCTCAGCCCCGCGCCGCCGCCAGCTGCCCGCACGCCGCCGCGATGTCGCGCCCGCGGGTAAGGCGCACGGTGGCGCCGAGGCCGTGGCGCTCCAGCTCGGCGCGGAAGGCCTCGATCGCCTTGGGGCTTGAGCCCTCGTACGGGGAGTCGGTGGGGTTGTACGGGATGAGGTTGACCTTGAACATCCGCGGGTCAAGCACGTCGGCGAGCTGCCGGGCCTGGACGTAGGAGTCATTGACGCCGGCCAGCATCACGTACTCCACAAACACCATCCGGCGCTTGGCCGCGTAGTAGTCGCGGCAGGCGGCGAGCACGTCGGCGAGCGGATAGCGGTCGTTGACGGGCATGATCTCCGAGCGCAGCGCGTCGTCGGCGGCGTGCAGCGAGAGGGCCAGGCGGATCGGCATCGGCTGCTCGGCGAGCCGGCGGATGCCGGGGATCCAGCCGACGGTCGAGACGGCGGTGTGGCGGTTGCCGATGCCGAGCTGGGGCAGGCGCTCGCAGGCGGCGAGCACGGCGTCGAGATTCATCATCGGCTCGCCCATGCCCATGAACACGGCGTGGTCGACCTCGGTCATCCGCCGGAAGTGCAGCGCCTGGTCAAGGATCTCCGACGCGGTCAGGTTGCGGCCAAAGCGCATCGAGCCGGTCGCGCAGAACGTGCACGTCAGCGGGCAGCCTGACTGCGAGGAGAGACACAGCGACCGCCGGCCATCGCGATAGCGCATGAGCACCGCCTCCACCGGCCGGCCGTCCCGGGTCAAGAACAGCGCCTTGACCGTCCCGTCGCGGGCGTGGGCCTCCTCCGCAAGCTCAAGGCTTGAGAACGGGACCGCCTCCTCCAGCGCCGCGCGCAGATCCAGCGGCAGGTCGGTCATCTCGGCAAAGCCGCCGACGCCCTGCGCCGTCCAGCGCCACACCTGGCGCGCGCGGTAGGCGGGCTGGCCGAGATCGGCGAGCGTCGCGGCGAGGAGATCAAGATCCATGCTCTCTATGTTGACAGCGCCATGCGACTCGCCAAATTCCTCGCCACCGCCGGGGTCGCCTCCCGCCGCGCCTCCGAGGAGATCGTCCGGGCCGGACGGGTGACCGTCGCCGGCCAGACCGTCACCGACCCGGCCCGCGATGTGACCGATCAGGACGCGGTCGCGCTCGACGGCGAGCCGGTCACCCCAACGTCCCAGCGTGTCGTCTACGCGGTCAACAAGCCCGCCGGGGTCGTCTCGACGGCCAGCGATCCGCAGAAGCGACCGACCGTCGTCTCGCTCATCCCGTCGGAGCATCGCCTGTATCCGGTGGGCCGGCTGGACATCGACACCACCGGGCTGATCCTGCTCACCAACGACGGGCCGCTCGCCCACCGCCTCACCCATCCGAGCTTTGAGGTGCCGCGCACCTACCGCGCCGTCGTCACCCGCCCGCCCGTCCGCGACGCGACGCTGCGCGCCCTGCGCCGGGGGATCACGCTGGAGGACGGGCCGACCGCCCCCGCCCGGGTGCGCCGCCTGGCGCCGGACACGCTGGAGCTCACCATCCACGAGGGCCGCAAGCGCCAGGTCAAGCGCATGTGCGAGGCCGTCGGCCACCCCGTGCGCGCGCTTCAGCGCATCGCCGTCGGCCCGCTGGAGCTCGGAGACCTCGCCCCGGGCGGCTACCGCAGGCTCACCGCGCCGGAGGTCGAGGCCCTCACCCGGGCTGGTCGATGAGCTCGTCGTGGGGCAGCGAGGTCGTATGCAGCGCCCGCGCCACCTCGGC
>DASSZQ010000319.1:0-3468 GCA_035702755.1 Solirubrobacteraceae bacterium | reverse complement strand
GCCATCGCGGAACACGATTCCCGGGTGGTCGTCCATCCGCATCCCCTCATCGAGGTAGCGCTCCGCGAGACGCGACTTGTTCAAACCCGCACGCGCGCCGCGTCGCTCGAGACGGTCGACGACTCCCGCATCCAAGCGTGCTGAGAACTGCCGTGCCGACATGAAACACATTGTAACGCAACGTCCGACAGTCGCAACGTTCAGCCTCTGCCGCTTCTGGTCGCGTCCTGACAGCTGTGTGTTGAGCTGGACGGCCCTGACCTTTTGTTCTGGCGTGCGTGGTCGATAGTGATGCTTGGTGGACACCTCCGTGATAGCCGCGCGATCGGGTGCCGTGATGCGGTTGCCGGGGTTGCGTCTGCTCGCGGACGAGCGTCTGGCTCGGATGGTCGCAGGCGACCGGGGCGAGGACGCGTTCGTGGTCATCTACGAGCGCTACCACCAGGCGTTGTACCGCTATTGCCGCTCGATGCTGCGCCACGATGGCGATGCGCAGGACGCATTGCAGTCGGCGTTCGCGGGGGCGTTTGCGGCGTTGCGCAGGGGTCGGCGCGACGCGCCGGTGCGTCCGTGGCTGTTTACGATCGTTCACAACGAGGCGGTGAGCGTGATGCGGCGCCGGCGCCCGGACGCGGAGCTGTCAGACAACGCCCAGCGGTCGACCGCGACCTTGGAGGAGTGCGTGGAGGGGCGCGAGCGGATGCGGCTGCTGTGGGCCGATCTGGCCGAGTTGCCCGAGCGCCAGCGCCAGACACTCGTGCTCAAGGAGCTCAACGGCCTCTCGCACGAGGACATCGCAGCCGTGCTGGGGGCGTCGGTCGGCGCCGCGAAACAGACGCTGTTTGAGGCGAGGCACTCGTTGATGGAGTGTGTGGAGGGGCGCGCGATGGCGTGTGATGACGTGTGCCGCGCGATCTCTGATGATCCTCGCTATACGCTGCGGCGCCGGCGGGTGCGTGCGCATCTGCGCGGGTGCGGCGCGTGTGCCGCGTTTGCGGCGGGGATCGAGACCCGGCGGGCGGACCTGCATGCGTTCGCGCCGGCGCTGCCGGCGGTCGCCGCGACCGGGGTGCTGGCCAGGCTGCTGGGTGGCGGCTCAAGCCACGGAGGTGGCGGCGCCGGCGGCGTCGCGAGCGCCGCGGCGGGCAAGACGTTTGGCCTGATGGCCTCGGCCAAGGCGGCTGCGGCCATCGCTGTGCTGGCGACCGCCACGGCCGGCGTGGCTACTGGGCTTCGAAGTGGCTCGTCGGTGTCGCACGCTTCGCCGCCGACGAGGCAATCCAGCCCGCACGTTCTCAGCTCGTCCCGCAGCGCAGGCGGGGCCCCCACGGGCCCGCCAGCGGCCTCCGCCGCACGCACCACGCGAGTGCGGATGCTCACTGAGATGCCGCGGCTCAACACGCGCCCAGCTGCGCACAGCGGCGCCGGAACCGGCTCGACGGCCGCGGCCGCAGGCTCCTCTCCCGCTTCCGGACTCGCGTCCCCGAGAAGCGTGAGCTCCAGCGGGCCCGGTGGGGTATCACCGGCCGCGCACTCTCAGACGCCACCCACGGGCACCCGCGCCACCCATCCGACGGGCACCCCCGCCGCCGCCTCAACGGGCGCCCACGCCCTCGCCCCGACGGGCACGCACACCGTCAACCCCGCGGGCTCTCGGCCCACGACACCGTCCCGGGCGCCGGTCTCAACCACCCCAGCCGCGCCCGCGAGCACTCCATCACCACCCCCACCGCCGGCGGAAGCGACGCCCACGACCCAGCCGGCCGGCACCGTCCCGACGTCCCCGGTCGCGCCGACAGCCCTCGCTCCCGCCCCCGCGGGTGGCCGGGGCACGCCCGCCGGCTCGCCCGCGGGCGCGGGCTGAGCACACACACCTGACCTTTTCGCCGGGACGGCGTAGTAGCAGATGACAAAGGCAAACCCGCTGCGAGGCGGGGACGCAAAACCAGGGGCCTGTCACAAGTAGGCCGCCCAGTTGCTCCCAGGAGGAACAATGAACCAGCACCCCAGGATCGCGAACATGCGAACCGTCTCCATCAGCACGCTGGCCGCGGTCGCGGCGCTCGGCGCTCCGGCCGCGGCGTCGGCAGCCGGCATCCAGACCGGCGTCAGCGCCGTGCAGGCCCACACCACCCACGCCGACGCCGCATTGACCCGGGCGGTGTCGCTGTTTAAGCACGGCAGCGACAGCCTCGGCACCAAGCAGTTCACCATCAGCCAGAAGCAGCTCGGTCTCGCGCAGGCCGCCGCGGCCAAGCTGCAGACACAGGCACATACTCCGTCGGCCAAGGCCCAGGCCGCGCAGGCAATGATCGACGTCGCCAAGCAGGACCAGGTCTCGATCACGACTCTCTCCGCGCTGGTCCCCGACGCCAGCGGCAAGGTCCAGAACCAGATCGCGCAGGCCGCGCTGAGCGACACCACCGGCCAGACCAAGGCACTGGCGGTGCTCGCCGCCGTCGCGCTCAACGCGCCGGCACAGGCCCAGGCCGGGCTCACGCACGCGATCGAGGCGATCTCCACCGCCACCCAGTCAGAGGTCAGCGCCGAGGCCAACGCCGCGGCAGACAACAGCGACAGCACGACCAGCGCCGACACGCTCGCCTCTGCCGCCAAGGCCGCGGTCAGCGGCCAGAACACCGCCTCCGGCAAGCTCTCCGAGCTGATCGCGTCAAGCTCCACGCCCGCCTCGGCGCTGCCCGGCCTGCAGAAGGCCTACAGCGCGGTGATCACCCAGCAGGGATCAATCGCCAACATCCTCAGCCACCTCTCGTCCCACATGCCCGCATCGGTCCGGGCCTTCGTTGGCACCATCATCACCCAGGCCCGCGGCAACGCGAGCAGCATGCAAAACAACCACCCCACCCCGCCCACCGGCAACGGCGCCGGCTCTCACCCGACCGGCAGCGGCACGGGCTCGAACCCGACCGGCAGCGGCACGAGCTCGAACCCGACCGGCAGCGGCACGGGCTCTAACCCGACCGGCAGCGGCGCGGTGTCTCACCCGACCGGCAGCTAGAGCACAGAGCACGATTCACGGCCACAGAGGGCTCCGTCTCCCCTCGGGACGGAGCCCTCATGCCGTTGCGAACTGACATCCGCCTGACGGCGCTGGGTCGTCCCTCTTGCTCGGGGCGGTAGCCCCTTTCGGTATCTCGTATCCGGGGGGTCCCGGTGGCGGGGGCTGAGAGGGCGCTTGCCAGCGCCGACCCGCTGAGCCTGATCTGGCTCACACCAGCGCAGGGAGGAAGTACACGATGCAGCGCAGCGTGTTCGCGTCTGGCAGCGTGCCGGACCCAGATGCATCTAGCCCGTCACGGCGTCGTCTCGCCGCCAGCAGGACGTCTGCCACCAGGCGCCCTTCTACACCCTCGGGCCGCTGGTCACCGACATCGCCCCCGGCTATGACCACATCACCTCCGCGATCGGCGCCGCCATCGTCGGCTGGCACGGCACCTCGATGCTCTG
>DASSZQ010000128.1:0-4105 GCA_035702755.1 Solirubrobacteraceae bacterium | reverse complement strand
CGGCTTCAGCGAGCTGATGGACGCCGGACGCACCGGCCCGCTGTCGCGCCGCCAGCATGAGTTCCTCGGCATCATCCGCTCCAGCGCCGGGCACCTGTTGACGCTCATCAACGAGGTTCTGGATTTGTCACGGATCGAGTCTGGTCACATGCGCCTTGACCCGGAGGCGGTCGATCCGGTGGCCGTCGCCGAGGAGTGCGTGCGCGCGATGCGCTGGCTGGCCGCCGACCGTCAGGTGCGCCTTGAGCTCCAGGCCGCCGCCGATGGCGCCGTCTGCCTGGATCCGGGGCGCCTGCGCCAGGTGATCCTCAACCTGCTCTCCAATGCGATCAAGTTCACCGGGGCGGAGGGCCGGGTCACGCTCACCGTCGCCCGCGACGGTGACCGGCTGCTGCTGGCCGTCGCCGACACCGGCGTCGGCATCTCGGCCGCGGACCAGCGGCGCATCTTCGACGAGTTCGTCCAGGTCGGCGAGACGGCCGATGCCGGCAGCGGACTGGGGCTGGCCGTCACCCGCGAGATCGTGTGCGCCCAGGGCGGCGAGATCAGCGTTGACAGCGAGCTTGGGCGCGGCAGCACGTTTTCCGCGTGGCTGCCCTGGGTCCCGGCGCCGGCCGGCGCTCCGGAGCGCCCCGCCGAGACCCCGTCGCCCTTTGACCGGCCCACCGCCGGCGCCCCGGCCCGCCGCGGGGATCGCCGGTTCAGGCCGGGGGCGTCTGAGCGCGTGCCTGCCGGACGAGGCGCCTCATCCCGTTGAGCCAGCGCTCCGGCTGGGCGCCCTTGAGCGCCATGTGCTGGGCCACGTCCTCGTGGGGGAGGATGAGGAAGCGCTCCTCGGCGATCCCGGCGACGACGGCATCGGCCACCTGCTCCGGTTCCAGCACCCCGCCCGCGAGCAGCGGCGCGGCGCCGACGGGATCCTCAAGCGCGAGATCGAGCATGGGGGTGCGCACCCCCTGCGGGCACAGGCACGAGACGCGGATCCCGGCGTCGGCGTAGGTGATCGCCAGCCATTCGGCGACGGCGACCGCCGCGTGCTTGGTCATCGAGTAGCCGAGGGCCGATACCTGCGTGAGCAGACCCGCGGCCGACGCGGTGCTGAGCAGGTAGCCCTCACCGCGCGCCACCCACTCCGGCACCAGCGCCCGGGCCGCCCACACGTGGGCCATGACGTTGACCTCCCACGTCAGCTGCAGCTCGGCGTCCGGCGCCTCCGGGCCCCCGGGCGGGCCGGCGATCCCGGCGTTGGAGAAGAACAGGTCGATCTCGCCGCCGGTCGCCCGTGCGTGCTCGATGAGCGAGCGGATCTCAGACTCGCGGCCGACGTCGGCGACAACGGCCGTCGCGCCGATCTCGGCGGCAACCGCCTCCACGGCCTCCCGGTCGCGGTCGCCGAGGACAAGGCGGGCGCCCTCGTCGGCGAACCGCTCCGCGCAGGCGCGGCCGATGCCGCTGCCCGCGCCGGTGATGACAACGCGCTTGTCCGAGAGATTCACCGCGGGAAGCCTACGCGCCGGCTGCCCCTGGATGAGCCGACGTGGGCGAGCCGGCTGGCGATCGTGCTCCCCCGTCGCGGCATACCGCGCCGGTGACCGGGGCGATCCAGGAGCGACCATCTTGTGCGAAATCGGTTCGGCGCCTGGCGAATTCGTCCCTGAAGCGCGCTCAGCAACCGAATCGTCCGAGATTCACCGAGCCTGATCTGATCTCGCACGGAGCGGTCGCCCCGGGGGCGACGGCCGGGGCGCGCTCCGCCGACGGCCCGCCGACGCTCCGCCCCCCGGGCTACGCGCTGCCGAGGGCCACGCCGGCGGCGACGATCAACGCTCCGCCGAGCGCCACCTGAAGGAGGCTGACGCGCAGCGGGACCGCCAGGAAGCGCTTGCGGATGAGCGAGATGGTGATGAGCTCGATGCCGACCACCACACCGGCGACGACGAGCGCGGTGTGCACCTCCGGGATGAGGAACGGCAGCGAGTGAAAGACGCCGCCGAACGTCGTCATGGCGCCGGTGACAAAGCCGCGCACCAGCCCGGTGCCCCGGCCGGTCTCCTCGCCGGTGTCCGACAGGGCCTCGGAGAAGCCCATGCTGATCCCGGCGCCGAGCGCCGTGGCCAGCCCCACAAACAGCGCGGCATGTGACCCGGACAGCAGCGCGGCGGCGAAGATCGGCGCCAGCGTCGACAGGGTTCCGTCGATCAGCCCCACCAGCCCCGGCTGGATGTAGCGCAGGACGAACGTCCGCTCGTCGATCCGGCGCAGCTCCCTGATTGCCTCAACCATGAGAGGCACTATAGCAACTGTGTTAGAATTAGGTCACCCTTAGAAGAAGGTCCGTATCGCTATGAGTCCCCGCACCCCCCATCACAGCCCCGCCCCGGACGCGCCGGACACCACCGATCTCGTCGGCCTGCTCCACGAGCGCGGGCAGCGGGTGACCCCGCAACGGCTCGTCATCCTGCGCCAGCTTCAGCGCGGTGGCCGCCACGCCACCGCCGACGAGATCCGCCGCGCCATCCGCGACGAGCTGCCCGGGACCTCCACCCCCACCGTCTATGCCACGCTGGAGCTGCTCGTTGAGCTGGGGCTCGCCCGGCGCGTGGACGCCGGCGCCGGCGCGACGCTGTATGACCCGCGCACCGAGCCCCACGCCCACATGGTGTGCCGGCGCTGCGGGCGCATCGAGGATCTCGACTCACCGCTGGACGTCAACCTGGCGCGCCGGGCCGCCGCCGACGCCGGCTTCACCCCTCAGGCTGTGGAGGTCGTCGTCTCCGGTCTGTGCGCGGACTGCGCGTAGCCGGGACGGGTCGGCGCGTCGCCGGGACGGGTCAGCGGCGGCCGTAGACCAGGCGCCGGGGCAGCGGCACCGGCGACAGGCGGGTGACCGCGTCGCCGAAGAGCCCGCGCGCCTCCAGCTTGTTCAGCAGGCGCTCAAGCTCCCGGCGCTCGGCCTCGGTGAGCCGGCTGGGGCGCCCGCGGCCCTCGCGCGTCAGCACGAACAGGCGCCGGCGCTCCTGGGGGGTCAGGCGCATGAGGTGCTCGCGCGCCATCAGCGCCACCTCGGCCGCCGAGATGAGCACGACGATGGGGATGCGCCGGAGGCCGGGCACCTTGCGCGTCGCCGCGCCGAGGGATCGCGTCATCTTCTCTGAGGCCATGAACCTCAGTCTAGGAAGGGGCCACGACGCCCCCGGCGGCCCGGACGAGCGCGGCGAACAGGCGGCGGTCCTCGCCCTGCTCCGGGTGCCAGAGCACACCGAGGGCAAAGCGGCGATCCGGATCCTCAAGCGCCTCGACCGCGCCGTCCGGCGCCCACGCCGAGGCGACCAGCCCGGTGCCGATCCGGCCGATCCCCTGATGGTGGCCGGAATGGACGTCCGCCCGGTCGCCGAGAACCGAGCCGGCGATCGTGCCCGGCGCCATCGACACCGGGTGGATGTCAAACCGGCCCGGGGCGGTGGCGTGCCCGTCATGGCCGACGACATCCGGCAGGTGCTGGATGAGGCTGCCGCCGCGGGCGACGTTGAGCACCTGCACGCCGCGGCAGATGCCCAGCATGGGGACGTCGGCCTCCAGCGCCGCCAGCATCAGCCCCAGTTCCGGATCGTCGCGCTCCGGCGCCAGGTGCACCGTCGCCGCCGACCGCGCCTCGCCATACAGCCCGGGATCGAGATCCGGGCCGCCGCAGAAGACGATCCCGTCGAGGCCGGTCAGCGCATCGCTGTCAGCGGCAGCCGGTGACGGCGGCAACAGGACCGGGCGGCCGCCGCTGGCGGTGACGGCATCGACATACCCCTGGGGCACGAGCACCGCCGGCAGGTCCCACGGCCCCCAGCGGGCGGGAGCCACATACGTGGTGATGCCGATGACCGGCCGCCGGGGCGGCCCGCCGGGCGCCTCGCCTGTGTCGGACGCGATGACCATGGACCCGGGCAGAGCTTAAATGCCAACGCCCGCGCCGGCTGATGGGCCGACGCGGGCGTGGTGTCCGGTCTTTGGATTCTCAGTCCAGCTGTCAGACGGCCGGGGTGGGAGTCGCGTGCACCGGGAAGATCTCCTTCTCCGGAGCAGTCTTGCGGGCGTGGGCGAAGCCGAGCCCCAC
>DASSZQ010000004.1:0-11818 GCA_035702755.1 Solirubrobacteraceae bacterium | reverse complement strand
GAGGCCGGCGCGCAGCTCCGGATCCCCCACCTCCACCGGGAGCATCGAGTCCTGAAGCTCGGCGATCGACTGGTCGGCGTCGTAGGCGGCATCGGCGGCGCGCTCGATGAGCGCCTGCACCGACTGGGACTGCGGCCCGGGCGAGTGGGCGGAGAATGACCGCTGGCGCAAGCCTGAGCGGGCGGCGAACTCAGCGTGGGTGCGCTGGGCGCGCCCGTACGCGGACTGGACCGGGCGAAACAGCTGCTCCTCCAGGACGTCGCCGTGCTGATCGTCCAGCTGCTCGTAGGCCTCTCCCAGAGACGCCAATGCGTCGGCGATCTGATCGACGGCGACGGCGAGGTCGGCAAGGACCTGCTCTCTGCCTTCCGCGGTTGTGTAGGCCATGACCTCTCAGGTTAGTCAGGCCCGGCGGTGAAGGCTGTGCGATCGGTCCGGCGCCCTCACGTCAGCTCGCTGCGGGGCGCTCGCTGAGCCCTCCGCGCCGTGAATCCGACAGCCACCAGCAGAACCCGGCCGTCACCGCCGAGACGACGAGCACGGACGGCCAGGCGCCGATGACCCGCCCCAGCACGTGGGAGAGGGCGAAGGCGAGCAGGCCGATGCCGGTGAGCTGGGCGGCGACCCGCCGGCTGTCGCGCCGCAGCCACACGGCGATGCAGCTGAGCCCAAAGGCGGCCATGACCACCCCGCCGAGGGGTCGCGAGCCGCTGGCGACCGCGTCGCCGAACCCGGCGATGAGCCCGGTGGCGGCCAGTGGCGCGGTGGGCACGCGTGCGGCCACCTCCTCCGGTATGAGCGCCTGGAGCACCATCGCCTTTCGATGATCCCACACGGACCGCGGCGGCGGAGGGCGGATTCTCCGATGGCCGGAGGGGTAGCGTTGCAGTCCGCAGCCGTCCCGCCACCGCACACCAGGAGCCGACATGGGTTTTGATCAGTACCACGAGCCGCCGGAGGAGCTGCCCGCCGAGACGCGCACGTTCGCCCGGCTGTGCGCGTCGCTGACCGAGGAGGCCGAGGCGATCGGCTGGTATGAGCAACGGATCGCGGTGGAGCGCGACCCGGAGGCGCTGGCCGTCATGCGCGATGCCCGCGGCGAGGAGTTCAAGCACTTCTCCATGGACCTGGAGTTCCTCCTGCGCCGCTCCCCCCAGTGGCGGGAGATCGCCCAGGGGGTCCTGTTCAAGACCGGCGACATCGTCGAGCACGGCGAGGAGGCGGAGGCCGAGGCGACCGGCGACGGCGACGAGGGCGCCTTCAGCGACGACGGCTCCGGGTCGCTGGGCATTGGGAGCCTGAAGGGGGCGCGGCGATGAGCTCCCACCTTCTGCGGTCCCACGCCCCCATCAGCGACTCCAACTGGACGCTGATCGACGACGAGGCGCGCGAGCGGCTCGCGGTTGCCCTGGCCGCCCGCAAGCTGGTCGACTTCCGCGGCCCCCACGGCTGGGAGCACTCGGCGACCAACCTGGGGCGCACCGAGCCGATCGCGGCCGCCCCGTGCGACGGCGTGACCGCTGTGCGCCGCCGGGTCCTGCCGCTCTGCGAGCTGCGGGCCGAGTTCGCCATCTCCCGCGACGAGCTGCGCGATGACGACCGCGGCGCCGCCGATGCCGACCTGGAGCCGCTGGACCGTGCCGCCCACCAGATCGCGGTGGCCGAGAACCGCACCGTCTTCCACGGCTGGCGCCATGCCTCCATCACCGGGATCGCCGAGGCCTCGCCCCATCAGGGCCTGCAGCTGGGCGAGCACCCGGACGGCTACCGGCGCCCGGTGGCCAGCGCCGTCGAGCAGCTCCTGCGCTCCGGGGTCGGCGGGCCGTACGCGCTGGCGCTCGGCAACGAGCAGTACAAGCGGGTCGTCGAGGCCGCCGAGCACGGCGGCTACCCGCTGCTCGACCACCTCCGCAAGATCCTTGACGGCGACATCGTCTGGGCGCCGGGGCTCGACGGTGCGATCGTGCTCAGCCTCCGCGGCGATGACTTCCTGCTGGAGGTCGGCCAGGACCTGTCGATCGGCTACCTCGACCACGACCGCGACGTGGTCCGCTTCTACCTCGAGGAGAGCTTCAGCTTCCACGTGGCCACCCCGGAGGCGGCGGTCCCCATCCAGCCCTGACCGACAGAGTTTTGGCGCCGGCGGCCGGTGGTAGCCACAGGGCATGGCCATCGTTCCCACCCTGAGCCGTGACCTCATCCCGCAGTGGCGCCCCGGAGTGACGAGTGCCAAGACCGCCCAGGACGCGGCGCTGGCCGCGCTGCTCGGCGGCAACCTGTTTGGGCGGATGGCGATGCACCCGGCGCTGACCGCGGTCAGCGACAAGGAGGAGCGCGGCCAGGTCCTCAATCGTGCCTGGCAGCGGTACGGGACTGTGAACTCGGCCGCGCTGGCGGCACTCGTCGCCGGCTGGCTGTCGACGCGCGATGCCGTGTCGGCCGGTCGCCAGAGCCGCCACCGCCGGCGGCTCATCCTCGCCAAGGACGTGGCGGTGGGGACGGTCGTGGTCACCGGACTGGCGTCGGCGCTCGGCGGCCTCGGCTTCGCCCGCCAGGCCCCGGGAGGCGCGGTGCCGATGGAGTCCGGGAGCGAGACCGCCGAGGAGACGCCGCGGCGGGCGGCAGCGCTCAAGCAGGCGGTCAACGTCCTCGGCGACCTGAACCTGGCCGCTGAGGTGGCGCTCCTCGTCGTCGACGCCCAGCTCGACGGCCGCGCCACCCATTAGGCTCCCGCCGCATCGGCGAGCGTGACTCCCGGACGGTCGTCTTCTTCCCAGAGGGCGCGTTCGGCCCCACCAACAACTGCGTAGGCATCGGCGACGTGCTCCAGCGGCGCGGCCATCGTGTCGTGTTCGTGATCGAGGAGTCGTTTGCCGGGACGCTTCAGGCGCGCGGGTTTGAGGAGCGGCTGATGCGCCTGGCGCCCGCACCGGAGACTCCGGAGGTGCCGGGGCAGTTCTGGAAGGACTTCATCCGCGACACGGCGCCGGCGTTTCGCGGCTCCACGCTGGAGCAGCTGGAGAGCTTCATCGCCCCCACCTGGCAGGCGCTGCTCGACGGCGCCCGGTACGTCGACGAACGGCTGGCCGGCATCTTCGGCGAGCTTGAGCCGGACGTCATCGTGCAGGACAACGTGTGCGCATTCCCCGCCATCCCGGCCAGCGGCCGGCCGTGGGTCCGGATCGTCTCCTGCAACCCGCTGGAGATGCGCGACCCGGCGCTGCCTCCGGTGTTCTCCGGGCTGGCCCTTGAGGACACCGCCGCCTGGGAGCCGTTTCGCGCCGAGTACGCGCGCTGCGTCGGCGAGATGCAGGCCTCGTTCTCGCAGTTCTGCCGCGAGCGCGGCGCGCCGCCGCTGCCGGAGCTGGAGATGATTCACGAGTCGCCGTGGCTGAACCTGTACCTGTTCCCGGACGAGCTTGACTATCCCCGGCGCCGCCCGCTCGGCCCCCGCTGGCGCAACGTCCAGACGTGCGTGCGGGCCACGGACGCGCCGTGGGCGCCGCCGGCCGCCGACGGCCGCCGGCTTGTGTATCTCAGCCTCGGCTCGCTGGGATCCGCCGACGTGGACCTCATGCGCCGGCTCGTTGAGCTGCTCGCCGACACGCCGTATCGCTACATCGTCAGTCGCGGCCCTCGCCATGACGAGTACGCGCTGGCCGACAACATGACCGGCGAGGAGTTCCTCCCCCAGCCGTCGGTCCTGCCGCACGTCGACGCCGTCATCACCCACGGCGGCAACAACACCGTCACCGAGTGCATGTGGTTCGGCAAGCCGATGCTCGTGCTGCCCATCTTCTGGGACCAGCACGACAACGCCCAGCGCGTGCACGAGACCGGCTACGGACTCCGCCTCCCCACCTACGCGCTGCGGGCGGACTCGCTCGCCGGGGCCCTCGACGGGCTGCTCTCCGATGGGCCGCTGCGCCGCCGGGCGGCGGCGGCCGGCGAGCGGCTGCGCCGGCGGCCGGGCACGGTGGCCGCCGCCGACCTGATTGAGCGGGTCGCGGTCAGCGGTGAGGCCGTCGCCTGACGGCGTCAGCCGCCGGTGACGCGATACAGGTAGCCCCTCACGGCGACGTTGGCGCTGTACTGGCGCGGGGCGGCCGTCCTGACCAGGCGCAACCGCGGATCGTGGTTGAGGTAATGCAGCCAGCTCCTGGAGTCCCGGTGCATGAGCTTCATCCACTCCGGTGCCTTGGCAAACGACGTGGGGGTCACCAGCAGCACGCGGTCACCGGGCGCCAGGCCCCGGATCAGCGGCGCGAGCACCGTGGGGACCGAGGAGTGCTCAAACCTCGCCAGCGCGTTGCGCCAGTCGACCACCCGCGGGTCCGGCACCGCTCCCAGCGGAGTGGCAAAGCGGGTGACGTGCGGCAGGTAGTAGGCGAGGTCCGGAACCTGCTCTGGCTGGGTGGAGAGGACGAGCGTGCCGGCGCCGACGCGGTGGCTCATCACGTGAGCCAGCGAGGCGACGTTGCTCTTGGCGTCGCGTGAGGTCGGTGCCGGATCAAGCACCCAGAAGCAGCACGCCAGCACGAGGGCGACGATCCCCAGCCCCCGGGCCCGGGCCAGCCCCAGCCCCACCAGCACGATGAGGGGACCGACGATCACCCCCAGGTAGCGCCACGACCACGCCGGCGTCGTCTTGGCGTACAGCCAGGCGATCAGGAGAGTGCCGAAGGCGAGCACGGCGAGGGAGACGACGGCCACACCGGTGACGCGCTCACCCGGTTCGCCGGAGCGGATGGCCAGCGTCCGCCCGCGGCGCTGGAACACCCCGGTGCCGGTGGCGAGCAGGCCAACGCCGGCGGCGAGGGCGAGCGTCATCGTCGCCCCGCGGCCGCCACCGATGAAGTAGAAGCCCTGCGACAGCGACCACACAACCGGCGGCAGCGCCCACGGCGCCCCGGTGTGCTGGGCCTGATACAGCAGCGTCGGCAGCCACGGGGCGAACAGGACGGCGACGGCGCCGAAGCCGATGACGCCGTCGCGCCACAGGTCGCGGCGCCCGCGCGGTGTCATCCGGACGGAGAACAGGAAGGCGAGGAACGTCGCCAGGGCCTCAAACAGAGCCCAGTTGTGGGTGTAGAGGGCGGCGACCAGCGACAGCGAGAACAGCGGCAGGTAGCGGCGGTGGCGGAGCACGAAGACGTGCGTGAACGAGATGGCCACCAGCAGCGAGAGCAGGACGAGCAGCGAGTACATCCGCGTCTCCTGCGCGTAGGTCGTCAGAAACGGAACGCCGGCCGCGAGCACGGCGCTCATCGCCCCCGTCCGCCGGCCGAACAGGCTGCTCGCGCCCAGGTAGGCGACCGGCACGGTGATCAGCGCAAACGCCAGCGACAGCCAGTGGGTGGCCACCTCGCCGTGGCCGAACACCTGCATCCAGACGTGCAGGAGCGCGTAGTACAGCGGCGGCGACCCGTCCTCGCGCAGCAGGTGGGGCAGCTGCGCGAGGGGATGGGAGGAGATCCCCACCGAGATCGCCTCGTCGATCCAGTAGTAGAAGTTGAGGCGACCGGTGCGCAGGTAGAGCGAGACGAGGGTCAGCGCCAGGACCAGGCCGGCGATCGTCAGCCGGTTGGCCCGGGGGGCGAGCCGATCGCGCCATGCGGGCGCGCGCGGGCGCCGAGCATCCTCGTCTACGGGCGCGGGCGGGGGTAGCGTGTCGACGGCCACTGGCTCAGGCTCTGGGTGGTTGACTCCGGTGAGGCCCTACGTGTGCGCAACGTGGGTCGCGCCGCCCCCAACCACCGGCCTCCGGCTCGGCAGGCGACGCCCACAACGGGAAGGTATCCGCGGTTTGCAGCGCTTCCGTACGGTCTCTGTAAAGAGTCAGTTAGCCCGCGGGGCTCAGAACGGCGTCGTCGCCGCCAGGGACAGCGCGCGGGAGAGGTCGAACGGGTCAGCCTGATTGATCAGCCACGGCCGGCCGTACCAGAGATAGGCATCGACGTAGCGCGACGCCAGTCCCCGCTCCCGGCTCGGCAGACGCCAGCGGGGCAGCGCCACCCGCCACGTCGGCGGAATGCCCAGGGTCACGCAGCGCCGTGAAGCGCGACTGCGGCACGTGGCGGCATTGTCGAAGTCCGGCCCGTGGTACTGCCGGTAGGTGAACGGCCGGCCGTTGGCGGCGGTGTTGATGACGAAGTGGCGTGCCCGGACGTGGGCGGCGGCCAGCGCGCGCACCACCCGGGCGCCGAAGCCGATCTCCGAGGCCGTGCTGTCGTAGTGGGTGGCGTTCAGCGCGAAGCCGCGGGCATAGCGGACGCCGGCGGACCTCAGCAGGTCGACGGCCTGGCGCACCGTCGGCCAGTCGGCCGCGCCGGCGTCGATGTAGACGGTCGTGTGGGGAAGCGCGGAGAAGATGCGCGCCGCCTCGGCGACGAGGCGCAGCGGCAGCTTGGAGTGATGCGGCGCGCACAGGGCAAAGGGCAGATCCGGCTGGAGGATGAGCGCAACCCGCGACGAGCCGATGCCGGCGGCAAAGGCCCGGATCCACCGCGTGTAGCTCGCCTGCTCGGCCGCGGATGGCAGCCGCCGGCACGCGGCCGCCTCCCAGGGGACGAGCCGGAACACGGCGACCTGGGCGAGCGCCTGGGGGTTGCCGCCGGTCGCGTCGGCGATGTACGCCCGGATCGTCTGCTCGATCTGCCCGTCCGGATACCAGGCGCCGAACCAGCGCGCCCGCGGGCGCAGGGCGATGAGTCCCAGCAGCCGGCGCTCGGCCCCCGTCGCCGTCCGGTAGGCAGGGAAGACCTCATCCTGGGGGCCTGAGTAGTTGCCCCACGGCAGGCCGGCGAGGGGATCGCTGTGGTGGGGGCCGGGCAGCCCGGCGTTGGCCACCCCGGCCGATGCCGCCGGCGCGCCGACGGCGAGCACGGTGGCCACCAGCAGCCACCCCCGCGCCACGTGACGCCGCAGCCGGAGAGACGGTGCGAGGGCAGGCATCGCCACCACCTTAGTTGGCCGCCGGCAATGCACCGGTCACCGGCGCGCTGCAAGTTGCGGCTCGGCGCGAAAGTCTGCGCATTTGCTGCCGATTAACGCGCCATGCGACTGGTACGGGTGGACTGGGTCTCCGATGACATGGAGCTGGCGCGGGACATCCCGTCCTCGGTGCTGGGCGCCGCGCCCCTGCTGCGTCGCGGTGTGCGCCTGACCCGCGCCCTGGCCGCCCGGCTGAGCTCGCTCGGCGTGCGGGCGGTCTGGATCGAGGACGACATGGGCGACGGGATCGTCCCCGTCCAGCCGCTGCCGGACCACGTGCGCAGCGCCACCGCGGCGGCGGTGGGCACCTGCCTGGAGGCGGCACGATCGGTCGCCGCCGATCTCAACAACCTGCCGGCGCGCGCCTTTGAGCAGCTGGAGCGGGCGGCCGAGGGAATGATGCGGGCGCTGGCCGAATGCCCGGCGGCCACCTGCGCGTTCGACGACCTGGCCACCGCCGACAGCTACACCTACACCCACTCGGTCCGCGTCGCCACCCTCGGCCTGCTGCTGGGCCAGCGCATCGACCGGGTCGACGGCTGGGTCGACTACCGCGGCCAGCAGCGCCACGACCGGATGGTGGAGCGCATGACGCAGCTGGCCATGGGCCTGCTCATCCATGACATCGGCAAGATCTCCATCCCGGAGACGATCCTCAACAAGCCCGGCAAGCTGACGAGCGAGGAATGGGAGCTGATCAAGACCCACCCGGCCGCCGGCGTGTCGATGATCTCCACCGACCGGATCTCGCCGCTGACCCGGTGCGTCGTCCGCGACCACCATGAGCGCTGGGACGGCCTCGGCTATCCGGCCGGCCGCCGCGGCGACGACACCCATCAGTTCGCGCGGATCGCGGCCGTGGCCGACGTCTACGACGCCATCACCGCCGACCGCCCGTACCGGGGCGCCGCCCCACCCCACGTGGGGGTGCGGCTGGTGCGCGAGGGAGCGGGCACACAGTTCGACGAGCGTGTGGTCGAGCACTTCCTGCGCGTCGCCATGCCGTACCCGGTCGGCTACACGATCGCGCTGCCGGACGGAACCCGCGGGGCCGTGGTCGGCATCGACCCTGAGGAGCCTGAGTACCCGGTGATCCGCTACCGCGACCCCGGCGGTCGTCTGACCGAGGCGGCGATGCACATCGTCGACGGGGTCGTGCAGGGCGGGTCCGACCGGTCCGCCGTCGCCGCCTGAGCCGCACCGGCTCGGCCCGGCGGCTACATCCGCAGCACCGGCTTGATCACGCGGCCCTCCTCGGCGTCCCGGGCCGCCCGGTCGATCTCGTCGAATCCGTACTCGGTGATGATCCGCTCCACCGGGAAGCGACCCTGCCGCCACAGCTCGATGAGCGCCGGCACAAACCGGTCCGGCACCGACTCCCCCTCCACGATCCCGTGCAGCGTCCGGCCGCGGGCGAGGATCTCGTTGACGTCAAGCGAGATCTCGGTGCCGAACGGGGGCGCGCCGATCACGCCACAGGTGCCGCCGGAGCCGGTGCTGGAGAACGCCTGGGCCAGCACCTCCGGCCGGCCGGTGGAGTCGATGCTGAAGTCCACGCCCCGGCCTCCGGTCACCTCGGCGACCGCCGCCAGGGCCGCGCCGTCCCGGCCGTCGACCACCTGGGTCGCGCCCAGCTCGCGGGCCAGTTCGAGCCGCTCCGGCCGCACGTCGACGCCGATGATCGTCGTGCAGCCGGCGATCCGGGCCGCCATCACGGCCGACAGGCCGACGGTGCCGGTGCCGAACACGGCGATGCTGCTGCCCGCCGGGGGCCTCAGCGCGTTGAGCACGGCGCCCGCCCCGGTCTGGATCCCGCAGCCGAACGGCGCCGCGACCTCCAGGGGGACCGAGGCGTCGAGCTTGACGATGTTGCGCTCGGTCGCGATCGCGTGGGTGGCGAAACTCGACTGGCTGAAGAAGTGCGAGTGGACCGGCCCGGACTCGGTGCGCAGCGCGGTCGATCCGTCCGGGCGGGTGGCGCCGAAGTTGCGCTCCCAGAAGGCGTGGCACACCCACGGCCGCCCCACCAGGCAGCTCGGACATGAACCGCATGACCCGTAGCTCATGGCCACGTGATCGCCCGCCGCCACCTTCTCCACCCCCGGCCCCACGGCTTCCACGACCCCGGCGCCTTCGTGCCCGAGCACCGCGGGCAGCGGCACCGGGTACCACTGGTCGCGGATGATCAGGTCGGTGTGGCAGATGCCGGCCGCCTGCACCCGGACCAGGACCTCGCCGGGCCGCGGCTCGTCGATCTCCAGCTCCTGGATGGTGAACGGTGCGCCCTGGCGCTCGGTGACCGCCGCGCGGATGCTCAGAGCGTCGCCTCCGTGATGGTGGGACAGGCCACGCCGCCAACCCTCTCAGAGACGGCCGGCGGCGTCCAGCCGGTCACCGCACGACCGTGATCCACCACGCCGCCGAGCCGGAGCCCTGCCGGGTGTGAACGACCGCCCACACGCGCAGCGGATGCCCAACCGCCCGCCCCGGGAAGATGAGGGCGTCGCGGTAGACGCCGTTGCGGAAGCGGACGTTGACCGGCTTCTCGGTGCCGACGACGCGGCCGTTGAAGAGGTAGTGCGTCGTCTCGGTGCCGCTCAGCGGGCGTCCGCTCGCGCTGGTGACGGTGACCGTATAGCGCCACTTGCGGTTGACCCTCGGGTGGTGGTTGGCAGCGGTGATGCGGACGCGGATGGCGGCCGCGGCGCCCGCGTGCGACGGGACCGGGGCGCTGTGAGCGGCGAGTGCGGGTGCGGCCATGACCGCCCCCACAGCGGCGGCGGCGGCCGCGATCCGGCCCGCGTCCCGGCGAAGCCGCCGGGCGCCGGGCACAGCGGGAGGGCTCTCGGACATCGTGCACCTTCTGGTCGTGGTCGGCGGCCCGGACGGGCCGGTGCCTCAACCATCCCGCGCCCGGCGTCGCAGCCCATCGGTAGACGGTCCGGCTCAGGCCTCCGGTGCGACCCGGCTCACCCGCCGGGGCGACCACGGACGGCGGGACCGCGCTTAGGCGCCGACGATCTCGGCGACGGTCGTCTGCGCGTCGGCGTACGCGCGGAAGTCCTGTTCAAACCGCTCCCAGTCGACCTCCAGCCCGCCGGTGGGAGGCAGCGGATCCGGCGCTTCACCGCCGCTTCCGCCGTCGTCGTCACCGTCCTCCTCGCCGCCCGGCTCGGGATCACCGAACCGCTGGGGAGCGCGGAGGATGGCGGCCAGAAATCCGACCACCAGCAGCGCCCCGCCGATGGCGGCGAGCCCCAGGGCCGGCGTCGTCACTCTCCCCAGCAGGATGAGCTCCAGCATGGCGAGCAGCCAGCCGCCCGCCAGGAACGCGCCGGCAAGCTGAGCGACCCGCGTATCGGAGTGGACTCGCGGACTGCGGGGTAGACGGGACTGGTCTCGGCGGTTCATGGCATTCCTATCGGCAGGAGGAGGCCGTGGCACAAGAGCAACGCGCCGCTACCCGGCGGCGCGTGCCCGGAGATCCGCTGAGGCTACCGGGTGGGCGCCGGGCGCGCAGGTCGCCCAGGTCGCGCCCTGATCAACGGCTCAGGCCCTCCGGATCTTCGCTTTTAGTGCCTCAAGGTGCTCGCCTCGGCCGCCCCGTAGCGGCCGGGGTCGGACTCATAGGTGGCCTGGCAGCCGGCGGAGCAGAAGTAGACGGTCTCGCCGTCGCGGCGCCCCGTCACCGCCTTGGCCCGGTCGACCTTCATCCCGCAGACGGGATCGGTGACCCCGCGGCGGGCGGTCAGCGCGAACAGCGTCGTGAAGATGGCCAGGCCGGCGAGGTTGAGGAACAGCTTGTAGTTGACGGCGATCGCGCTGAAGATGTCGGCGCGATTGGGTCGCGCGCCGCCGGGGACGAGCCCCAGGGCGCTGAACACCGCGTCGACGACGAGCGCGGCGGCCACCATCGTGACGAACATGAGCGCCGTGATCCGCACCGCATACCGCCGCCCGTAGTACTTGCGGTAGACGAGGACGATGGGGACGATGATCAGGTCGGCGAAGATGAACGCCATCACGCCGGCGAAGCTGATCCCCCCGCTCCACAGCACGGCCGCCAGGGGGACGTTGCCCACCGAGCAGACGAAGCTGAGCACGGCGATGACCGGGCCGATGAACGCCCCCCAGACGGTCTGGACGATCTGCGGCGACCCCTTCAGAAAGAGGCTGTTGAACACGCTGTGGGGCACCTGCGCGATGAAGCCGGCCAGCAGAAAGCCGATGCCGATCTCCTTGTAGAGCATCTGCCAGTCGCCGCGGAAGTTGTGGGCGACGTCCGACCAGGCCGTGGCGCTCCTCAGCCGCTGGTGCCAGCTCATGTCCTCGCCGGCCATGTGGTGCTGGTGGCCGGTCTCGGCGGCGCGGGCGTGCTCCCGCGCCTGCGCCTCGAGCCGCCGGGAGACGAACAGCCGCAGCAGAACCGCCATGAGGACGATCATGACCAGCCCGCCCACGTATTCGGCCAGCGTGAACTGCCAGCCGATGAGCACCCAGAGGACGAGTCCAAGTTCCCACACCAGGTTGGTGGAGGCGAACTGGAAGGCCAGCGCCGCGGCGGCGGAGGCCCCCTTCACAAACAGGCTCTTGCCGATGGCGATCGCGGCATACGAGCAGGATGAGGAGGCGGCGCCCAGCCCCGTGGCGGTGGCCACCGATCCGGCGCCCCCGCCGGACAGCGCGCTCTCAATGCGCTCCCGCGGAACCCACGCCTGGACGACGGCGGAGATGAAGAAACCGAACACCAGCGCCCACCACACCTCCCAGCCCATGAGCAGAGCGTCGCGCAGTCCGTGCCAGATGACGTCCAGGACCGAGGTCA
>DASSZQ010000334.1:0-5036 GCA_035702755.1 Solirubrobacteraceae bacterium | reverse complement strand
GGAGCTGGCTGCCGCGGGCGAGCTGCGCGAGGTCCAGGTCCGCGGCTGGGACGCCCCCGCCTACCTGTGGCACGCCGCACCCCGCCCGCGCCCCGTGCACGCCCGGGCGCTGCTGTCCCCGTTTGACCCCCTCGTCTGGTTCCGGCCTCGCGCCGAGCGCCTGTTCGGCTTCCGCTACCGGATTGAGATCTACACCCCCGCCCACCAGCGGGTGCACGGCTACTACGTGCTGCCGTTCCTGCTGGGTGATGCGCTGGTGGCGCGCGTTGACCTCAAGTCAGACCGCCAGGCGGGCGTCCTGCTCGTCCAGGGCGCGTTTGCGCAGGACGGCGTGGACGGCGGCCACGTGGCCGCCGAACTGGCGCAGGAACTGCGCCTGGTCGCCGGCTGGCTGGGACTGGCCGGCGGGGTCGAGGTCCGGCCCAACGGCGACCTCGCCCCCGCGCTGGCGGCCGCGGCCGGAGGCTGACCCTCCGGCCGCCGCGTGTCGGGTCTGCCCCGGCTACGCCTCGGCCGTCACCGGGGCGGTCGCGTCCGCCTCGTCGCGGCCCGCGCCGTCAAGCGCCTTGCGCGAGTACTGGCGGATGAACGCCTCGGTCAGCTCCCGGGCCTCGGAGTCCGGACGCTGGTGCATCGGTGACTTCATCAGGTAGGAACTCGGTCCGTCCAGCTGGCCGGCGAGGCCGTGGTTGAGGGCGAGCTTGCAGCAGCGCACGGCGTCGGTGACGATCCCCGCGGAGTTGGGCGAGTCCCACACCTCCAGCTTGAGCTCGGCGGTCAGCGGCACATCGCCGAACGCCTGCCCCTCCAGCCGGATGTGGGCCCACTTGCGGTCGGTCAGCCACGGCACGTAGTCCGACGGGCCGACGTGGACGTCGTCGGCGGGCAGCTCGTGGCCCATGATCGAGGTGACGGCGTTGGTCTTGGAGATCTTCTTGGACTCCAGTCGCTCGCGCTCGAGCATGTTGTAGAAGTCCATGTTGCCGCCGACGTTGAGCTGCGAGGTGCGCAGCAGCTTCACGCCCCGGTCGTGGAACAGGCGGGCCAGCTGGCGGTGGACGATGGTGGCGCCGACCTGGGACTTGATGTCGTCGCCGACGATCGGCAGCCCCGCCTTCTTGAAGCGGTTGTTCCAGTACTCCTCGCGGGCGATGAAGACCGGGATGCAGTTCACAAACCCGCAGCCGGCCTCGAGGATCTGCTCGACGTACCACTTGGTCGCCTGCTCGGAGCCGACCGGCAGGTAGGAGACGACGACGTCGGTCCGGGTGGCCTTGAGGACCTCGACGATGTCGACCGTGGGGCCGGGTGCCTTGGTGATCTTCTGCGACAGGTACTTGCCCAGCCCGTCGTGGGTCATCCCTCGCATCACCTCGATGCCGAGATGCGGGACCTCGGTGTCGAACTTCAGCGTGTTGTTCTGCCCGGAGAAGATCGCCTCCGACAGATCCTTGCCGACCTTCTCTGAGTCGATGTCAAACGCGGCCGAGAACTCGATGTCGCGCACGTGGTAGCCGCCGAGGTCGACGTGCATCAGGCCCGGCACCTGATGGGTGGGGTCGGCGTCCCGGTAGTAGTGCACGCCCTGCACGAAGGAGCTGGCGCAGTTGCCCACGCCGATGATGGCGACGCGGACCTTGTCGTACTGATGGCGGGAGAGCCCGTTGCCGGAGCTCGTGGTGGTGGTCATGGCGTGTCCCTTCTCGTCAAGTTCGCAGGCCCGCGCAGCGCGGCGGGCGTCTACTTCAGGTACCGAGCGCAGGGGCGCCGGTTACACGCCAGATGTACAACGAGCGGTTTCCCGCAGGCCAGTAGGTAGTTTGAGGTTGCGCTATAGGTAAACCGATCGGTTCCACAAGGGGTCAATCGAGGGCGTCGCGGAGGATCGCCGACGCTACCGACTGGGCTTCGGCGGCCGGCTCCGGGCTGTCGAGGACGACCACGGCGGCTGCGGCCCCGTCGTACAGCAGCGCGAGCCGCCGGCCGACCCGCTCCGCATCCCGCGCGCCGGCGGCCCGGGCGAGGTCGATGAGGCGCTCGGTGAAGCGCCGCTTGTACTCAGCGGCGAGCCGATGCGCCCGCCCGTCCGGATCCGGGAGCTCCACGGCCGCGTTGACGAACGGATCCCCGCGCAGCGGGCGCGGGCCCTCGGTGAGGGTGGCAAACAGCTCCAGCAGCCGCGCCCGAGGCGCCAGGTCGGCGCGGGCCAGCACCGCCTCCGGTGGGAACGCCGGATCACCGGCGAAGTCGCCCAGGTAGGCGGCGACGAGTTCGTCCTTGCCGGCGAAGTGCTGGTAGAGCGTCCGCTTGGAGACGTGGGCGGCGGCGCACAGCTCGGCGACGCCCGTGGCGTTGATGCCGTTTCGGTGAAACAGGTCACGGGCGGCGGCGAGGATCCGCTGCCGGGCGCCGCGGCCGCCCGCGGGGTGAGGCCGCTTCCGGCCGCCGGGGCCCGCGGCGGCCGGGGTCTCATCCGGGTCCGCGGTCGGTTCCCCCGTCGTCAGGAGTCCTGGGCGGCGTTGAGCTGCTTGCGCACGTAGACGATCCGCTGCACGACCGTGACCGCGCTCAGCGCCGCCAGCACATAGACCGCGGGAGCCAGCACCTGGAAGTTGCCGAGCGACGCACCGCGGGCGAACACCAGCCCGGCGGAGAGGATGACCACCCGGACGGGCCGGGTGGCGAGCCCCACCTTGCAGGCGACGCCGAGCGCCTCGGCCCGCGCGCGTGTGTAGGAGACCATCAGCGAGGCGAGCACGGCCACGACGACGGCGGCCACCGCCGCCTGATCGTGGAGGGAGGCGAAGTACGCGGCAACGGCGGCGAGGACGATTCCCTCCTCCAGGCGGTCCAGGGTGGAGTCCAGGAACGCGCCGAACGGCGTCCCCTTGCCGGACATCCGGGAGTACCGGCCGTCCAGCGTGTCCATCACCGAGCCGACGATGAACGCGATTCCCGCCAGGAAGAACATCCGGTCCACGATGAGCGCCGCTGCGGCGAGGTTGAGGACGAACCCGGTGAGGGAGATCGCGTTGGGGGTGAGGCGCGACTCGATCAGGCGCTCGCGCATCAGCTCCTGGGTCGTCGGCCCCTCCCGTCGCGGCCGGGTGCGGCGCTGCCGCGGCGGCCGCGTCCGGGCCGGTGGACTCTGTTGTGCCATCGTCGACAAGGCTATGGCACCGCGCCGTCATCCGCCATCAGGTAACTGCCGCAGAGCTGGCTTCAGGGCCCGCGAAGGGTCGTCGTTCAGCGCGGGGTGCTCGGCGCGGGCGCCTGTCCAAACGCCGGAACGGCGGGGTGTGCCCGGGCGAGGAGGGCGCGCGAGAGGACGGCAGCCGCGCCGGCGGTGAGCGCGCCGAGCACGATGTCGCACAGGTAGTGGTTGCCCGTCGCCACCACCGCGAACGTCATCCCCACCGGGTACAGCGCCCACAGGACGCGAAGGGCGGGTCGGCGCGTCAGCATGGCCATGGCCGCCCCCGTCATGAGGGCGAAGCAGATGTGCATCGAGGGGACGGCCGCGTCCGGGTTGATGAGGATGCTGCCGGGCCCGCGCTCGGCGTCGATGCCGGTCAGCTGGCGGACGGGGTCGGTGAAGCCCCACTGCGGCATGAGCCGGGGCGGGGCCGTGGGATAGGCGGCGTAGCCGACGAGCGCCAGCGCCATCGCCACCATGAACATGGTGCGCACAAAGCGGTAGGAGTCATTCCGGCGCAGGTAGATGAACAGCAGCGCGCCGATGGTCAGGACGGTGTGCGCGTCGAGGTACGTTGCGGCGGCGATGTCCATGAGCCAGGGCCGGCCCTGCGTCCAGGCCTGCACGCTCGGCTCGACGAACACGTGCAACCGCCGCTCCAGGTCGATGATCCGCGTCGCATCCCCCGCCGCCCGGGCGGCGTCTGGGCCGTCGACCAGCCACCGCACAACCTCATACAGCGCGTACGCGAGACCGAACAGCAGCAGCTGGCGGATGAGGTCTGCCCAGCGCCGCGGAAGTCTGCGCTCACCCATCCGGCACGCAGCGGGGGGAGCTTGTGCCGATCCGGGCCGGCGCGAGGCGGATGACGAGGCGCACCCGTCCGGGGCGCCGCAGCGCGATGCGTGTCCACGGCCCCTGGGCGGCCACGCACCCGCCGGGCGCGGCGGGGCCGGTGAGCCACCAGTACGGCGAGAAGCGCACCCGGACCACGGTCACTCCGGGGGTCCGGGCAGCCAGCGTCAGCGCATCCGGGCCCATGGCGGTCAGCCCGGCCGGTCCGGTGGCGATGGGCGTGGCCCCGGCCACCGCGTACACGCGCCAGTGGGCCGAGCGCATCACCGGACGCAGGTACGGCAGGCCGTGGCGGATGAGCCGCGCCTCGGCCCGGGCCGAGTAGTCAAGGGCGGCGTCCGGGAGGGCGACGAAGCGCACCGCGGTTCGGTGCAGCCACGCCTTATAGGCGGCGGCGGTGAGGCGGCCGCGGTAGAAGAGGGCGTTGTCGGCGATGTCGAGCTGGCGCTCCCAGCCGCGGGCCAGCGGAACGAAACGCGCGACCCACCACGCCTCCCAGTGCGTGCGCGTCAGCGGGATCTCGACCCGGAACACCCCCGGCTGCGCGCGCAGGTAGCGCAGCAGCGGGCGATAGTACGCGGCGGTCACCGAGGGGTCGCCGATCGTCTGCGCGACGTCACGCACCGGCGCCTGCCAGCCGACGTACAGCAGCGGCGCGGCGAGGAGCGCGAGCATGACCGGCCGCCGCCGCCACCACAGCAGCGCGGCGAGCGGGACGGCGGTCACGGTGCCCAGGCGGGCGACGTTGCTGCCGACCGCGGACGGCACCGCGTAGGCGACGACGGTGACCGCCGTGTAGACGGCGATGGTTGCCCGCAGCCGGATCGCGGCGGCGGGCGCGGCGGCGAACGCCCCCAGTTCGATGGCGACCAGCGGCAGCAACGTGGAGAGTGCGAACGGCTCGGTGCCGGGGTCGCCGAAGCTCAGCGCGAGCGCGGTCACGGGCGCAAGCGCCGCCGCGGCCACGGCGGTCGGCGCCAGCGCC
>DASSZQ010000217.1:0-13193 GCA_035702755.1 Solirubrobacteraceae bacterium | reverse complement strand
TGGGCGAGGACGGTGGCGGTGGTGGTTCCGTCACCGGCGACATCGTTGGTCGCCGTGGCGACCTCGCGGACGAGCTGGGCGCCCTGGTTCTGGAAGACGTCCTCAACCTCGATCTCGCGAGCGATGGTGACCCCGTCGTTGGTGATGGTGGGGGCGCCGAACTTCTTGTCGAGCACTACGTAGCGGCCGCGCGGGCCGAGCGTCACCTTGACGGCATTGGCGACCGCGTCAACGCCGGCCTCCAGCGCCTTACGGGCATCCGCCTCGTACTTCAGTTCCTTGTGTGCCATGTGTTCTCTGGTTCTCCCTGAACGGTTCTACTGGACCTTGGCCAGCACGTCGGACTCGCGGAGGACGAGCAGCTCCTCGCCGTCCACCTTGATCTCGGTGCCGCCGTACTTGCTGTAGAGGACCTCGTCGCCCTCGGCCACGTCGAGCGGGGTCCGCTTGCCGGTGTCCTCGTTGACCTTGCCGTCGCCCACCGCCAGGACCTTGCCCTTCTGGGGCTTCTCCTTCGCGGTGTCAGGCAGGACGATGCCACTGGCCGTGGTCTCCTCCTCCTCGATGGCCCGAACGATCAGACGATCGCCGAGGGGCTTGAGCTTCATGTGATCCGACCTCCGATTGAAGTGTGCGAATGTGCTGAGGGCTTGGCACTCGTTGCCTCAGAGTGCCAGCGTGTCTGACTATAGCTGGCCCGCAGCGGGTTTCAAGAGAAATTTGGCACTCTGCCCCAGAGAGTGCCAAGGTTGCCCCCTCGGCTACCGTCATGGCCCGTGGACAAGGTGTTCGGCAAGCATTCGGTGCGCGCGGTTCTGCTGACGCGGCCGGAGACGGTCCGGCGGCTGCTCCTCGCCGGCAAGGAGTCCTACCACCGCGATCTGATCGAGCTCGCCCGGCAGGCGGGGATCGAGCCGGAGATGCTGCCGTGGCCGGAGTTCCGGCGGGTCGGTGGCGTCACCGACGAGGACAAGCACCAGGGGGCGGTGGTCCTGACCCGCCCGCGGCCGGTGCTGACCGAAGCCGACCTCAACGACCTGGCCGATGCCCGTGTCGTGCTCGCCCTCGATCAGATCTCCGACCCCCAGAACCTCGGCACCATCCTGCGCAGCGCCGCCTTCTTCGGCGTCGACGCGGTGCTGGTGCTCAAGAACCGCGCCGCCGAGGTCTCTCCGCTCGTCGCCCGGATCGCCGTTGGCGGCGCCGAGCTTGTCCGCATCTTTCGCATCACCAACCTGGCCCGCAGCCTGGAGATCCTCAAGAGCCACGGATTCTGGATCTACGGACTGGACGAGCGGGGACCCGCCGCGCTGGGCGAGACCGAGTTCGACGCCAAGACCGTGCTCGTCGTCGGCGCCGAGGGTGAGGGCCTGCGCCAGCGGACCCGGCACGAGTGCGATGCCCTGGTCCGCATACCGGGCGGTCGCCCCGGGCTGGAGAGCCTCAACGCCGGGGTGGCCACCGCCGTGGCGCTGGCCGAGGTCTTCCGGGGCCGCGCGCCCTCGGACCGTCAGCTTCCGGACTAGACATATGACCACTTTCGCTCGGCGCGGCGGAGGTGGATCATGTCGCCGCCCTGACGTCGCGCTCAAGGGGCTCTGCCGAGCGACCGACGACCAGGGTGCCGTCCATCCGTCCCACCCCCGTCCCTCGCCTCATGCCTGCTCACATTCGCCTCCTTGCCGCGGGCGCCGCGGCCATTGTCGCCTCCCTCCTCCTCGCCGCGGCCGCCGTCGCCGCCCCCGTCATCCGGGTGTCCGGCAACCAGCTCGTCAACGGCGCCGGCACGCCGCTGCGCATCGCCGGGGTCAACCGCTCCGGCAGCGAGTACGCCTGCGCCCAGGGCTGGGGCCTGTTCGACGGTCCCGTCGACGACACCGCCATCTCGGCGATCGCCGCCTTCGGCGCCAACGCCGTCCGCGTTCCACTCAATGAGGACTGCTGGCTGGGCATCAACGGCGTGCCGGCGGCCTACAGCGGTGCCAACTACCAGTCGGCCATCTGGAGCCTCGTCCAGCGCCTGGAGGCGCACGGGTTGGCCGTCATCCTCGACCTTCACTGGGGAGCATCCGGAAACCAGCTGGCGCTGGGGCAGGAGATGGCCCCGGACGCCGATCACGCCACCGCGTTCTGGTCATCGGTCGCCGCCCAGTACAAGAACGTGGGCGGGGTCGCCTTCGATCTGTTCAACGAACCCCATGACATCTCATGGGCGTGCTGGCGGAACGGCTGCACCACGTCCACCGGATATCAGGCGACGGGGATGCAGCAGCTCATCAACGCCGTGCGCGGCGCGGGCGCGACCCAGCCGGTGATCGCGGAGGGCCTGAACTGGGGCGGCGATCTCTCCGGCTGGCTGGCCAACGCACCGACCGATCCGGCCGGCCAGCTCGTCGCCGGATGGCACATCTACAACTTCTCCGGCTGCAACACGACATCGTGCTGGGACAGCACGATCGCGCCGGTCGCCCAGCGCGTCCCGGTGCTGGCCACCGAGGTCGGCGAGAACGACTGCTCCGGCTCGTTTCTCAACACGCTGTTGCCGTGGGCCGACAGCCATGACATCGGCTACCTCGCCTGGGCATGGAACACGTCCAGCTGCACCGCCGGGCCGTCGCTCATCACCAGCTACTCCGGAGCCCTGACGGCCTACGGCGCCGCGTATCAGGCGCACATCAAGGCGGCGTCGGCCGCCCCTTTGGATCCGGCCGCCCGCTTCGACTTCGAAGACGGCACCACCCAGGGGTGGGGCGTGTGGTGGGGAAGCACCCTGAGCGTCGCCAACGAGACCGGCACGGCCCTGTCCGGCACCCACGGCCTCGCGCTCAGCGTCAGCGGCACCGGCTACCCGGCCGCCGGCGTCACCAGCGGCATTCCGGACGTCGGCGCCGGCACGACGGTCACCTACCACGTGTGGGCGCCCTCCGGAGTGCAGGCCAGCGTCTCCCCCGCGTTCGCCGACAGCAACTGGACGACCACCGTGCTCTCCGGACAGAGCCTCCAACCGGGGTGGAACACGGTCACGTTCACCGTCCCGGTGACGACGAACGGCGTGCGCCAGCTTGGGCTTCAGGTCGACGACAGCGCCGGCTGGAGCGGCCGGCTCGTGCTCGACGACATCGCCTGGCACAACCAGCCGCTTGACCCGGCCGCCCGCTTTGACTTCGAATCGAGCAACGCCGACGGCTGGAGTGTGTGGTGGGGCGCCAACCTGTCGGTCTCGGCCGAGTCCGGCACCGCCTACTCCGGTTCCGGGGGGCTGGCGCTGGCCGTCTCCGGCCCCGGCTATCCGGCCGCCGGCGTGCGCACGAGCGGGCTGGCGGGCCTCGGTCCGGGAACGCCGGTCACCTACCACGTGTGGGCGCCCGCCGGGGAGCAGGCCAGCGTCTCACCGATGATGCTCGACTCCAACTGGAAGGCGACGGTCATGCCCGCACAGGCGCTGGCGCCGGGCTGGACGACCGTCAGCTTCACCATCCCGTCCACGATCGGTGCCCTCAACGTCCTGGGGCTGCAGGTCGACGAACCCGGTGCGTGGACCGGACGCCTCGTGCTCGACGACGTGACCTGGAGCGCCCCGGGGTCAGGGTCGGCGACCGCCGCGGCGACGAGCGCGACGTCCGCCATCACAAGCTCAACGACCGCCGTCACGACCTCCTCCACGGGCCGGCAGGCGCTCGCTGGCGCCGTCCACCGGACCATGCTTCGGCGGGCCCGCGCCCGGGGCCGCGACCGGACCCACACCCGCGTTCGCGGCCACGCCAAGGCGCGTCACCGGAGCCGCGCCCCCCGCGGGCGGAGCCTCAGGCCCGCGAGACGTACTTGCCGGTGCGGGTGTCGACCCGGACGCGGTCGCCGATGTTGACAAACAGCGGCACCTGAACGGTGGCGCCGGTCTCCAGCGTCGCCGGCTTGCTGCCGCCGCCGGATGCCGTGTCGCCGCGAACGCCCGGCTCGGTCTGGGAGACCTCCAGGTCGACGGCGCTGGGCAGCTGGAGCCCGCCGGGCTGATCGTCGATGTAGAGAAGCTCCACCTCGTCGTTGGGCTTGGTCCAGCGCAACTCGTCCTCCAGCTGGGCCTGCGGAACTGAGAACTGCTCGTAGGTCTCGGAGTCCATGAAATGAGCGTCCTGGCCGTCGGCGTAGAGGAACTGCATCCGGCGCACCTCGGTGCGCACCGAGCGGAATTTCTCGCCGGCGCGGAACGTCTTGTCGATCACGTTGCCGTCGGTTGTCCGCCGCAGCTTGGTGCGGACGAAGGCCGCGCCCTTGCCCGGGTTGACGTGCTGGAACTCCAGCACCTTGAAGACGGTGCCGTCGACCTCGATGTGGTTGCCGTTCTTGAGCTGGTTCGTGCTGATCATGGTGGGGCTAGGGTAGCCGCCGACACCCTTGCCCCGGGGGCATTGGCTGGCGGCGGGGACGCATAGCTCAACCCGCCGCCGGCCATGCCGCGCGCCGTTTGTGGGGGGGCACGAGACGCGCGACGGCTGTGCGTGGCGCCGCCGGGCAGCGGCACCCTCGCGTTCAGACTCCCGTGGAGGCCACGGCCGGCGCGGGCGCCGGTATCTGAACTGCCGTTCAGAAAATTACGCTGGAGCGTCTGGCCGCTTCAAGAGAAGCGTGTCATGGCGCTGACAATCCGGGGCCAGCGGCTCACGGACGGCGTTGGATGCCAACGTCGGCGGGGCGCCCGCCCCGGGCAGGGCCGTTTAGTTCCGGGCGCCGCCGAGACCGTGGATGCGGTCGCGCAGCTGCTCCGGCGGGTTCTCGATGATCTGGGAGAACCGCACCACCGTGACGGTGTCATCCATCGACACCTTGCGGCCGTAGATCTGCTCCAGGAAGTGCACCATCTCGTCGACCCGGCGAAACTCCGGATTGTCATGCTCGATCTCGCGCGGCGAGAGGTCCTTGACCCGCTTGACCTCAACCTGGTCGATGACGGCGTGGAAGATCTTCTCCCGGGGCGAGTGCTGATACCCGATCGTCACCAGCACGCACTCGTTCTTGTGGTACTTGTGTGACTTGTCGCCGAGGCGAATCGTCGCCGTCTTGCGACCGCGCCGCAGCTGATCGGCGAACACCGAGGAATAGAAGTTCAGAACCCGCACGTCGTGCGCAGCCTACAGATCCTCGGCACGGCGCGACAGCGCGCGCTGCACCATCTCACGCTCGCCCGCGTAGCTGAGCTGCTGGACGGCCTGCCGCAGGGGCACCCACCGGGCCTCCTCGATCTCATGGTCGTGGTCGGCGACATCGCCGGAGCGATACTCAAACAGGTAGAAGCGGACGTTCTTCTCGATCCGGCGGCCGCGCCGCTCATAGCGGTAGGAGACGTCGCCGAGCGGTTCGATCAGCTCCGCCTGGACCCCGGTCTCCTCGGCCACCTCCCGCTGGGCCGCCTGCTCCGGGGTCTCGTCGCCGTCGAGATGTCCCTTGGGCAGGCCGACGATGCGCCGGCCGTCAGCGGCGCGCTTGACGGGAACGATCACGATCATCTCGTCTCCGCGCACGACCACGCCGCCCGCCGAGAACTCAGCGACGTGCTGACGCACGTCGCTGGGAGGTTCACTTCGTGAACCTCTGGGGCGGGGATCCCCCATCAGTAGACGTAGCCCTCGAGGCGGGCGGGATCGTGAACCGTGAGCCGGCCGCGGCCCTGGGTGATGATCCCCGCCCTCTCCAGCACGGCCAGAAAGCGGCTGGCCGACTCGCGTGAGGATCCGGCCAGCTGGGCCAGATCCGCCTGGGTGGCGGTGATGAGCACATCGGTCTCGCCGGCGCCCTCGGCCTGCGCCTCGGTGACCAGGTCGGCGAGAGCCGCGGCCACGCGGCTCTGCACGGTCTGAAACGACTGACGGGTCAGGCGGGCGTTGGTCTCGCGCAGACGCCGGCCGAGAGCCCCGAGCAGCTTGACGGAGATATCCGGATGGGTTCGCAGCAGGCGGCGCATGTCGCTGCCGAGAATGGCGGCGGCCTCGGTGGCCTCCAGCGCCTCGATCGTCGCCGAGCGCCGCTCGTCGTCGAACATGGCCAACTCGCCGAAGATCTCGCCGGGACCGAACGTGGCCAGGGTGAGCGTCCGGCCGTCGGTGTGGGTGCGCACGGCCCGCACCCGCCCGGAGCGCATCACGTAGCAGGTATCGCTGCGATCCCCCTCGCGAAAGACGGTCTCCCCCGCCGCGAACTGGCGCGGCACGGTGACGGCCGCCACCTCGGCCAGGTCGTCATCGGACAGCGTCTCGAACACGGGCACGCCGTGCAGGAGCGCGATCGTCTCCTCACGGGTCCCCGCCATCGCAGTGATGGATACCACAGAGCATCTATACCCATTTGCACAGAAATTGGTCTGATGCCGCCTCAGGGCGGGACGGATCCGGCGCCGCAGCGGGCGCAGGGGCGCCCGGCGCGGCGCGCGGTTCTACACCAGGTCCAGCGCCTGCTCGCGCCGGCGCCGGCGAAGCGCCAGTCCCGCCCAGGCGGCGAGCGCGGCCACCAGCCCCAGCGGCACCAGCACGGCCAGGGCGATCAGGGCCACGCCGGCGACGACCACCAGGACGCGGCCCGCGTCATGCGCCGCGCGGCCGAGCGTGAAGCCGCCTCCATGGCTCACCGGGGGCGGAGCGGCGACCGCCTGGATCGTGACCGAGACCCGGCTGTAGGCGACCTGGTGCTGGAGGCCGCGGAGCGTCGACAGGTCGCTGGCGATGGAGGCATCGGCGTCGCGCAGCTGGAGCTTGAGGCTGTTGACCTGCTGCGTGGTCACCGCGGCGGCCAGCTGCTTGAGCAGCGAGCGGCGCAGGGCGCGCGCCTCGGCCAGCCGTTGGCCGGCGCCCCCCACCTGCCCGGTGATGTCGGCGGTGGCGTCGCTGCGCGAGAGAACGGTGGCGCCGTGCAGCGAGGAGAGCGCGGCCAGCGCCTGAGCCAGGTTGGCGCTGGGGATGCTGAGCTCGAAGTTGGCGTACCCGTTGGGGTTGCCCGTGGAGGTGACGGTGGAGCTCTGGACGATGCCGTGCTCGTTGCCGACGACGTTGAACACCTGCTGGGCGACATCGTCGATGCGGTCCGGGCGCGCCGACAGCGCAAGCTGCGCCGACTGGACGATCTGGCGCTTGCCGGAGGGCACCGGGGTCGGCGCGGGCCCGGTCCCCAGGGTGCCCGCGGCCGATGCTGAGCCGGCCGAGGAAGCCGTCGATGCCGAGGAACTGGCCGACGCCGGGCCTGCCGCCGCCTTCGCCCGCCCGTTGGGACCGAAGACGCTGCCGTGGCCGGCCGGCGCGGCGAGCGTCAGTGGCTTGTTGCGCCCGGCGGCTGAGCGGGGCGCCGGCGCTGAGGCGGCCGCCGCCGACGAGCTCGCGCTGGAACTCGCCCCGCCGCCGTGGCCGGCGAGGACGACGACCGCCACCACGGCGACGGCAGCGGCGGCCAGGCCGGCGGCCGACCCCATCCACCAGCCGCGCATCCGCCGGCGCGGCGCCGAGGCGGGACGAGCGGGTGACGCGAACCGCCGCGCCACCCGCTCGTCGAGCTCCGCGGCGAACGGCGCGCCGACCACCGGCCGCTCATCCCGGAGGATGAGGGCCAGTTCCGCCAGCTCGGCGTACCGGGGATCGACCGGCTCGCCGGCGAGCGTGGCGTCGATGGCAGCCAGCGCCGCGGCCGCCTCCGGGGGCATCTCCGACTCCTCAGGTCGTCGCATCGCACGCCCTCCTCAGCTTCTCCATCGCCCGGTAGAGCAGCGTCCCCGCCGCCGTCTCGCTGATGCCGAGAACCTGGGCCAGCTCGCCGTTGCCCAGGCCGGCATGGAACTTCAGCGCGATCGCCTCCCGGTCACGGGCCGGCAGCGTGGCCAGCGCGGACCGCACGGCGGTCCGCCTCAGCGCGACCTCGGCGCCGTCCTCCACGCCGGCCGCGGTCACGTCCTCCGGCTCGGCGACCAGCGTCGCCAGCCGCCGGCGGCGCCGGAGCTCGTCCAGCGCGGCGTTGCGGGCAATGCCGAACAGCCACGCCCGCTCCTGGCCCCGGCGGCGGTCGAACGTCACCCGCCGCCGGTAGGCGCGCTCAAACGCCAGCGCGGTCACGTCCTCGGCGGCGGCGCGGTCGCGCAGGAGGGTGGAGACATAGGCGAAGACGTCGTCGCGACAGGTCCGGTACAGGAGCTCGAACCGCTCCCATGAGCCGGCGGCCGGGTCCGCCCCGGATTGCACCTGCGCCTCGATCACACCCTCACTACGTCGACGCGCCCCATCCATCACCGGTATCGTGGGCGACATGCGGGCGGCGCTGGCGACAACCGTACTCGCCATCGCGGTCGCGGTGGGGGCGACGGTTCCGGCGACGGCGGCCAGGGCACCCTCGCGCCGCCAGATCGCGCACGCCGTGGCGTCCGCCGAGCGGTCGCACTCGCTGTGGGCGACGATCAACATCTGCAACTCCCGCCGCTACCGGTATCGCATCGGCGTCCGCGGCCAGATGCCGTCACTCGGCTTCCCGTCGGTGATGGCGATGACGGTGACGCTCAACTCATGGTCGACGACCGAGAAGCGCTTCATCGCCATCAAGAGCCCCAACGCCGTCGACCGCATCGCCCTCGGCACCCACCGCAGCGGGCTGGAGCAGGACGGGACGATCTTCCCGTTTCACAAGGGTGAGAGCGGGCGGTGGAACGCGACGATCGAGTTCACCTGGAAGATGAACGGCCGGATCGTGGGCCGGACGACGCGCCGGACGACGGCCGGCCATCACAACGCCGACTTCGCCAGCCCGCCGCACTACAGCGCGGCTCAGTGCCGGATCGGCTGAGGGTGACGCGGCCGGTGGCCGTGTGGCCACCCGGTGCGCCAGGGCCTGACTACCGCTGACACCCGGGGCACCAGAAGGTCGTGCGGTTGTCGTCCCCCTGCCCCCGGGCCATGATGCGGACCCCGCACCGCCGGCACGGCTGCCCGTGGCGGCGGAAGACGCGCAGATCGGCGCTCTGATCGCCGGTCGCCGCCGACTGGAGCATCCGCGGGCGCACCGCCTCGACGATGGCCACCGCCTCGGCGTCTGAGACCTCGCGCACCGGCCGCCAGGGATCGATCGCCGCATCCCAGCAGCCCTCTGACTTCCACAGGTTGCCGATGCCGGCGACGTTGCGCTGGTCCAGCAGCGCGTCGCCGATTCCCCGCGTGGGATCGTCGCGGCGCAGCCGCGCGAGAAACCGCGGGACGTCGAACTCGCCCGCCAGGATGTCCGGGCCCAGGGCGGCCAGGCGCCGATCAAAGCGCGTCCGGCTCTCGGTCAGCAGTTCCAGCACCGGCCCGTTGAACTGCACCACCTGATGTCCGCGGCGCTCCAGCACGAGCCAGGCGAGCCGCGGCGAGCGGCCCCAGCGGCGACCGGGGGCATATACGCCCCAGGTCCCGGTCATGCGTAGGTGCGAGTGGATGACCAGGTCGCCCTCAAAGCGCAGGAACAGGTGCTTGCCGTGGGTGCCGATCGCCGTCACGACGCGGCCGGCCAGCCGCTCCGGCCAGCGGTCACGCGCGTGCCGCGGGTGCGGGGTGCGGATGGCGTCCGGCACCTGCCCCTCCAGCACCGGTCGCATCCGCTTGGCCGCGTAGGCGATGGTGTCGCCCTCAGGCATCGGCTCAGCCTCAGGCGCTCAGGGTCAGGCGGCGCGGCCCCTCTTGGAAGCCGAGCTCCAGCAGCGCCGGGCCCCGCGGGGAGGACAGGGCGGACTCGCCGTCGACCTTCTCCAGCGCCAGGCGCCGGATGGCGCCCCCGCGCACGTGCTGAACCAGCGCGGCGAGCGCCGGGCGCAGACGGGGGTCGCCGGCGGCGACGAGCGTCTGCAGCGCGCGGCCGCCGCGCTCCAGGTACAGGACGGGGTCGCCGGCGATGAGCACGACGTAGGCGCCGGGCACCCGCGCCGGGCGGCGCGCCGACCGGGCGCTGCCGTCATCGAGCTTGGGCCAGGCCAGCGCCGCGCCGTACGGCTGGGCGGGATCGAGGGCCGCCAGCACCAGCGGCGCAGCCTCGTCGCTCCCGCCGGCGGGCCGGGCGCGAAGGCGCTCGACCGCCCCCGGGAGCGCGAACTGCGCGCCGCCCAGCCCCTCCAAAAAGTAGCCGCGGCGGGCGACGCCGAGGGTCTCCAGCTGCGAGAGCTCCGGATAGATGGCCGAGAAGCCCCCGGCGAGGCCCTCGGCCAGGACCTGCTCACGCGTGACGATCCCGTAGCGCTCGAGCAACAGCTCGGCGAGCGCGCGCCGGCGCGCCACCGGATCGACATCCCCGGCGAGCAGCGGCGCCGTCTCAGACCAGCGCCCCTGCACCTGGGCGGCGGCCGCGCCGTCCCGGCGGCGCCCGGCGCCGAACCGGCCGGTCCGGCGCACGCTGCGCCGGCTGATGTCACGCTGGGCGCGGGCCAGCGTCAGCCGCGGCGCTCGCAGCGGCGCAAAGGCATCGTTGGTGACCTGGCCCGCCCAGGCGAGATCCCACAGCGCCTCCTGGATCTCCTCCGGGGAGAGGGCGACGTCGACGAGCAGATCGGTGAAGAAGCAGGCGCCCGCGGCCAGCCGCGCCCGGACGGCGGCGTGGGCATCGGACTCCGGAAGCTCGCCGCGGAACGCCGGCGCTCCCAGCAGCGGCAGATCCTCCCTGAAGTAGAGGGCGATGCGGCCGGAGTTGCGCCCCAGCGCCCCGGCGCCGACCCACACGACCTCACCGGCGGCGCACAGCTGGTCCATCCATGAGGGCGAGTACGCGCCGACCCGGCGCGGCAGGATGTCGCGCTCCCACACCTCGGCGGGCAGCGCCAGGCCCTGGAGGGGGATGAGCACCTCACGCAGACGATCGATCCCAGATCCGGACCCGCCCGCCCAGCGGTCGACGCCCTGCCAGGCGGGGAGGAAACGGGCCAGCTCCCGGGCCTCGGCGGGCTCGATCTCCTTGCGCAGCACGGCCAGCGAGGCCCGGCGCAGGCGGCGCAGGACGTCCGGGTCACACCACTCCCGCTCGGTCCCGCCGGGACGCAGCTCGCCGCGGACCAGGGCGCCCTCTCGCTCAAGCTCACGCAAGGCGGCGGAGGCGTCGATTCCGTAGCGCGCCCGGACGTCGGCGGTCTCGAACGGACCGTGGGTGGCGGCGAAGCGCACGAGCAGGCGGCGCAGCGCGTCCGGCACGTCCTCCAGGAAGGCGGCCGGCAGACCCCCGGGCGGGGCGGCGCCGAGGGCGTCGCGGTACAGCCCGGCGTCGGCGGCGTCGATCCAGCGCTCCTCGCCGTTGACGCGCACCACGGCGGCACGGCGCTCTCCGCGGAGGTCGTGCAGCATGGCCGCGGCATCCAGGCCCTCAAGCACCCGGGCCGACGCCTCGGCGAGCGTGAGGTCGCCGATCCGCCGCAGCACGTCGAGCAGGCTGTCGCGGTTGGCCGCCCGAGCCGGTTCAGACAGGCACTGCAGGTCGGCCTCCACCTGTTCCAGGGCGCCGGGGTCGATCAGATCGCGCAGCTCCTCCTGCCCCAGCAGCTCCCGGAGCAGGTCACGGTCCAGCGACAGCGCGGCGGCACGCCGCTCGGCGTTGGGCGTGTCCCCCTCGTACATGTAGGTGGCGACGTAGTCGAACAGCAGCGAGGACGCGAACGGTGACGCGGTCGGTGTCTCCACCTCCACCAGCGTGATCTCGCGGCGGTGCAGCTTGGTCAGCAGCTCGACGAGGCCGGGGACGTCGAGCACGTCGCGCAGGCATTCCCGGTAGGTCTCCAGGACGACCGGGAACTCGCCGTACTTCTTGGCCACCTCCAGCAGCGACTGGGACTTGAGCCGCTGCTGCCACAGCGGCGTGCGCTTCCCCGGGCGGGCCCGGGGGATGAGCAGCGAGCGGCCGGCGTTCTCCCGAAAGCGCGCGCCGAACAGCGCCGACGACCCCAGCTCGGCGACGACGAGGTCCTCGATCTCGTCCGGCTCCAGCAGCACGAGGTCCGCGCCTGGCGGCTCCTCGGCGTCCGGGAGGTGGACGATGATCCCGTCGTCGGAGTAGATCGCGTCGGACTCCAGCCCCGCGTGGTCGCGGATGCGGGCGCTCAGGGCCAGCGACCAGGCGGCGTGCACCCGCCCGCCGAACGGGGTGAGCACGCACAGGCGCCAGTCGCCGATCTCGTCGCGGAAGCGCTCGACGACGATCGCCCGGTCCGAGGGCACGACGCGCGTCGCCTGCTGCTGCTCGGCCAGGAAGTCGATGAGGTTGCGCGCCGCCCGCTCGTCGAGGTCATAGTCGCGCTCAAGCACCTCGGCCGGCTGATCGACCGCCCAGCGGGCGAAGGCACCGATCGCCTCCCCCAGCTCACGGGGGCGGCCGAGCGTGTCGCCCTTCCAGAACGGAACCGCGCCCGGGAGCCCCGGCGCCGGAGTGACGATCACCCGGTCACGGCCGATCTCCTCGATGCGCCACGTGCTGGCGCCGAGCAGGAACGTCTGCCCCGGCCGGGCCTCGTAGACCATCTCCTCGTCAAGCTCGCCGACGCGCCGGCCGTCCGGGAGGGTCACGGCGAACAGCCCGCGGTCCGGGATGGTGCCCGCGTTGGTGACCGCCAGCTGGCGGGCGCCGCGCCGGGCGCGGATCGTCCCGGCGACGCGGTCCCAGACGATCCGGGCGCGCAGCTCGGCGAACTCGCTGGAGGGGTAGCGGCCGTCGAGCATGTCCAGCACGTTCTCCAGCTGCGGGCGGGGCAGCTCCGCGTAGGAGTGGGTGCGGGTCACGAGCGCGTAGAGATCACCCACGGCGACCGGCTCATCCTCCGGCGCGGCCGCGGCGATGGCCACGATCTGCTGGGCGAGGACGTCGAGCGCGTTGCGGGGCACCACCGTCGTCTCGATCTGCGCCTCGCGCATGCGGCGGGCCACGACGGCGCACTCCAGCAGGTCGGCGCGGAACTTGGGGAAGATGCGGCCGCGGCTGACGTCGCCGACGCCGTGACCGGCCCGGCCGATGCGCTGCAGCCCGCGGGCCACCGACTTGGGCGACTCCACCTGGATGACGAGGTCGACCGCGCCCATGTCGATGCCGAGCTCCAGCGACGAGGTCGCCACCAGGCAGGGCAGCTCGCCGGCCTTGAGCATCTCCTCCACCACCGTGCGCTCCTCGCGGGCCAGCGAGCCGTGGTGCGAGCGGGCCAGCTCCTCGCCGGCGAGGTCGTTGAGGCGGATGGC
>DASSZQ010000135.1:0-14468 GCA_035702755.1 Solirubrobacteraceae bacterium | reverse complement strand
GGACAGCCTCAACCCTGACCTGGAATGGCTGGGGGTCGTCCTCAACATCGCCGACATGCGCACGCGCCACTCGCGGGAGGCGTTCGACTCCCTGCGCCAGCACTTCGACGACAAGCTGATCGAGACGACCATCCGCTCCTCAATCGCCTACGCGGAGTCGGCGGAGCGGGCGGTCTCGATCATCGACTACCGGCCGGACCTGGGGGTTGACTACCTGGAGGTGGCCGACGAGCTGCTGCGGCGCCTCGGTCTCGCCGAGCCGCGGCGGCCGCTGAAGCGGCTGATGCGCGAGCTGACCCCCGCCGAGACCCCGCGGGCGGCCCAGAGCTCCTAGAGCTCGTAGACGTCGGCGCCGCGTGTCTCAAACGGGGCGCGGAGCACCGTGGCCCACCCCTCGGCCTCGCGCCGGAGCTGCTCCATGATGCGGCCCGTCTGCTCATAGCGACACCAGAACAGGACCGACGGCCCGGCGCCGGAGATCGTCGCTCCCAGCGCTCCCAGCGACGGCCCCCGGCCGAGCATCTCGGCCGACCGCGGGTACAGGTGCGCGCGGTAGGGCTGGTGCAGCCGGTCGCGCAGGCCGGCCGCGATCAGCTCCCAGTCACCGTTGAGCAGGCCGAGCATGAGCACCGACGCACAGGCGATGTTGAACACGGCATCCGAGCGCGGCACGGTCTGCGGCAGCGCCGCCCGCGCCGCATCGGTGGCGACCGAGTCCGAGGGGACGAGCAGGAGCGCCTCCAGTCCCATCGGCGGGTCAAAGCGATGGGCGGTCGTGCCCTCGCACACCACAAACCCGCCGTCGAGCGCGGCCGCGACGTTGTCGGCGTGCCCCTCCAGCTCAATCGCCTCACCCCGCACGTCGGCGTCAAGCTCGAACAGATGGTCGGCGGCCATGAGGCCGGCGACGATCGCGGCCGCGCTTGACCCCAGCCCGCCGCTCATGGGGATCGTCGACGAGATCCGGAACTCAAACCCGTCCGCCGGATGCAGGCGCTCAAAGGCGCGCACGACGAGGTTGGAGCGGTCCAGCGGGAGGTCAAGCGTGCTCTCCACGGCAAACCGCCCGGTCTCGATCACCTCCAGCTCCAGGTGCAGCGAGAGCGCCGCCGCCATCACGTCGAACCCGGGACCGAGATTCGCGGTGGAGGCCGGCACGCGCACCCGCCGATGCCGGCCCATGGTCATCCCAGGACCGCCCGTTCCAGCGCTTCGAACTCCGCCGGGCAGGGGACGACGGCGCCCACCTGGGTCAGCGCGGTGTCTGGATCCTTCAGGCCGTTGCCGGTGAGCACGCAGACGACGCGGCGGGCGTCTCCGGCGCCGAACGCCAGCAGGCCGGCGACGCTCGCCGCCGATGCCGGCTCGCAGAAGATCCCCTCGGTGGCGGCGAGCAGCCGGTAGGCGGAGAGGATCTGCTCGTCGGTGACCGCGCGGACGGTGCCACCGGAGGAGGTCATGGCCGCCATCGCATCCTCCCAGCGCGCCGGATTGCCGATCCGGATCGCGCTGGCCACGGTCTCCGGATGCTCCACCGGCCGCCCATGGACGAGCGGTGCCGCCCCGGCCGCCTGAAAGCCGAGCATCCGCGGCCGGGAGTCCGCCGGGAGCACCTCTCCAAAGCCCCGCCAGTAGGCGGTGATGTTCCCCGCGTTGCCGACCGGGATGCACAGCGCGTCAAGCTCGCCGTCGAGCGCTTCGGTGATCTCGAACGCCGAGGTCTTCTGGCCCTCCATGCGGAAGTCGTTGACCGAGTTCACCAGCGAGATCGGATGGGTGGAGGCCAGCCGGCGCACCAGCTCAAGCGCCACGTCGAAGTTGCCGGCCAGGGCGATCACCCGGGCGCCGTGGATGAGCGCCTGGGCGAGCTTGCCGGTGGCGATCTTGCCGTCAGGCACGATCACGGCGCAGCGCAGCCCGGCCCGCGCCGCATAGGCGGCGGCGGAGGCGGCGGTGTTGCCCGTGGAGGCGCAGATGATCGCCTCCGAGCCCTCGCGGACGGCCGCCGAGACCGCACATGTCATCCCGCGATCCTTGAACGACCCGGTGGGGTTGAGCCCCTCCAGCTTGCACCACACCTCGGCGCCGACCCGCTCCGACAGAGCCGGCACCGGCACGAGCGGCGTGCTCCCCTCGCCGAGGGAGACGACGGGGTCCCCGGCGGCGAACGGCAGCCGCTCGCGGTAGCGCTCGATCAGGCCGCTCACGCGACGTCGAGGACGACCTTGCCGGTCGCGCCGCGCCCGTCGAGCAGTTCCAGCGCGTCGGCGGCCCGCTCCAGGGGATACCGGGCGCCGATGACCGGGTTGACGAAGCCCGCCTCAATCAGCTTCGCCAGGGCGTCGCCGATCATCGTCGTCCGCTCCGGATGGCCCATCACATAGGCTCCCCAGCCGGCGCCGACGACCTCGATGTTGTTGAGTAGCAGGCGGTTGACGCGCACCTCAGGGATCGAGCCGCCGGTGAAGCCGACGACGAGCAGGCGCCCGTCCTCGCGCAGCGAGCGCAGGCTGTCGGTGAACCGGTCACCCCCCACCGGATCAAGCACGACGTCGACGCCGCCCCCGGAGATCTCCTTGGCCTCGTCCTTCCACGGCCCGTCGGAGCGGACGACGTGGTCGGCGCCGGCGTCACGGGCCACCCGCTCCTTCTCGTCGCTGGAGACGACGGCGATCGTCTTGGCCTCGAGCCCCCGGGCCACCTGGAGCGCCGCGGTGCCGACGCCGCCGGCGGCCCCGTGGACGAGCACGGTCTCGCCGGGCGCCAGACGGCCGCGGACCCTGAGCGCGAAGTAGGCGGTGTGGTAGTTGAGCACCAGCGCCGCCCCCTGGGCAAAGTCCCAGGCGTCGGGGAGCGGGAATGTGAAGTAGGCGGGCGCGACGGCCGTCTCCGCCCAGCCGGCGAGCATGCAGAACGCGGCCACCCGGTCCCCGGGTCTGACCGCCGCGTCCGCGGGCGCCTCGCGCACCACGCCGCCCACCTCGGCCCCGGGCACGAACGGCAGCGGCGGCTTGAGCTGATACTGACCGCGGGTCTGCAGCAGTTCCGGGAACGAGACGCCGGCCGCCCTGACGTCGACGATCACCCCGCTGCCGGGGGTCATCATGTGCGACGGCTCGGGCTCCGGGACGTCGGCGAGCCTCAGCGCGGTCGCCGGCCCGGTCAGCTCGGTGATCTGGATGGCGCGCATGGCCGCGGGCATCCTACCGGTCAGGCCGTCGCGGGAACCACGGCCACGGAGTCATCGGCGCCCCCGTCCTGGGTGGATCGCCTGCCGGGCGTCGCGGCCGGCGGTCTCGGCGAACGGCGGCGATGAGCGGGCCGGGGGCTGGCAGAGCGTCCGGTTTGTGCGAAACCCGGTCGGCGGCCCGCAGATTTCGTCAACACGTGACGCTGCGCATCCGATCTGTACGAGACCGGAACGGCCGATCCGGATTTCGAACACAACGGCTGCTCCCCCGGGCCAACGCCACCGACCCATGGCACCCGGCGTCGCTAGCCGAACTCCTCTTCGATGACCCGGATCGCCCGCGGGGGCGCGCGCATGATGTCCAGGGCGCCGATCGCCTTCATGGCCGCGGCAAACCGGGACTCCAGGACCGGGTGCACCACCATCACCAGCCGCGCCTGATCGTTCAGCCCCCGCTGCACCACCGACTTGACCGACACCTCCTGCCCGGCGAGAACGTGGGCGACCTGGGCGAGCACGCCGGGCTCGTCGGCGACCTCCAGATACAGGTAGAACGACGACTTGGTGTCGGTGACCATCTCCAGCTGCTCGGTGGCCGGCGGGGTCGAGGCCGGCGGGATCATCGCGCTGATGACGTCGCCGAGCACGGCGCTGGCCGTCTGCGGGCCTCCGGCTCCGGGGCCGGACATCGTGATCTCGGTGATCGCCTCCGATTCGACGGTGACCGCGTTGAACGGCCCGCTGACCGACGCCAGCGGGTGCCCTGGGTACAGGAACGCCGGGTAGACGCTGACCGACATTCCGGAGGGACCGATGCGCTCGGCGGTGCCGATCAGCTTGAGTCCCAGGCCGAGGTCACGGGCGTAGGCGAGGTCGTCCGGGAGGATGTGCTCGATGCCCTCGTAGCGCACCTGGTCGATGTGCACCGGGGTCTCAAACGCGAGCCGGGCGATGATCGCCATCTTGGCGGCCGCGTCGCGCCCGTTGACGTCGTCGGACGGGTCGGCCTCGGCGTAGCCGAGCCGCTGGGCCTCGGCCAGGGCGTCGGCGAACGTCGCCCCGGTGCGCGCCATCTCGGTGAGGATGAAGTTGGTCGTGCCGTTGACGATCCCGTGGACGCGGTCGATGGTCGCTCCGGCCAGCGATTCCTGCAGCACCCGGATGACCGGGACCACCCCGGCCACCGCGCCCTCGAAGCGCAGCTGCACGCCCTTGGTCCGCGCCGCCTCCCACAGCTCCTCGCCGTGATGTGAGAGCAGCTGCTTGTTGGCGGTCACCACGTGCCGGCCGGCGTTGATCGCCGCCAGCAGATACTCCCGCGCCGGGTCCAGCCCGCCCATCAGCTCGACGATCAGATCCGAGTCCTCCAGGATCTGGTCAAAGGAGCCCCGGCTGCGGGTCAGCACTCCGGACAGCTCCGGCCGCAGCCCGGTGATCCGCTCAATGCGCTCGGCGTGGAGGGGCAGCAGCTGCGCAAACGCCGCGCCCACTGTCCCGTGGCCCAGCAGCCCAACTCGGAAGGTTGCCCCGTCGCCCATCGCCGTGGTTGCCGCCGTCAGACGTCCCGGCCCATGAGGTCGGCGTAGGTCTCCCGGCGCACGACGATCCGCGCCTGGCCGTCGCGGCAGAAGATGACCGGCGGACGGGGCACGCCGTTGTAGTTGTTGGCCATGGCGTAGCCGTAGGCGCCGGTGGCCGGCGTGACCACGATGTCGCCCGGGCTGGGATCAGGGAGTCGCACGTCACGGACGATGACATCCCCGGACTCGCAATGCTTGCCGGCCAGGTGGCAACGCTCGCCGCCGGAGGCCAGCGGCCGGTCGGCGATGGCCGCCTCATACCGGGCGCCGTACATCATCGGCCGCAGGTTGTCGGACATCCCGCCGTCGACGGCGACCCAGGTGGAGACGTTGCGCTTCACGGTCTGCACGGTGTAGAGGGTGACGGTCGAGTTGGCGACCAGCGCCCGGCCGGGCTCGAGCAGCAGCCGCTTGCCGGCGCCGAGCTCGGCGTGCGCGGCGTCGACGATGCTCTGGACCCAATGCTGCGGGCTGGGCGGATGTTGCTCCGGTGTGTAGGCGGCGGCCAGGCCACCGCCGAGGTTGTAGACCGGGAAATCGCCCAGGGTCGCGATCGCCCGCACCGCCTCGCGAAACGGCTCCACCTCAAACAGCTGCGAGCCGATGTGGAAGTGCAGTCCGACGAGCTTGAGCCTCCCGTGGCCCTCCAGGCGGCGGATCGCCTCTCTCGCCTGCTCGATGGAGAAGCCGAACTTGGAATCGGCCTGACCGGTGGAGATGGCGTGATGGGTGTCACCGGCGACGTCCGGTGTGATCCGCAGCAGGACCTCCTGAACCCGGTCAAGCTCGTCGGCGATGTCGGCCAGCCGCTCGAGGTCATGGATGGAGTCGAGCACGATGTGGCCGACGCCGGCCGCCAGCGCCTCGCGCAACTCCTGCGCGGACTTCGCGTTGCCGTGCATGTAGATGCGCCGGGGGTCAAAGCCGGCGCTCAGGGCGAGCGCCAGCTCGCCCCCGGACGCGACGTCGCAGGCCATGCCCTCCTCGGCCAGCACGCGGTAGACGGCCGTGCACGGAAACGCCTTGGAGGCGAAGAGCACGTCGAAGTCCTGGTGGCGGGCGCCGAGCGCGTCGATAAACGCCCGCGCGCGGCTGCGCAGGTCAGCCTCTGAGACGATGTAGGCGGGCGTGCCGAACTCCCGGGCCAGCTCCACGGCGTCGCAGCCTCCGATCTCCAGATGGCCGTGCTCGTTGACCCGGCTGCCCTGGGGATAGACGTGGGAGAGCTGTGTGGTGGCGGTGCTCACTGACGCTAACGATATGGTTTCGGCGACGCGTACCGTCAATCCGACGCTCCCCGCCGAGACCGGCGTCCTGGATGGCCTGGCCTACAGCCTGTGGCTGCCCCCCGCGTCGCTGCCTCCGCCCACCGCGGGAATCGTCGTCCTCCACGGGGCCGGCTCCGGCAAGGAGAGCCACCATGACTACGCCCGCGCCGCGGTCGCGCTCGGTCTGGCGGCCGTCTGCTTCGATCAGCGCGGTCACGGCGAGAGCGGCGGGCGCCTGGGCGCCGGCGCCATCGACGACGTGGTAACGGTCGCCGACCATCTCCGATCGGCGCTCGGCGACCCAGACTCGCCGGTCGCCCTGCGCGGCTCCAGCATGGGCGGCTATCTGGCCATCGTCGCCGCCGGACCGGTCCGGGCCCAGGCGGTGGTGGCGATCTGCCCGGCGAGCGCCGAGGGCCTGCGGCGGGGGCTGCTCGGCGGCTCCCTCGGCTTCGACGCCGACACCGAGGCGCTCACGCGCCTGCTCGACGGCCATGACCTCAGCGCCGCCGTCCGCACGCTCGACGTCCCGCTGCTGCTCATGCATGCCGAGGGCGACGAGCAGGTCCCGGTGGAGCACTCGCGCGAACTGGCCACGCTGGTGCGGTCCGCCGACAGCCGCCTGATCGTCGTCCCCGGCGGACACCATCGCTCGGTTCAGCACGACCCGGAGCTGCAGGCGGTGAGCCTGCAGTTCGTCATGCGCGTGCTCGGACTGACGCTGGGAGGCGCACCGTCCGGACGGCCGGCTCAGGGCCCGGACAAAAGCTGAGCCGGGCGATCGTCCCGCCGGCCGTGCCCGCGGCACCGCCGGGCCCAGACCGACCGCTCCCCGGCGTGGTTCCCGGTCAACGTCAGCGATGAAGGGAGCCCGGGCGGGTGGCGAGCGTCAGCTTTGTGCGAAATCAGGACTGCGCCGTGAGATTTCGCCCGTGAGTGGCCTATGGCAGCGAGTTTGTACGAGGTCGTCACCCCCAATCCGTATTTCGAACAAACTCACCCCCCCACCGGGGGAATGCTCGTCCCGCTCTCAGGCCTCGCCGACCCGCGCCAGCGCCCACCGTGCGTGAAACCCCTCACCGGTGTTCATGCCGGGCTTAGCTGTCTGGGAACATTTCACTGACGATGCCCGCACCGCGCTCATTTGGCAAGGACCGGGGTCTGCAGACGCGGATGCTCGGCACCATGTTCCTGCTGGGCCTCGTCTACGCCGTGCTGATCGCCGTGCTCATCGCCGCCGGCGTCGGGGTCGCCGCGGTGGTGGTGATCGCCGCGCTGCTGTTCGTCGTTCAGTACTTCACCTCCGACAAGCTCGCCCTCGCCTCGATGGGCGCCCACGAGGTGACGGCGGCCGAGGCCCCGGAACTGCACGCCACCGTGGAGCGGCTGTGCATCCAGGCCAACATCCCCATGGTCCGGGTGGCGGTCGCCCAGACTCCCATGGCCAACGCGTTTGCCGTTGGGCGCTCGCCCAAGACGGCCACGGTCTGCGCCACCACCGGGCTGCTTGGAATGCTCAACCAATCCGAGCTGGAGGCGGTGCTCGGACATGAGCTGACCCACGTGACCAACCGCGACGTGATGGTGATGACGGTCGCCAGCTTCTTCGCCTCGATCGCCGCGTTCATCGTCCAGAGCGGCCTGTGGTTCGGCGGCTTTGGCGGCTTCGGCAACGACAACCGCGACAACGAGGGGCCGGGCTTCGCCGTCGTCATCCTCGTCTCCGGCCTGGTCTACGTGATCTCGTTCGTGCTGCTCCAGGCGCTGTCGCGCTATCGCGAGTTCGCCGCCGACCGCGGGTCGGCGATCCTCACCGGCCGCCCCAGCGCGCTGATCAGCGCCCTGGTCAAGATCTCAGACCGGATGGACCTGATCCCGCAGCGCGATCTGCGCGCCGCCTCCGGCGAACTCGCCGCGTTCTACATCTTCCCGCCCAAGGCCAAGCAGAGCGTGGCCGCCCTGTTCTCCACCCACCCGCCGCTCAAGGCGCGGATCGATGCGCTGCAGCGGCTCGAGGCCCAACTGCAGGGCACCCGCTGATGGAGTCACTGCTGGAGGTCGTCATCCAGGTGGTCGCCGAGCTTCTCCAGGGCGCCGTCGACCTCATCGACCTGCGCCGGTGGCGTCGCTGATGGGACTGATGGACATCATCACCGGCCGGCGCAAGCTCGCCCAACCGGCCGAGGACCGGCTGTTCGCCATCACCACCGCATACGTGACGCTGGAGACCGAGCTGCAGATCACCACCCGGGGCAGCGCGGCCGTCGTCTTCCAGTCGCTGGCCACCGCCGACTTCGCCGCCATCGTCAAGGACATGAAGGAGGTCGTCACCGCGACCGCCTCCGACAGCCAGACCGAGGTGCGGACCTCCGAGGACAGCTACGGGTTCAGCTGGCTCATCGTCGACGGCAGCGACTTCGACAGCCTCGCCGTCGCCATCAACGCGGTCTCAAGCGCGCTGCAGGCCGGGGGCTACGGCGACCGCCTCCTGTGTGCCGTGTTCGCCTTCCAGGACGCTCAGTCGCGGCCGCTGTACTGGATTTACAACTACAAGCGCGGGTTCTTCTACCCCTTCGCACCCGGCGCCGGCGACCGGGAACGCGACAGCGAGCGCGAACTGGTGCTCAAGGCGCAGATGGGGGGCGAGCTTCCCGTCGAGCCGGAGCTCCAGCGGTGGTTTCCGCTGTGGGGGATTCCGGTCTGAGGCCGGCGAAGGTCCCGCGGCAGCGGCCGTTCTGAGGCGTAACCGCCTGCTGGTGCGCTAGTCTCGGACGCTGGTTCGCTCTCTGAGCGGAGCCCTCAACCCCCCTTTCGCAGCGCCGCCTGGGCGAGCGCGAGCCATTCAAGACGGAACAAGGGAGATACCTTGCGCATACTCATTCTCGGTGGTGACGGCTTCTGTGGTTGGCCGACCTCCCTGCACCTGTCGGCCTGCGGCCATGACGTGGCCATCGTCGACAACCTGGCCCGGCGGAACGCCGATGTGGAACTGGAGGCGGACTCGCTGACGCCGATCCAGCCGCTTGGCACGCGCCTGGCAGCGTGGCGGGAGCTCACGGGACGCGAGATCGCGTTTCACCGCTTCAACGTCGCCGAGAACTATCGCGTCCTGCTTGACCTGCTGATGGAGTGGCAGCCCGACGCGATCGTGCACTTCGCCGAGCAGCGCGCCGCGCCGTACTCGATGAAAAGCCCGTGGCACAAGCGCTACACGGTCAACAACAACGTCAACGCCACGCACAACCTGCTGACGGCGCTCGTCGAGGCCGAGCTTGACGCGCACGTCGTGCATCTGGGCACGATGGGTGTCTACGGCTACGGCACCGCCGGGGTGAAGATCCCGGAGGGGTACCTCCGCGTCAAGATCGACACCGACGAGGGCACCGAGGTGGAGCAGGAGATCCTGTACCCGGTCAACCCGGGCAGCGTCTACCACATGACCAAGACGCAGGATCAGCTGATGTTCGCGTTCTACAACAAGAACGACGGCACCCGGATCACCGACCTGCATCAGGGCATCGTGTGGGGCACCCAGACGGCCGAGACCCGGCTCGACGAGCGCCTCATCAACCGCTTTGACTACGACGGCGACTACGGCACCGTGCTCAACCGCTTTCTCATGCAGGCGGCGATCGGCTACCCGCTGACCGTTCACGGCACCGGCGGCCAGACCCGCGCGTTCATCCATATCCAGGACACCGTCCGCTGCATCCAGCTGGCGATCGAGAACCCGCCGGAGCACGGCGAGCGCGTGCGCGTCTTCAATCAGATGACCGAGTGCCACCGCGTCCGGGATCTGGCCAAGCTCGTCTCCAGCCTCACCGACGCCGAGATCGACTATGTCGACAACCCGCGCAAGGAGGCGGCCGAGAACGAGCTGTTTGTCGAGAACCGCCAGCTGCTCGACCTGGGGCTGGAGCCGATCCGCCTCCAGGATGACCTCCTCACCGAGGTGACCGAGATCGCCCGCGCCTACGCGCACCGCTGCGACCGCACCCGCATCCCCTGCAGCTCCAAGTGGATCCAGCGCAGCGGCGAGCCGGTCGCGCCCGCGGCCACCGCCTAGACATCCTGAGCCGTCACGCCGGGCGAGCCCGCCTCGCCCGGCCGCCGGCCCACTGATTCGTCACGCCCGCGGCCGATGACGTCATCCCATCGCGCCGCCGGCGGACCGATCGTCCTCAACCACCGGGCCGCCACCCGCCCCACCGTCACCGGCGTCGAACGCTGGACCGCCGAGGTGGTCGCCCGCCTCGTCGCCCGCGCCCCGGAGCGCTACGTCGTCGCCCAGCCCCGCCCGCGGGCACGCCGCCGCCTGCTCGCCCAGGCCTGGGAGCAGACCGCGCTGCCCGCCCGGGCGGCGGCGCTGCACGCATCGCTCGTGTTCTCGCCGGCGAACCTCGCCCCCCTCGCCTGGCCGCGCAACGTCCTGGTCATGCACGACGCCGCCGTCCTGCGCCACCCCGGCGCCTACTCCCGCGCCTATCGCCTGTGGCACGCCCGGGCCGGTCTTGCCGCCGCCCGGCGGGCGCTGTGCGTGGTCACCGTCTCGGAGTTCTCCCGGCGGGAGCTCATCGAGCTGGCCGGACTGCGGCCGGACCGTCTGGAGGTGATCCCCGGCGGCGTCGGCGAGCGCTTCGTGCCGGAGGGCGACGCCGTCGTGACCCGGCGCCGGTTCGGCCTGGAGCGGCCGTATGTCCTGACGATCGCCACCGCCGATGCCCGCAAGAACCTGCCCGCGCTCGCCGCGGCGGCCGCCGCGCTCGAGGCCCTGGGGATCGAGCTGGTCTGGGCCGGGGACTCGCGCCCGTACTTCACGCCGGCGAGCGCCGAGTCCCGGCTGCACCGCCTCGGATACGTCGCCGAGGACGATCTCCCAGGCCTGTACCGGGACGCGCTGGCCTTCGTGCTGCCGTCCCGCTACGAGGGCTTCGGACTGACCTGCCTTGAGGCGATGGCCTGCGGCACGCCGGTGGTGGCCGCCGACCGCGCCGCCCTTCCGGAGACCTGCGGCGACGCCGCGCTGCTCGTCGATCCGGACGATCCGGCGGCCATCGCCAGCGCCGTCGTCACCGCCGCCACCGACTCCGCGGCGCGCGGGCGCCTGCGGGCGGCGGGCCTGGAGCGCGCCCGGCGCTGTGGCTGGGACCGCACCGCGGCCGCGGTCGATGCGCTGCTGACGCGGCTGGCCGCGGGCGATCAGCCCGGGATCAGGCCCTCGCCCTGAAACTCCGCCTGGGCCTCCTCCAGGGAGACATCAGGCGGCGGCAGGATGATGTCTGAGCCGACGAGCTCATCCTGGGGCACCGGCGTCCCCTTCGCCCGCACGTACTCGATGAGCCGGCCGAACACGTCGCGGAAGGCGCCCTCGTCGCCGCTCTCGCAGGCCGACACGGCCGCGTTGTCGAGCTCGTTGAGCCCGGCGGTGTCGGCCTCGGGGACCTCGTACTGGCCCTCGGTGGCGATCCGGACGATCATCACGCCGCGCCCGCGCCGCCGCCCGCGCTCTCCCCCTCGCCGGCTGCTTCGCCGGCGGTTCCCGCCCCCAGCTCGCCCTTGGCGCCGCCCGTGCCCAGCTCGGCCTTCATCTTCGCCAGCTCGTCGTCGACGGCGCTGGAGCTGGAGAGCTCGCGCAGCTGACGGTCGATGTCGTCCTCGCCCGGACCGATCTGGGTGAGGTCCTCAAACGTGCCCGCCGCCTCAAGCTCCTGCACCGCGCTCGCCCGCGCGCGCATGTTCTCGGTCTTGTCCAGCGCCCGCTGCATCGCCAGCCCCACGTCGGCCATCTCCTCGCCGACGCCGGTCGCCGCCTCGGAGATCCGCACCTGAGCCTCGGCGGCCGAGTACTGGGCCTTGATGACCTCCTTCTTGGAGCGGAACTGCTCGATCTTGGCCCGCAGCTTCTGCTCGGAGGCCGTCATCTGCTCCTGCTGCTGCTCAAGCTCGGAGATCTGGGCGTCAAGTGACTGCAGCTCGGTCTGCATCGCGCTCTTGCGCTCCAGCGCGGTGCGGGCCAGCTGCTCGTTGCCGGCGGCCAGCGCCTGCCGGGCCTGGGTGTCCAGCTTGACGACCTGCTGCTTGTACTTCTCCTCCTGCAGCTGCAGCCGCTTCTTGGAGGTGACGACGTCGGCGATGCCCTTCTTGACGTTCTGGAGCAGCTCGATCTGCTTCTGGTAGCTGTACTCAAGGGTTTCTGACGGGTCCTCGGCGCGGTCGAGGAGCTTGGAGATCTTGGCTTTGACGACGGTGGACATGCGCCCGGAAAGGCCCGGCATCGCATCCTCCTTGGCGAGTGGCTTGCTGGCAGTAGGAAGCGTAGCGGTGCGCCGACATTAGGATGGCGCGATGCAGCCAAAACCAGTGGCCGATTCCCGGTCCGAGATCACCCACTGGATGGGCGTCACCGACGCCAACAGCGCCGGCAACATCCACGGCGGGACGATCATGAAGCTCGCCGACGAAGCCGCCGCCCTGGCCGCCATCAAGCACGCCGGCCAGCGCGTGGTAACGGTGGGAATGGACCGGATGGACTTCCTGGTGCCGATCTACGTCGGCGAGCTCGTCACCTTCCGGGCGACGGTCAACGCCGCCTGGCACACGTCGATGGAGGTCGGCGTGCGGGTGGAGTCCGAGAACCCGGTGGTCGGCTCCAAGCGCCACACCAACACCGCCTATCTCACGATGGTCGCCCTTGACGCCGACGGCCGGCCGGCACCGGTCCCGCCGCTCCAGACCCAGTCCCCGCTCGATCAGCGCCGGATGCGCGAGGCCGAGCTGCGCCGGGCCAACCGCCTCGCCGAGCGCGAGGAGATCATCGCCCGGCGCGCCCACGAGGGCGGCCCGGCGTAGCCGTCGGCAGCCGCCCGCCCGGACCCGCGGGCGTCAGCGCGCCATCGGCGCCCTGTCCGGGCCCGCTCGCTAACGTGCGGCGCGATGCGACCGCGCGCTCTGATCCGGACCGCGATCCCGGCCCTGGCCGCCATCGCGGCCCTCGCCCTCGCCGGCTGCGGCGGCACCAAGCTGCTGCATGAGACGAGCACCGCCCATGCGACGGTGACGATCGGGATCCCCGCGGCCAGCCCTCAGGCCGCACAGAAGCTGGGCTTCCCGGCGCTGGCGACCAAGAACACCACGCGCGTCGACGGCGCCGATCCGGTGGCGGACGCCGCCGGCGTGGCCCTGGCCGTGTTCCCATCCGCTGCGCCCGGCACGCATCCCAATGCGGTGGCGCTGGCTCCCACCGACGACTGGCAGGCGTCGATCGCCGCCTCGGTCCTGATGGCGCCACCGATCCGCGCGCCGATCCTGCTCTCCGGCCCGGGCTCGCTGCCGGCCGCCACCTCCCAGGCGCTGACCCAGCTGGCTCCCGGCGGCTCCGGATCGATCGGCGGCGCCCAGCTGGTCCGCATCGGCGACGTCCCCACCGTCTCCGGCCTGCACACCGCGGCGGTCACGGGCAGCGATCCCTACGCGCTGGCTGCGGGCGTCGACCGCTTCGTCACCGCCGTCGCCGGCCGGCCGAGCAGCGACGTCGTCATCGCCTCCGGGACCAATCCCGCCTACGCGATGCCGGCCGCGGGCTGGGCGGCGGAGAGCGGCGACCCGGTCCTGTTCGTCAACCCGGCGGGGATCCCGGCGCCCACCCGCCAGGCGCTCGCCGCCCATCAGCACGCGCACATCTACGTGCTGGGGCCGTCGAGCGTCATCCCGGATTCGGTCCTGTCCCAGCTCAAGAAGTACGGCACGGTCAAGCGCGTCGGCGCCCCCGACGCCGCCGCCAACTCGGTCGCGTTTGCCACCTATCGCGACCCGGGCTGCGCCTACGGCCAGCCGTGCGCGCACGTACCGGGGAGCTTCGGCTGGGCGATGCGCAGCCCCGGACACGGGTATGTGCTGCTCAACGCGTCCCGGCCGCTCGACGCGGCCGCCTCGGCCGCGCTGTCCAGCAGCGGCGACTACGGTCCGCAGCTGCTGGTCGACAACCCGTCGGTGCTTCCTCGCCCCGTGCTGAACTTCTTCCTCGACTACGCCACCCCGGGCTACACCCAGGAGGGACCGACGGCGGCGGTCTACAACCATGGGTGGGTGATCGGCGACCAGAACGCGGTCTCCGTGGGCGTCCAGGCCGAGGTTGACAGCCTCCTGGAAGCCGTCCCCCAGACATCTGCGAAATGAGCCAGGCCGAACATCCCGACCGTCTGCGGTCAGACCATGAGACGACCGTCGAGGACGTGCGCCAGCTCATGGGCGCCTCCACGCCGCACTTCGCCCTGCAGCTTCGCAACCGCATCCGGGCCCTGATTCGCAATCTGCCGGAGGGCCACCCCGCCCGCGTGGAAGGCGAGCGTGAAATCGCACGGCTCGACAGGATCGCCTACGTCGGCGAGGTGCGCGGGCACGCCGCCGAGGTCGGTCTTGAGCCGCTGAAGA
>DASSZQ010000044.1:0-7075 GCA_035702755.1 Solirubrobacteraceae bacterium | reverse complement strand
GTGCGGCGGCCCGCCCGCTCCGGCCGGCGCGCCGCGACGGTGACCGGGCTGGAGATCAGCGCCACCCAGATCGTCGCCGCGGAGGCTCGCGTGCAGGATGGGCGGATCGTCGCCGAGCGCGTCGCCGCCCGTCCCCTCTCGCCGGGGCTGATGCGCGACGGACTGGTCGTCGAGCCCGTCCAACTGGCCACCGAGCTGCGGGGCCTGTTCGCCGAGCACCGGTTCTCCAAGCGTGTCCGGGTGGGCCTGGCCACACCGCGCACCGTCCTGCGCGTCATCGACCTGCCGCCCCTGGAGGAGCGCGACATCCATGCCGCGCTCATGATGCAGGCGCAGGAGCGCATCCCCATGCCGCTTGACCGGGCGGTCCTCGACCACCAGACCGTCGGGCTGGTGGAGACTTCGGAGGGCCACCGGCTGCGCGTCATCGTTGTCGCCACCGAACGCGAGGGCATCGAGCCACTGCTCGAGTCTCTCCGGCGGGCCGGCCTGCGCGCGGAGGGCATCGACCTGTCCATCTTCGCCGTCATCCGCGCACTCAGTGGTGGCGTGGACGCCGAGCGCGGCCCAGTTCTGTACGCCCAGCTCGGTGATCTCGTCAACATCGCGATTGCCGAGGGCGGTGTCTGCCGGTTCACCCGCCAGGCGCCCCAGGGTCTGGCCATGGTGCTGGAGCGCCTGGCCGAGAGCCGGGCGATTCCCGTCGACGAGGCGCTGAAGCTCGTCCAGGGTGCCGGCAGCCGGCCGCCGGGCGAGGCGTGGGACGACGATGAGCGAGAGGTGGCCGAGCTGCTGGCTCGCGCCGCCGCCGAGCTGGGGTCCGAGCTCCGCGCCGCCGCCGAGTTCTACTCGCTTCAGTTCGGCGGGACGGTGACCTCCGGCGTCGTCGCCGGTCCGCTCGCCACCCTGCCGGGATTTGTCATCGCGCTCGGGGCCGAATCCGGCCTCAAGCTCGTCTGCGGCGAGGTCACGCCGGGGGGCCCGGATGCTCTCGGCGGTGTCGACTCGCGCCTCGCCGCCCTTGCCAGCGGACTTGCCGTGGGGGAGCTGCCCAGATGAACGCCGTCAACCTCATTCCCGCCGATCGCCGCACGCGGCGGATGGCCGTGTCGATGAGCCCCGCGATGCTCGCCGTCGTCGGTGTCCTCGTGCTGGTGCTGGTCGGCGCCGTTCTGTACGTCTCCGCGAGCAACCGCGTCAGCACCCGCCGCGCTCAGCTGGCGCAGGTCACCTCAAGCACGGCCGCCTGGAACGCCGCCGCCGCCAAGTTCGGCGTGTCGGTCCAGGCGGCGGAGCACCATTCTCAGGAGCTGTCCGACATCCGGCAGCTCATCGTCGGGCGCTTCCCCTGGTCTGAGCTGCTGGGGCAGGTCGGCTCGCTGATGCCGGCCAAGTCGGCACTCACCACGATGCAGGCGACCACGACGTCAGCCACGACGTCAGGTGCGACGCCGACGCCGGGCGCCACGCCGGCCGCGACGCCGGGCGCGACGCCGGCCGCGACCACCACCCCCGGCGGCCCGCCCATCCCCACTGTCGCGCTGACCGGGTGCGCGAACTCACAGTCGACGGTCGCTCAGGTCATGGTGCAGCTGCACCGGATCACCGACGTGACCAACGTGAGCCTGGCCTCGTCCACCAACAGCGGAAGCGCCGCGGGCTCCGGGTCGAGCGGTGGGTGCAAGTACCCGGTGCAGTTCCAGCTCTCCTTGACCTTCAAGGCGGCAGCTGTCCCCTCGGCGACCACTGCCACCGGCGTGGGGGCGACCCCCGCCTCCACGTCCACCGGTACGGGCTCCGCGGCCTCGGCGTCCGTCACCTCGACCCGCGGAGCAGCGCAATGAACCTCCGTCCCCGCGATCGCATCGTCCTCGGCATCGTCGTGATGCTGGCGGCGGCCGGCGCCTTCTACATGCTGGTGCTCAAGCCGGAACAGAACAAGGCGAGCACTCTGCAGGCGGCGATCACCTCCCAGCAGCAGGCCCTGGCCAAGGCCGAGTCGGATTTCGCCGCCGGCCGCGCGGCTCAGGCATCGCTGAAGGCCGACGCGGCTCAGTGGGCGGCGCTGAAGCTGGCCCTGCCGGCGCAGTCTGACATCCCCGCCCTGCTGCGGACGCTGGAGCGCAACGCTCAGGCCGCCCACGTCCAGATGCAGTCGATCACGCTCACCGGTGCCTCCGGGTCCACGCCGAGCACGCCCACGCCGACGCCCACGCCCACCACCGGGACCTCCAGCGTCGCCAGCCAGGTCCCCATCCAGCTGACCTTCCAGGGCGGATACGCTGCGCTGAACCGGCTGGTCAAGCGGCTCGACGGCTTCGTCCTTCTCTCCGGCACCAAGGTGCACGCCAGCGGACCCCTGCTCAGCATCGGTTCGGTCTCGCTGAGCGGCTCGCCCCTCACCGTGCAGCTGACGGCCACGCTCTATCAGCTCCAGCCGCCCCCCGCCACCACGTCGCCCGCAGGAGGCTGATCATGACCGCACTTCGCCGAGACCTGATCGAGCGCAAGCTGTGGCTGCTTGTCGCGGTGCTTGTTGCCGCCATCGCCGCCGTTCCCGTGCTGCTCAGCGGCGGTGGCTCCACCGCCACCGCGCACGTGCCGCTTCCGCCGCCCGTCGTTCCCACGAGCACCCAGCCGGCCGCTCACGCCAAGGCGGTCCCGGTCAAGGACCACATCTCCAGCTCCTCACGTGATCCGTTTGGGAACGCCAGCACGACGTCGTCGACCACGACGAGCGCCAGCGCGGCTTCGCACCCGGCGTCCTCGGGCACGAGCTCGGCAACGCCGGCCGCATCCGCAACCAGCGCCCCCTCGGCATCCTCGCCGACGGCGGCCATGGTGACGCCCACGCCCACGTCCACGCCGGCGAGCACCGTCACCAACTCCGGCGCCTCCAGCACCACGCACACCTCCACGCATACGACGACGTCATCGCCGCAGAGCAGCCCCTCGCAGCCGGTTTCGACGACGGCGAGCGTCACTCCCAAGGTCCCGGCCAAGGTGCAGTCGTGGACGACATACTCGGTGTGGGTGCGGGCGGGCAAGGACTCGAGCGTTCCGGTGCGCGAGGACCTGGCGCGACTCACCCCGCTGCCCTCACCGGCCCTGCCGGAGGCGATGTTCATGGGGGTCATGGCGGGCGGGCGCGAGGCAGTGTTCGCGCTTCGCCAGGGCGTTGCCCACAGCGGGCCCGGTGTCTGCCGCCCGGGCCGTGCCCAATGCTCGGTGATCCTGCTCAAGCCGGGCCAGACCGAGAAGCTCACGGTGCCGGCCAACGGCGGCAAGACCTGGCAGTTCATCCTGCGGGTCGTCCATATCGCCAGCCGGGTGACGCACTCCGAGAAGCAGGCCCGGGCGGCGTTCACCCGGCACTCGGCCGCCGGTCTCTGTGACCTGGCGATGGCCGACCCGCTCGGCTACAACATGACCAGCGGGACGCTGCTGACGATCGCCTCTGCGGTGTGCACGGGGCAGAAGAACCGGGTCCCGTTCCCGTCCACGGCGTCGATCGCGCCGGCCGCGCCCGCTGGGGCGGCCACCACCGCCACTCCGGGATCCGGCTCATGAGTCTCAACCTCCGCGAGGCGCTTCAGCACCTCGCCGACCAGGACGGCTCAGACCTGCACGTCAAGGTGGGCTCTCCGCCCATGGCTCGGATCGCCGGCCAGCTTCAGCCGATCCCGGGCACCGAGCCACTGAGCGGGGATGACACCGAGCGCGCCCTGCATGAGATGCTCAACGACGTCAACCGCGTCAAGGAGCTGGCCAGCGAGGGGGAGGTCGACTTCGCCTTTGCCGTCCCCGGCCTGGCCCGCTTCCGGGTCAACGCGTTTCGTCAGCGCGGATCCATTTCGATCGTCTGTCGCCGGATTCCGTTCGGCGTGACAACGATCTCCGAGCTGGGGCTGCCGGATACCGTCCGCCAGCTGGCCGAGGAGCCGCGTGGCATCGTCCTCGTCACCGGCACGACCGGCTCTGGCAAGTCGACGACGCTGGCGGCGATGGTCGACCATGTGAACTCGACGGCGTCCCGCCACATCGTCACGATCGAGGATCCGATCGAGTTCCTGCACACCGACAAGCGCTCGGTCATCAACCAGCGCGAGATCGGCTCTGACACCGGGTCGTTCGCCAAGGCGCTGCGGCGCGTGCTCCGGCAGGATCCGGACATCATCCTGATCGGCGAGATGCGTGACGAGGAGACCGTCCAGACGGCGCTGTCGGCCGCTGAGACCGGACACCTCGTGCTCTCAACCCTGCATACTGCTGACGCCTCAGAGACGCTCAACCGGGTCATCGACTTCTTCCCGCCCCACCAGCACCGGCAGGTCCGGGCCATGGTGGCCGCCACGCTGCGCGGGGTCATCTCCCAGCGGCTCATCCCCGCCATCGGCGGCGGACGCGTCGCCGCCCTGGAGATTCTGCGCGCCACCGGCCGTGTGCGCGACGCGATCGTCGACCCGGACCAGACCATGCAGCTGCCGTCGATCATTGCCGAGGGCGTCTACTACGGAATGCAGACGTTCGACCAGGCGCTGTATGAGCACGTCAAGTCCGGTCGGATCACGCGCGACGACGCGCTCGCTGTCGCCTCAAGCCCGCAGGACTTCAAGCTGCTGCTGGCCGCCGAGGGGCAGATGGGGACCACGATGGCGGACGTCATGCCGTCGGCCGTCGGCGCCGCCTGATCGGCATGCGGCCGGCCCATCTGCGCCGCCGGATCGCAATGCCGCCGGCGCGTTTGCGTCGCAACGCAGCGGCGACGGCGATGGCGGCCGGCGCCCTGTTCCTCATCTGGTGGGTGGCCATCCGCCGCGGGCCGGCGCTGGACTGGAACTCGGAGGCCTGGCCGGCGGTGCGCGCGCTGCTGGCCGGTCACCTGGGGCGGTTCCTTGCCCTCTCCCCGGCGTACGGTGGCTCGCTGGGGCTCCGCGCGCCGTTCATGCTGAGCGCCGAGCTATGGCACGGCAGTGAGTGGAGCGTCTACACGGCCGGGGCGGTGCCGGCGCTGCTGGCGAGCGGGGCGCTCGGCATTTGGCTGGCCGCCCGGCTGCGCGGCACGCGTCGGCCCCTGCTGGGGGCAGGGGTGGCCGTGTTGGTGTGCGCGGCCAACCCGCTGACACTGCCCGCCCTGCAGTACGGACATCCTGAGGAGCTCCTCGGCGCCGTGCTGTGCGCCGCGGCGGTGGTGGGCGCGGTGCGCGACCGGCCGGCGTGGGCGGGTCTTCTGCTGGGGCTGGCGATCGCCAATAAGGAGTGGGCGGTGCTCGGCATCGGGCCGGTTCTGGTGGCGCTGCCGCGCCATCGGATACGCACGCTGGTGGTCGCCTGTGCGATCGCCGGTGCAGTGATGGCCCCGTTCATGCTCGGACAGCCGGGCGGTGGTCTGAGCGGATCGGTAGCCGCCGCCGCCCAGTCAACCGGACAGATCTTCAACCAGTGGCAGATCTGGTGGTTCTTCGGCTCGCACTCCCACGTGGTCGCCGGCCGGCATCTCGTGTTGCCGTGGCGGGTGGCGCCGGGGTGGATCAACGGCGTCGCGCATCCGTTGATCGTCGCGCTCATGCTCCCGCTGACCGCACTGTACGCCTGGGTGCGCCGCGGCGCTCGCCGCCGCCGCCGCACCGATGCCCTGCTCCTCCTGGCGCTCCTGCTCCTGCTGCGGTGCGTGCTCGACCCGTGGGACATCTCCTACTACGCCCTGCCGTTTGCCATGGCGCTGGCCGCGTGGGAGGTCCTCGGCTGCTCACGGCCCCCCGTGCTGGCGCTCGGCGCGTCCGGGATCGCCTGGCTCATCTTCCTGGAGCCGGGCGGTCTCAACTTCAATCTCTCGATGGACGCGCAGGCGATTTTGTTCACCGCCGTCGCGGTGACGGCGCTGATCGCGCTGGCGCTGGCCGTCTACGCGCCCGGCGCCGCCGGGCGCCGGCTCGCGCCCCGGCCGCGCGAGAAGACGGCGGCGGCGCCGGCCGCCGCCTAGCTCAGGACCGGTCGCGCCGGCGTCAGAGCGTCAGCGTCTGGGCCAGTTCGCTGGCGAGGATCGCGTTGAGGCCGGCCCAGTCGATCGTGGCGAACGCCTCAACGACGCGCGGATCGAAGTGGGCGCCCGCCTGCGAGCGAATCTCGGTCAGGGCGCGGTCCTCGTCCCACGCCGCCTTGTAGGGGCGCTGGTGGGTGAGGGTGTCCCAGACGTCGGCCAGCGCGGTGATGCGCCCCGCGATCGGAATGTCCTGGCCGGACAGGCCCGCCAGGTAGCCGTTGCCGTCCCAGCGCTCATGGTGGGTCCGGGCGATCTCGCCGGCGAGCCGGAGCACCGGCGACTGGGCCGAGGCCAGGATCCGGGCCCCGATCTCGACGTGGCGCATCATATGCATCCACTCGGCTGGGGTGAGCTTGTCCGGCTTGAGCAGGATCCGGCGGGAGATCCCCACCTTGCCGATGTCGTGCAGCGGCGCGGCGTCACGGATCATGACGACGAACGGCTCCGGAAGCTCAAGCGCCTGGGCGATGAGCGAGGCGCCGATGCCCACCCGCTGCGCGTGCTGGTAGGTGTCGTCGTCGTGGTACTCGGCGATCACCGCGAGCACCGACAGGCTCTCACGGGTGGTCTCCAGCTCGCTCATCCGATCGCGCAGCGCATCGCTGAGGATGGCGTCGTGGTCCTCAAGCTGCTGCTCCAGGCGCCGTGTGCGCAGCGCGTTGTGGACGCGGAAGCGCAGCTCGGTCTCGTCGATCGGACGGCCGATGAAATCGTGAACTCCAAGGGACAGTGCCCGGCGGCGGGCGTCGGCGCCGGCATCCGCGGTCAGGGCGAGCACCGGCAGGCGCCGCGGCTCCTGGGTCAGGTGGTGAAGCTTGGCCAGGGCATGGTCTGAGAGCTCCGGGATGTCGGCGTCGATCAGCACCAGGTCCGGTCGCTCGCTGACCGCCAGCTGGTGGGCGACGGTGGGATCGTCGCTGGAGACGATGTCGCTGTACCCGGCGTCGGTGAGCAGCCGGCCCAGGCGCTCGCGGTCAGCGGCGTCGTCGGTGACGAGGAGGAGCCGCATGTGAGTGAGATCAGTCATCGATG
>DASSZQ010000035.1:0-2294 GCA_035702755.1 Solirubrobacteraceae bacterium | reverse complement strand
GTCTACCCGCCGCTCGCGGCAGTCGCCTTCACGCCGTTCGCGCTCCTCTCCCGTGACACCGCGCAGGCGGTCTACCTGCTCGTTGGCATCGCCTGTGTCCCCGCCACCCTTCGCGTGTTGCAGGTCCGGGACTGGCGCCTATACGGGTTGGCGATGCTCTGGTCACCGATCTTCCTCGGGTGGGAGATCGGGAACGTCACGCTGCCCCTCATGCTCCTGATCGCTGTGGTGTGGCGGCACCGACACCGCCCACTCGTCGTCGGTCTGCTCACCGCAGTGGCGGTGAGCATCAAGCCGCTGGTCTGGCCGTTGGCCCTCTGGCTGCTGGTCACCCGTCGGTGGCGGGCCGCAGCATGGGGGCTGGCGTCGGGGCTCGCGATCAACCTCGCGGTGTGGGGGCTCGTCGGATTCAACGCGATCCGCGCATACCTGAACGTCTCGAGCGAGGTGACCACCGCCCTCTGGCGGGGCGGCTACGGCGTGCTCGCCGTGGCTCACCACACGGGCCTCGGGCGCACGGCCGGAGAGGTCCTGCTGGTCGTCATCTCGGTCGGCGTGGGCGCCGCCGTCATCTTCTTCGGTGCGCGTCGGCGGAATGACCGCGCTGCGCTCGTTCTGGCCATCGCGCTGATGCTGCTCGCCTCGCCTCTGGTTTGGGCGCACTACTTCGCGCTCCTGCTGGTGGCCATGGCCGTCTGCCGACCGCGCCTGGACATGGTCTGGGCGCTCCCGATCCTGATGTGGCCTCTGCCGCCACGTCTGCCGGTCGCAGGGTGGCAGGAGGTGATCGCCTGGACGGTCGCGGCGGCCATTGTCGTGCTCTGCCTGCGAACCCGGCACGAGGGGTTCGCATCACCATCTCTGGTCCGCAGCGCCGGGGCACGACGGCGGCCTGCCCTGGCGGTGGCGCACGTCGATCCGCAGTAGATGAGCCTGTCGCACGACCGGCGCCGGGCGATCGAGCACGCGCTCCTCGCACTGGTGCCCGGCCTTGTCACGGCCTACGTCCTCTACCGGACCTACGCGGACGGCAACGCCGCCGTGGACTTCCGCCACTCGTTCTGGATCGCCGGCTGGCGGACGCTGCACGGATTCGATCCGTATCGCTGGACGCGCGCCCAGACCGCCGCCGGCGCATCGTTCCCCTACCCGGCCCCCGCCGCGGTCCTCTTCGCGCTGTGGGCGCTGCTCCCGAGCTTTTCCGCCGGCATCATCGCCACCGCAGCCTGTGTCCTGGCCGTCCCGGCCGCCCTACGGATCCTGGACGTGCGCGACTGGCGGATCTACGGCGCCGCGGCGCTGTGGTCCCCCGTGATCGTCGGTTGGCAGACCGCGAACCTCACCCTGCCGATCCTCGTCGGCCTCGCGCTGCTCTGGCGCTGGCGGGGGCGCCCATGGGCCGTCGCGACGCTGGTAGCCGGCCTGATCTGCCTCAAGCCGATCCTGGCGCCGCTATGGCTCTGGCTCGTGGTCACCGGCCGCCACCGCGCCGCCGGTTCGGCGCTGGTGATGGGGATCGTTCTCAATACCGTGGCCTGGAGCATCCTGGGCTGGCGCGAGCTGGGGGCTTGGTGGCGCCTGCTCCACCGGCAGGGCGGGTTGCGCGACGCGACGGGGTACAGCCTGACGGCCCTGACGACCCACCTCGGCCTGGAGCGGGCGGCCGGCGTGGTACTGATCCTGCTCTGCGGCTTGCTGCTGACGGCGATCGCGGCGCGGGCCCACGGCCCCGCGCGCGAGGTGCGGGCCCTGAGCGCCGCGGTGCTGCTCACAATCGTCATCTCGCCGCAGATCGACCTGCACTACCTGGCGCTGCTGGCCGTCCCGCTCGCTCTGACCGATCGACGCCTTGGCTGGGCGTGGCTCGCCCCGCTCGTGCTCTGGCCCTGCCCGGCGACCGCGGCCGCCACTTGGCAGATCGTCCTCTGGTGGGCGGTCCTCACCGCCCTGGCGGTCCGGATCCTGACGGCTCAGCGTGCGGGCACGCCTGGCCGGACTCAGCCGGCCGGACCGGTGTCGAGGGTGTGAACGCACCGCTCCCCCTGCCGGAAGGTGCGAGACCGGATGGTAGACTGGGCTATGGCCTCACTCCGTCCGCGCCTACCGCACGAGAGCCGCTCTCCGCTCGCCTTCGAGCGCGCCTGGCTCCGGATTTGGGCCTCATGGTCGACTACTAGTATGGGTAGTCAACACATAGTCCAGGACAACGAATCGACCGACCCGCATTTGTCCCGCGACGGAAAGATTTAGACATGTTCGAGCGATTTACAGAACGCGCCCGTCAGGTGGTCGTC
>DASSZQ010000305.1:0-14320 GCA_035702755.1 Solirubrobacteraceae bacterium | reverse complement strand
CGCGGAGGTGACCACGCCGTCCAGCAGCGGCGCCAGTCCGGCCAGTTCCAGCACCTCCAGCAGCGACACGTCCCAGTTGGAGACGACGATGACGTGAGCGCCGCGGCTGCGGACGCGGATGAGCGCCGGACGCACGTCCGGGTAGGGCTGGAAGCGCAGTGCGCTCAGCAGCGTGTCGGTCATGGCCTCCGGGCCCACGGCCCGCAGCGGCTCCGATGCCGGCAGCGCCCCGCGCAGGACCTCGGCGCACCGGCGCCGCAGCGCGGCCAGGCTGGCGGCGTCGCGCCCGCTGCCCATGTGGGCTCGATAGAAGGCGATCTCGGCAGCGAGCCCCCGAGCGGCCTCGGCCTCGCTGACCTGCACCCCGTGGCGCACGGCCAGCGCGCGAGCCAACGCCGGCGCGGGCGGCTGTAGCGCGACCAGCGTGCCCAGGCCGTCGATGAGCAACGCCCGGCGAGGCGAGGCGGTGGATGAGGAGCGACGGCGGCGGCGCACGGCAGCGTGCGATGTTGCCAGCGTTGCAGGAGGCGCATGCGGCGGGCCGAAAAGGCCCGGTGGATACACTGGCCACGAGTGCGGCGCCGCCCGTTGCGAGCTCTGCCCTGGCGCCACGCCTGCTGCAACCTGCAACCGATCCATGAGCCGTCGTGACAGACAGCGCCGCCGCCGGCGCAACCGCGGGTCACCGCTCAAGCGGTTCTTCGCCATGAGCGCTCTGCTTCTCGTCTCGGCGCTCACCGTCGGCGCGCTGGCGATCGCGGGCTGGGTGATCAACGTCGCCCATTCCGCGCCCAACCTCAATTCTCTGCACCCGCATCTGCCCGGGTCGCCGTCCGAGGTGTACGCCTCCGACGGGACCCTGCTCGGCTACATCACGTCGACGAGCATTCGCACCCCGGTGCCGGCCAGCGCCATCCCGCAGCGCCTCCGGGAGGCGACGGTCGCCATCGAGGACCGGCGCTTCTACCAGCACGGCGCCCTGGACTACCAGGGCATCCTGCGCGCGGCGGTCAAGGACGCGCTCAAGGGTGGAAACGGGGGCCTGCAGGGCGCGTCGACGCTGACGATGCAGCTCGTCGACAACACCTATCTGCCGAACACTTATCGCGACAACCACAACCTCCAGTACAAGATCGTCCAGGCCAAGCTCGCCGAGCAGCTGGAGAGCGAGCACTCCAAGAACTGGATCCTCACCAACTACCTCAACGACGTTCCCTACGGGACGCTCGGCGGGCAGACGGCGTACGGCGTCGGCGCCGCCTCACAGCTGTTCTTCGACAAGCCGGTCTCCAAGCTGACCCTCGCCCAGGCGGCACTTCTGGCCGGCCTCCCCCAGGCGCCGTCGCAGTACAACCCGTTCATCGACAAGGCGGCCGCCCTGCACCGGCGCGCCGAGGTCCTGCAGGCGATGGCGAACGCGCACTACATCACTCAGGCGCAGGCCGACCGGGCGGCACAGCGCAAGCTCCAGGTCAAGAACGGCCTCGGCCTGTTCCAGGGGCGCAAGGATCCATACGTGTTCGACTTCGTCGTGCAGCAGGCCGAGCACGACCTCTGCCCGCAGCACCCCAACCACTGCGCCGCGGTCAGGCAGGGTGGGCTGAAGATCTACTCCACCATTGACCTGCGCAAGGAGGCCATCGCCCAGCAGGCGATCGACGACCACGCCTCGCTGCTGGCCAGCGAGGGCGGCCCGGGCGTCGCCGCCGCACTGACCTCCATCGATCCGCTCAACGGGCACATCGAGGCGATCGCGAACTCGTCCAGCTACAGCCAGACGTCGTTTGACTATGCGACCCAGGCCGACCGCCAAACCGGATCCGCGTTCAAGCTGTTCGCGCTGATGACGCTGATCCACGACTACAACGGCAACCCCAACTCCACCTACTACGTCTCCAAGCAGCTGAACGCGGGCTGGCTGCCGCTGGCGCCGGCGTGGTCGGTGGCCACCGACACCCACACCTACGCCGGCGCCATCAACATCACCCACGCGACGATCATCTCCGACAACACCGTGTTCGCTCAGCTCGTCGCCGATGAGGGGATGACCAAGTTCAACGCGATGGCCCACGCGATGGGCATCACCTCGCCGCTGGATGACAACCCGGCCGAGGTCCTCGGCGGCCTGACGATCGGCGTCACCACCCTGCAGATGGCCGACGCCTACGGCACGGTCGCCGGCGGCGGCGTCCATTACACGCCGACCGCGGTCGACCGCATCGTGTTCCCGGACGGGAGCACGCGGAGCTTCGCCACACCCCCCCACCAGACCGTCTTCCCGTACAACGAGGCCTACACCGCCACCCAGGTGCTCAAGCAGGTGATCACCAATCCGAGCGGCACGGGTACGGCAGCGAACTACGGCTGCCCGGCGGCGGGCAAGACCGGCACCGCCGAGAACCTCGACAACGCCTATTTCGCCGGGTACACGCCCCGGATGTCGACCGCCGTCTGGGTCGGCAACCCCACCGGCAACGTTCCCATGATCAATGGCTTCGGCGGCGTGCTGGCGGCGCCGATCTGGCACCAGTACATGCAGGAGGCCAGCGGCGGCTACTGCGGCGACTGGGCTCCGCCGAGCACGCCGTTCACGGGCACGGCCTTCTTCGGTCCCCATGCGGCCAGCGGCAGCGCGAGCACGATTCCGGGCACGGGAACCACCACCACCACAACCGGAAACGGGACGGGCACGACGACGGGCACAGGCACGGGCCAGACCGGTGCCACCAACGGCGGTGCCGGCGTCACGCCGACGGGCGGCAACCAGTACAACAACCCCACGCTGTAGGCCCAGCCGCCCCAGGCGCCGCCGCCCGGGACCGCCAACATCACCCCCGGCGGGGGCGGTAACGGCGGCGGCAACGGCAAGGGCGGCGGCGGCAACGGGCACTGATCAGCCGGTGGGGGCGCGGCGGCTGGTAGCGTTGTCGGCACGGCGCGCGCAGTCGCGCGTCCCCTAACAGAGAGTCGCCACCGTATGCCAAAGGAAGAAAAGGTCGAGCTGGAGGGTGAGGTCGTCGAGGCCCTGCCCAACGCGATGTTCCGCGTCAAGCTCGACAACATGGACCGTGTCGTGCTCGGCCATGTCGCCGGGAAGATGCGCCGCTTCCGCATTCGCATCCTGCCGGGCGACCGCGTCCGGGTCGAGCTCTCCCCCTACGATCTCGACCGCGCGCGGATCGTCTACCGGCACCGGTAGACGGCGCCCGCCCGGCGGCCGACGGGCCTTCGGATGCGCGAGCTGGAGCTGATTGAGCACCTGGAGCAGTCGCTGCGGGCCGCCGCCGAGACGGCGGGCGGCGGATCACGGGTGGTGCGCTGGCTCGGCGACGATGCGTCGGTGGTGCGCGCCTCCGGCTACGCGGTCACCTCGGTCGACACGCTCGTCGACGGCATTCATTTCCGCAGCGGGCAGCTGAGCCCGGAGGAGATCGGCCACCGCGCCCTCGGCACGGCCCTCTCGGACCTGGCCGCGATGGGCGCCGCCCCCGGCGAGGCCTATCTGGCCCTCGCCTTTCCGCCGGGTACCGAGCTCACCGATGCGCTGGCGCTGTTTGAGGGAGCGCGCGCCCTGGCGCAGGCCTGCGGGGTGACGATCGCCGGCGGGGACGTGAGCGCCTCATCGGTCCTCACCGCGTCGGTGACCGTCGTCGGCTGGGCGCAGGACCCGGGGGAACTGGTGGGCCGGGACGGGGCGCGTCCCGGCGACCTGGTGGCGGTGACCGGGACCCTCGGCGCCGCCGGCGCCGGCCTGCTGGTGCTGGAAGGCCGCGCCGCGACCGACGGACTGGCGCCGGGCGCGGCGGGACGGCTGCACGCCGCCTATGCCCGGCCCCAACCCCGGCTGGCTGCCGGGCGGGCGCTGAGCGCGTTGGGGGCCACGGCGCTCATCGACCTGTCCGACGGCCTGGCCACCGACGCCCGGCACGTGGCCCGGCGCAGTGGGGTGCGTCTGGAACTGGACCTCGACCGGCTTCCGCTGGCCGACGGCGTGCGCGAGGTGGCGGACCAGGTCGGCGAGGATCCGCGCGAGTTCGCCGCCACCGCCGGTGAGGACTACGAGCTGTGCGCCTGCATCCCGTCCGCCGCGCGGGCCGAGGTCGAGGCGCGGTGGCGCGACGCGGCCGGAGCACAGGCGCCGCCCCTGACCTGGGTGGGGCGGGTGCGGGAGGGTCCGGCCGGCGTCACGTTCGCCGGAACCGACCGCGAGCTCTCAGGCTACGAGCACTCCTCCTGAGAAGCGCCCTGCACCTCGAACCGGCGGGGGTCGGCGAGAAGCCGGCGCAGGATCGCCTCAGCGACGGCTTGCGTATTCACGCGGTACTCGCCGCTGCCGACCTGATCTCGTATCTCGCTCACTCGCATCCTGCGACTTCCTTCTCCTATCGGCTGTCCGTGTCCGATCACTGGGTGCGCTGTTGATCTTCGGCAGTCACGGTGACCTTCTCCACGACGCTCGACACCGGCTCGACGTTTCGGCCACCGTCCATTGGCAGCGCAATGTAGACCGCGGCTAGGACGTCATCGACCGGGCCGGCCCCAGCGGCCGGACCGAGTGCAGCCGGGCGAACACGATCAGCCGCTGGGCCGCGCTGTAGAGCGGGTTGCAGGCCGACAGGACGAGGCGCTCGTAGCCGACATCGTTGATCACGGCGACATCGGTGGGCTTGACAATCCGCAGGTACTGCACGTCATAGGTGAAGCGGCCGTAGGGCATCGTGACCACGATGGGGTCGCCCGGGCGCAGATCGTTGAGGAAGCGAAACGGCGCCAGGTAGGTGGTGCGATGGCCGGCGATGGCCACCGTCTGGCCCATCCCGGGGAACGCCGTCGACGGGTAATGGCCCGGCCCCTCCTCGAGATTGATCGTGTCGGTGCCCTGCACGATGTTGTAGGTGTTGCCGAGCCGCGGAATCTGAAGCCGGCCGATCGCATCGCCGTTGCGCACCTGGCTGCGCTCGCGCCGGGCGAGATAGGCGATGCGCTGAGTCTGGGCCCGGATGTCGTGCAGCGTCCTGACATCGCCGGTGCTCAGCGGGGCCGAGTGGTAGCTGAGGTAGCGCTGGCTGACCTGGCCCCGCATGACGAGGCCGATGGCAGCGGTCACCGGCTCCTGCCAGACCAGGGTCAGGCCGGCATCGAGCACCAGCAGCAGGCCGGCGAGGATGAGGACCGAGGAGACGTCGCGGATGACGCGTCGCATCGTCCCGCAATGGTGCCAGGTCTCCACCCACCCCGGGAATCTCTTGGCCACAGGCGCGCAGTCTTCATGAGCCCCCGGGAATCGCGCCAGCGATTCCCGGCAGCGAATCGCGTCAGCGATTTGCCGTCAACGTCGGATGGCCGACTTCGTTCCGCCGAGCGACCCCGGGCCGGCGTACGTGACCGGGCCGCGGACGGTGACCGGCATCGGCGCCGCCCGGCGTGAGCGCTGCGCCGCCAGGAAGGCGAGAGCGACGACGCTGGCCAGGCAGCCGAGCGCGATGCTCCACTCGATCGCCGCCAGGAGGCTGACGCCGCCGCCGGCGAGCAGCAGCGCCGCCTGCCAGATCAGGGCCACCGGGCCGTAGCCCAGTCCAAACGCGTAGTAGGCAACGACGAGCGCGGTCGGTGCCACGCCCAGGATGATGAGCAACGCCCGGACGGGCCCCGGCATCCGCAGATCGGAGCTGATCGCCCACAGCCACAGATGGAGCGCGGGGATGAGCAGCAGCGCGGCGAACGGGTTGCCGAGCCAGATCACAAACGTGACCGCGCACAGCACGCACAGCAGCCCGGCGGCCGCGCCGTCCCCGCGGCCGCGCACGTCCTCCCCACCCAGGCGCGACGCCCGCGACCTCCGGCGGGTCTCGACGGCGGCCACGCTCGACCGGTGGGCATAGGCGGCGACCGCGGCCCCGGTGCCGAGCATCGCCAGCGCAGCGACGGCGAGCACCGCGACGCCCGCCCCGTCGATGGGCACCGCGCCGGCGACGACGGGGCCCGGCGGGGCGATGGAGATGATCCCGGCCAGCCCGGCGAGGGCCACCACCAGCACGGCGGCGGCGAACGGAATCGCGGCGGCCAGCACGAGGATGACCGCCCGGCCCACCGCATGCCCGCGCCGGAGCGCCCGCGCGACCCCATCGACGGTCGTCATCGCCACCGGAACCAGGAGCGCCAGCACAAACAGCGAGAGCGCCCAGCCCGGGACCACCTTGCCGGCGAGCAGCAGGTAGGAAGACGGGGCGGGAACCTTCGGTCCGCTGTCCAGCGCCGAGATCGCCTCCAGCACGGCGCGCCCCGCCGCCGTCACGGTGGCGGCGTTGACGGGCGCGTCCGGGGCCGGCCCGCGCTCACCGGAGAGGGAGAGTTCGATCGCCGGAATACCCCGGGCCGCGAACGGACCCTGGCCGCCGAGCGTGAACGGGAACGCCAGGTGGGCGAACTGGCCGCCGAGCCCCACGTTGCCGGCGCCGACCGGCCCCTGGGCGGAGAGCACGGACGCCAGTGTGTTGCGCAGCACCGGCGGGGCCACCGTCTGGCGCGTCGACCACGGAATGAGCACCGGCTGATGGGCGTGGGCGCTGGCGAGGTCACCCAGGACGAGCACGGCGTCGATCGGCTGGGGCAGGCCGGCGGCCAGCGCGCGCGCTCCGGCACCCCCCTGGGTGCCGCTCGTGGAGGCGAGCACCACCGTGTGGTTGAGGGTCTCTCCCTGGAGATCGTTGGCGAGCTCCATCAGCGCTGCCGTGCCGGACAGGCTGGCCTCCGCCCCGGATCCGAGCGCGTCCCGCGGGGCGACGACCACGATGCTCCCGGCCTTGACGCCGGGGCGGACGCCGACCACGTTCTCCAGCGTCCGGGTCCCGTCAACGGTCCGCCCGCTGAACGTCGTCTTGGTGGGGGCAAAGCCATCCTGGCTGAGCGTCGAGAACACCTGGGTGGCCACGTCCTCGTCGCCCGGCGAGCCCGGCCGGCGGCTGGGATATGCCGCCGCCAGCGTCTCCATCGTCGCGTACGCGTTGTGCCCGTTGAAGGCATCCGGCGCCAGGGTCGGCGACAGCGCCCCGGGCTGATTGCCCAGCGAGAAGGCGAGCACCACCAGAGCCAACGCCGCGACGATCAGGCCGGTCCGGTAGATCCGGGGATCGAGCATCCGGCCACAGATTATCCTGAGCGGTGGGCGACGGACCGGCGGGCGCAGTGGGCGGCGCACGCGCGGAGGATTACTCTTACGGGCGTTGGCAGAGTCCCCGGTGCCTGAACGCGGTGCGCGGATCCTGCTCGTCGACGACGAGCAGTCCATCCAGGCGCTGCTCTCCTACCCACTGCGCAAGGAGGGCTATGACGTCGTGCAGGCGACCGACGGCCGCCAGGCGCTGGAGCGCTTCGACGAGCAGGCGTTCGATCTCGTTGTCCTTGATCTCATGCTCCCCCGCATCGACGGCCTGGAGGTGTGCCGGCGGCTGCGCAGTCGCAGCTCGGTGCCGATCATCATGCTGACCGCCAAATCCGAGGAGATCGACAAGGTGGTCGGCCTCGAGCTCGGTGCCGACGACTACATCACCAAGCCGTTCTCGCTGCGGGAGTTCTCCAGCCGGATCAAGGCGGCGCTGCGCCGCGCCGAGATGAGCCGGCCGGAGCAGACGATGCCGGACGAGGCCCCCCTGGAGGTCCGCGACCTGCGCATCGACTTCTCCAAGCGGACGGTGCGCGTCCGCGGTGAGGATGCCCAGCTCACCTACGTCGAGTTCGAGATCCTCTCCGCACTCGCCCGCGCGCCGGGCCGCGTGTTCACGCGCGACATGCTGCTGGCCCGCGTGTGGGGCGACTCCGCCTACCGCGACCCGCGCACGATCGACGTTCACATCCGCCACCTGCGCGAGAAGGTGGAGCGGGACCCCAAGGATCCGGAGTACCTGTTCACCGTGCGCGGGGTGGGCTACCGCTTCCGCGACACCGAGCCGTAGGTCAGGGCAATGAGGCTGTCGCTGAGCAACCGGCTGGCGCTGGTGTTCTTCGCGATCACGCTCCTGGCGGTCGGCGCCCTGTACCTGTATGTGGCACCCGGCCTGGAGAGCCGGTTGACGGCGGAGAAGCTCAACATCCTGGCCGGGAACGCGCGCGATCACTCCGGGCAGCTGCGCCGCGCCCTGGGCGGATCGACCCCGCTGCCGCGCCTGCGCCGGATCGTCGACGAGACGGCGGCCTTCTCCGGTGATCGCGTGATCCTGTTGTCGGTCAACCGGTCACAGGGCGCGGCCCAGCTGTCGGCGGTGGCCGATTCCGGCGGGCCGCCGGCCGCCACCATCGGTCACCGGCTCGCCTATGTCGCGGCGCGCACCGGCCGGCTGCAGACCGCATCCGTGCCGGCGCCCAGCGGCCACGTCGCCGCGGCCGCCAGTCCCGTCTTCTACTCCGGACACCGGGTCGGCTGGGTTGTCGTGTACTCCGCGCCGCTGGCCGATGTGAGGCGGACGGTGAGCACCGTGCGGCAGGAGATCCTCGTCGCCGGGGGTCTGGCCCTGTTGCTGGCGCTCGTGGCCGGCTATCTGGTCGCACGCGCTCTGGCCCGGCGGGTGCGGCGACTGGAACGCGCCGCCAAGCGCGCGACCGCCGGTGATTTCAGCCGGCCGATCCCGGTCGACTCCACCGACGAGCTGGGGCGGCTGGCGGCGGCGTTCAACGAGATGCAGAAGCAGCTGCTCCAGCTGGAGAGCGCGCGCAAGACGTTCATCGCCACGGCGTCGCACGAGCTGCGTACGCCGGTGTTCTCCCTCGGCGGATTCGTCGAGCTGCTCGAGGACGAGGACCTCGACCCGGACACCCGGCGGCGCTTTCTCGGTCAGGTGCGCGATCAGGTGCAGCGCCTGGGCAAGCTCTCCGTCGACCTGCTCGATCTCTCCCGGCTGGAGTCCGGGTCGCTTGAGCTCCGGCCGGAGGAGGTCGACCTCGGCGAGCTCAGCCGGTCGGTGGCGGGCGAATTTGAGCCGACACTCGCCCAGCACGACGCCCGGCTGGAGCTGCGACTGCCGGCGCGGATCGAGGCGCAGTGCGACCCCGTCCGCGTGGCCCAGATCATGCGGATCCTCATCGACAACGCGCTCACCCACACTCCCCCCGGCACGCAGATCGTCGTCACCGCTGGACGCGACGACGGCCGGGTCCGCCTGGCGGTGCGCGACGACGGCGAGGGGATCGACCCGCCGGCCCTGCAACGCATCTTTGAGCCCTTCTATACCGCCGACGACGCCCAGGGGTCCGGGCTCGGATTGGCGATCGCCTCCGAGCTGGCCGAGCGCATGTCAGGGCGACTGTCGGTGCAGTCCGGGGCGGGGGCGACGACGTTCACCCTCGAGATCCCGGGCTGAGCGCCTCACGGCGCCCAGGAGGAAAGCAGCGCCAGCCACACCTCGCTGCGGGTGGGGAAGGCCGGCATCGCGTCGGCCAGTCGCCGGAGCGGAACCTCACCGACCATCGCGACGGTGGCGGCGTGCAGCATGTCGGCGACATCAGGCCCACAGAAGGTGGCGCCGAGGACGACCTCGCGCTGCGCGTCGACCACGAGCCGCACCGCCGCCGGCGCGCCCTTGCCGACGAAGCTCGCTCCCGGCGTGGCCGCGATGTCGGCGTCGACGGCCCGGGCCGAATTGCCGTCATCAAGCGCCTGCTGCAGCGTCCGGCCCACGGCGGCGATCTGGGGCTCGGTGAACACGACCCGGGGCGAGAGCGCGCCGTCCCAGGCGCAGCGGGCCGGCCGGTTCATGATCGTGGCCGCAGCGACGCGCGCCTGGTACTTACCGGCGTGGGTGAGGAGGGCGCGCCCATTGACGTCGCCGACCGCATACAGCCAGGGTTGCCCGCCGGAGGCGTCCGCGGTCTCGTCCGCGGTGCCGGGCGCCAGCACCCGCATGCGCTCATCGACGGGGATCGTCTCCCCGGGGGGCAGCCCCACGCTCTCCAGGCCGAGGTCGGCGGTGTGCGGCCGGCGGCCCACGGCCACCAGCAGCTCGTCGGAGGTGACCTCGGCGCCGTCGGCGAGGCCGATGGTGAAGGCGCCCGTCGCGCCGTCCCGGCGGGCGCTGCTGGCCTCGCATCCGGTCCGGACATCGATCCCGCGATCGCGCAGGGAGCGTTCCAACCGCTCTCCCGCGAACGGCTCCTCGCCGGGCAGCAGCGCCGGCATGGCCTCAACGAGCGTCACCCGGGAGCCGAGCGTCGCCCACGCCTGGGCGAGCTCACAGCCGACGGCGCCGCCACCGAGGACCGTCAGCCGCGCCGGGGGCGACTCCGCCGTCGTCGCCTGCCGGTTGGTCCACGGCGCGAGCTCGCGCAGGCCGTCCACGGGGGGCATGGCGGCACCGCTGCCGACGGCGATCACCACCGCTCGACGGGCCCGCAGGAGGTCGTCGCCGACGCGGACGCGGCGCTCGCCGTCAAGGCGGGCGGCGCCCCGGACGAGGGTGATCCCGCGCTCGGTGACCCAGGGCAGCTGCACCGAGTCGTCCAGCCCGTGGATGACCTCGTCGCGGCGGGCGAGCACCGCCGGCACGCTCAGTTCGCCACTGGCCGCCTCGCGTGCTCCCGGGACCCGGCGGGCCTCGGTCAGCGCCTGCGCCGGGCGCAGCAGCGCCTTGGATGGCATGCACGCCCAGAAGGCGCACTCGCCACCGATCAGCTCGCGTTCCACGAGAGCGACGTCGAGTCCCTCGGAGGCAAGCGACCCGGCGCACACCTCCCCGGCCGGCCCGGCGCCGATGACGATGACGTCGTGCTCGCTCATGGCGGGGTCTACCCCACCTCGCGCAACCGGCCGCTCTCCACCTCGTAGACGAAACCGCGGATCGCATCCTTGCGCGGGATGAACGGCGAGGCGCGGATGCGGGCGATCGACTGGCGCACGTCGCCGTCGAGGTCACCGAACGCCTCCGGGGCCCAGGTGGGGCGGATCCCGGTATCCCGCTCGATGTCCGCCCGGAAGGCGTCGTCGGTGAAGCTCAGCATGCCGCAGCCGGTGTGGTGCATGAGGATGACCTCCTCCGTGCCCAGCAGCCGCTGCGAGATGGCCAGCGAGCGGATGACATCGTCGGTGACCACTCCGCCGGCGTTGCGGATCACGTGGGCCTCGCCCTCGGACAGGCCGAGCACTCCGTACACGTTCAGACGGGCGTCCATGCAGGCGACGACCGCGACCCTCCGGCTCGGCGGCGCCGGCAGGTCGGCCTTGGCGAAGGATGCCGCATAGGTCTCGTTGTTGGCCAACAGCGTGTCGGTGCTGCTCACGGTCTCGCCCTCCAGTCGCTCTTTGTAGGTGACGGCGAGAACGTACCCCCAACCACTACGTTTGAGCCGGTGAGCGTTTCCCTGGCCACCCCCGCCGCCCGCCGCCACCTCGTCCGCGACCTGGCGCTGCAGCTGCGCGAGCGGGTCGCGCCGGAGCTCGGACGCTTCGCCGGGCGCCGCCATGAGCACGACGGCGCCGGCGGCGACGTGACGTTCGCCATCGACTCCATCGCCGAGGCGGCGCTGGAGCGATTCGTCGGCGAACGCGCCCCGCGGGTGGCCTGGTACTCGGAGGACCGAGGCCTGGTCGCGGCCGCGGAGGCCGAGTTTGTGCTCGTCGTCGATCCGATCGACGGAACCCGGCCGGCGCTGGCGGGGCTGGAGTCGGCGTGCGTGGCGGTGGCGCTGGCGCCGCTCGGCGACGGGGATCCGCGGATGCGCGACATCACCGACGCCTGCGTCGTCGAGATCAAGTCCGGAGAGCGGTTTGTGGCCTCGGCCGGGGCGGGCGTGGTGGAGTCCTCCCGGCCGGTGCGTCTGAGCCCCAACCGTGACCTGAGCCGGATGTTCTGGGGCTATGGGTTTCGCGGCCGGCCGGTGCGGCCGACGGCCGAGCTGCTGGCCGAGCTCATCGACGGCTCCTCGGTCGGCGGGGGCACGTTTGAGCTCGGCTCCCAGGCGTTCGCCATGACCCGGCTGATCACCGGACAGCTGGACGCGGTCGTTGAGGTCGGCTCGCGGATGATCGACGAGATCCCCGGCATGCGGGCGGAGTTTGAGCGCGTCGGCGGCGGGCGCGTGCTCAACAACTCGCCGTATGACCTGGCCGCCCCGTGGTTGTGCCTGTGCGAGGCCGGCGGGGTGGTGAGCGACGGCTGGGGGCGCCCACTGGACGACCGCCGGCTGCTTGGCAGCGGCCACGAGTTCCAGATGTCCTCGATCTCGGCGGCCGGCCCGGAGCTGCACCGTCAGCTGCTGGCGGCGGTGGACGCCGGGATCGAGCGACTGCGGGGTTTGTCGAGATGACGGTCCGGTTATCGTCTGGAGGCCCCCATGTCGTCCTCTGAGTCCGAGACCCCGCTCGTCCTCGTCTCCAACCGGGGACCGGTCACCTTTCAGCCCAACGGGGAGATCAAGCGCGGCACCGGAGGCCTGGTCACGGCGCTGATCGGCCTCGCCTCCCACCGGCCCGTGACCTGGGTCGCCTCGGCGATGAGCGACGAGGACGTGGCCAAGGCCGAGGAGAACAACGGCAAGCCGTTCCCGGTCAAGACCCCGGAGGGGGATGAGTACCGGGTCAAGCTGGTGGCCTCGGACCCCAATGCCTATGACGGCTTCTACAACATCATCGCCAACCCGCTGCTGTGGTTCATCCAGCACTACCTGTGGGACCTGAGCAACGCGCCAGACATTCGCCGCAACGAGACCGAGGCGTTTGAGTTCGGCTACAACGCCGTCAACGAGGACCTGGCCCGCGCCGTGCTTGAGGAGGTCTCCGAGCTACAGAAGCCGGTCGTCATGGTCCATGACTACCACCTCTACACCCTCCCCGGGCTCATCCGCCGCGAGCGCCCGGATGCGTTTCTGCACCACTTCGTCCACATCCCGTGGAGCCAGTCGGACTCCTGGCGCGTCCTGCCCAAGGTGATCCGCAACGAGATCTACGAGGGGATCCTGTCCAACGACATCATCGGGTTCCACACCGTTTCGTACCGCAACAACTTCCTGCAGTGCTGCCGGGACCTCATGGACTGCGAGGTCGACTTCGAGCGCGGCGTCGTCGCCGTGGGGGACCGCGAGGTGTGGGTGCGCGCGTACCCCCTGCCGATCGACGCCGGGTCCATCCAGGCGGTGGCGCGCCGCCCGCGCGTGGCCGAGTTTGAGGCCGAGCTGCTGCGCCGGCGGCGCGATCACTTGATTTTGCGCGTCGACCGGGCGGATCTGTCCAAGAACGTGCTGCGCGGGTTCAGCGCCTTCGACACGTTCCTGGAGCAGCATCCGGAGTTCCGCGAGCGGGTCACGTTCATCGCCCAGCTCATGCCGTCACGGACCGACGTGCCGGAGTACGCCGAGTATCTGGAGCGGATCGAGGCCGTCGTCGCGGTCGTCAACCACCGTCACGGCTCGCCGGACTGGATGCCGATCCAGCTCAAGCTCCGCGATGACCTGGAGGAGGCGGTCGCCGCCTACAAGCACTACGACGTGCTCATGGTCAACGCGATGTTCGACGGGATGAACCTGGTGGCCAAGGAGGGGCCGATGGTCAACGAGCGAGCCGGCGTCTCGGTCCTGTCGGAGAACACCGGCGCCCACGAGGAGCTGGGCGACTACGCCCTGTCGGTCAACCCGTTCGACATCCAGGAGCTCGCCGACTCACTGCACGCGGCGCTGACGATGGAGGTGGAGGAGCGCAAGCGCCGCCATGAGGGGCTGATCTCAATCGTCACCGCGCGCGACCCCGGCGACTGGATCGACGAGCAGCTGGCCGACATCCGGGCCAAGGAGCGGGCCGTCGAGGCGACCTGAGTCGTCGGTTCCGGCCGCTGCGGCTGGGGAACGGCTTTGGCAATGAAGGGGGCGGGTGCGCTGTCCTGTCCGTGGGGTGTGGCTGGGCCTGGCGGGTGGGGTGGGGCGACTGCTGCGGTGACGGCGCCCTCCGGGCGTCTCCTGGTGGTGATCGTCCGGATATCAGGGCGCGGCATCCATGCCGCTGGGCCCGCGGGGGCGGGCCGAGAGCAACCGTTTTGTACGAAATCGCGTTGGCGGCTGTGGATTTCGTCAGGAAGGGCGGCTGGGCGGCTGATCTGTACGAGATCGTGGAGCCGGATTCGAATTTCGAACGATCCGGGGGTTCGACGGTCACCGCCGACGCCGAGACCCCGGCGCTCCCTTCATCGCTGCCGTTGTTGGCGAGGCCCCGGAAGCTCGGACGCCACTCTGGGACAGAGGGGCGCTAGTTCAGGGTCCGGCCCTCGCGCAGCAGCTCGATGTAGCCGGCGATGCGCCGGGCGCGCGCCTGGGGGTCCTTGACGTGGTGCAGCCGGTACAGAAAGGC
>DASSZQ010000294.1:0-67358 GCA_035702755.1 Solirubrobacteraceae bacterium | reverse complement strand
TAGTCGGTGCAGGTGGACCGGTCGAGCACGATCACGTGCCGGTCACCGGTGGCCCGGGGGCCGCCCTCGATCGGCACGTTTCGCGGCAGCGGGTAGTCGTGCCCGTCCGACTCCGCGGCGTACCGGAAGCGGACGAAGACTCGCCGGGTGTGCTCGGACACGACCGCGTACGGGATCCCGTTCGGCGCCCCGTCCCAGACGGTGCCGAAGTCCGGATGCACGGGGTCGTTAAGCCCGATGCGGGCGATGATCTTCGCCGAGTTGCGGGCGACCGGAAGCCGGTCGACACGCTGGTTCCAGGGGTTGTCGGCGGGAAAGACGGGACACCCGGCGATCCGAGGCGGCCCGGCGGAGGCGGGGGCGCCGGCCGATTGCCCCGGCGAGGAGGCAGAGGCACCGCCGGTCATCGCGGCGCCTGCCACCAGGACGGTGGTCAACACCGGTGCGGCGGCGGTCCAGCACCGGCGCTGGCGCTGGCGCTGGCGCTGGCGCGACCAGGGGCTCGTCATCAGGCGACGACGAGGATTCCGTGGGGGAGAGCCTCGAACACGGCCTCATGAACCTCCCCGATGTAGTCCCCGTCGACCTGCAGCGGCAGCGCCCGCTCGTCTGCCGAGGCGATTCGCAGTCCGGTGATGCCGCTGAAGCCGTGGACGCGCCGGTGGCGGACGAGCCGGGCCTGCTTGGACAGCGCCCGCCAGCTCACCGTCAGCGCATCAATGGGGGAGGAGCGCTGGAGCACGACGCCGGCGAGGTCGCCGCTCTCCAGGGTGGCGCCCTCGCCCATGTGCACCGGGCGGTTGCCGAAGAACGTGTACGGCGAGGCGTTCTGGATGATGGCCGTCACGCCGGCGACGCGTTCGTCTCCAAGCTCGGCCTCCAGCCGGGGCGGGCGGACGAGGTAATGGCGGTTGAAGGTCTGGATGCCGGTCCACGCGTAGTACCACTCACCGACGCGCGCCTTCAGCCGGGGATGGGCATCGACGCGCTCCACGACGCTGGCGTCGAGCCCCACGCCGGCCGAGAAGAGGAAGTAGCGCTCGTTGACGCGGCCCACGTCGACGCGGCGCGGGTGCCAGTCATGAGCGAGGCCCAGGAGGTGCTCGGTGGCGTCGACGACGTCGGTGGGGATGCCGAGCATCCGGCAGTAGACGTTCGTGCGCCCGCCGGGAAGCGGGAACAGCGGCGTCTCGGATCCGACGAGCCCGTTGGCCGCCTCGTTGACGGTGCCGTCGCCGCCGAAGGCGACGACGACGTCATAGCCGTCCTGGGCGGCCTGGCGGCACAGTTCGGTGGCGTGGTCGCGCGCCTCGGTGTCGACGGCATGGACGTCGTAGCGCCCGCGCAGCGCGTAGACGACAAGGTTCTTGAGGCGGTCCGACACGGTCGTCGCGTACGGGTTGACGATGACGAGCATCCGGCGGCTGGGGACGGCGGCATCCTCGAGGCCGAGAATCGCCTCGAGGCGGGCCAGCGGATCGGTCGAGGCGGTCGCCATCTTCAAGCTGTCAACACCGGGGTGCGGCGGTCGTTACGTGTCGTCCGGGGCGCTCGTCGCGCCAGGGCGGTGTCGCCCCGGATCCCGATATACTGCCGCATACATAGCAGTACGCATCCAGAGGGGTGGAGGGATATGGCCCTACGAAGCCCCGGCAACCTCCCGCAAGGGAAAGGTGCCAATTCCATCAGGCTCCAACAACAAGGCCTGGGAGATGTGGCAGGGCGGTTCCCTCACAAGACCTCCGACCACTGACCCCGGCGGAGGTTTTTTCACATATGCCGCCAGAGTCTCTTCGCTGCAAGGAATGCCAGACGGTCTACGACCTCGACGCGCGTTACGTGTGCGAGCGCTGCTTCGGGCCCCTGGAGGTCGCCTACGCGGCTCGCGAGGGTGCTGACCCCTCGGAGCTGCGCCGCCGCATCCAGGCCGGCCCGCACTCGCTGTGGCGCTACGGCGACTTCCTCCCGGTCCAGGCCCCGCCGCAGGGGGTCCTGCCCGCGGGCTGGACTCCGCTGCTGCGCGCCGACCGGCTGGCCGAGCGCCTGGGCCTCAACGAGGTCTGGATCAAGAACGACGCCGCCAATCCGACGCACTCGTTCAAGGACCGGGTCGTCTCGGTCGCGCTGGCCCGGGCGCGGGAGCTTGGCTTTGAGACGATCGCCTGCGCCTCGACGGGCAACCTGGCCAACGCCGTCGCCGCGCACTCGGCGGCCGCCGGCCTGGAGTCCTACGTGTTCATCCCCTCCAACCTGGAGGAGCAGAAGGTGCTGGCCACCGGCGTCTACGGAACCAACATCGTCGGCGTGCGCGGCAACTACGACGACGTCAACCGCCTGTGCACCGAGCTCTCCGGCGAGCACGAGTGGGCCTTCGTGAACATCAACATGCGCCCGTACTACGCCGAGGGCTCAAAGACGCTCGCGTTTGAGACCGCCGAGCAGCTCGGCTTCGAGCTGCCAGACCGCGTGGTGGCGCCGATCGCATCCGGCTCACTGTTCACGAAGATCGCCCGGGGGTTTGAGGAGTGGATCGAGGCCGGACTGCTGGACGGCCAGCTGCCGACGTTCAACGGCGCCCAGGCCGCCGGCTGCTCGCCGGTGGCCGCGGCGTTCGCCGCCGGCCAGGACTTCTGCCGCCCGGTCAAGCCGGACACGATCGCCAAGTCGCTGGCCATCGGCAACCCGGCCGACGGCCCCTACGCGCTTGATCTCGCGCGGCGCAGCGGTGGCGGGATCGACTCGGTCACCGACGATGAGATCCGCGAGGGGATCCGTCTGCTGGCGCAGACCACCGGCATCTTCACCGAGACCGCCGGCGGCGTGACCACGGCGGTGCTCGCCAAGCTCGCCGCCCGCGGGGACATCGACCCGGACGAGCGGGTCGTCGCCTACATCACCGGCGAGGGCCTCAAAACCCTTGACGCCGTGCGGGGATCGTTTGAGGCATGGGAGATAGACCCCACCGTGGCCGCGTTTGAGAGCGCGAACCAGCACGTCGGCGCCCTCGCATAAGATGTGCGCTCCCATGGCCGTATCAGTGAAGATCCCCACCCAGCTTCGATCCGCCACCGAGGGCGAGTCGCAGGCCACCGTCGACGGGTCAACCGTCGGCGAGGTGCTGGATTCGCTGTATGAGCGGTTCGGGGAGTTGCGCAGCCGCATCGCCGAGGACGGCGGGCTGCGCCGGTTCGTGAACGTCTACGTCGACGGCGAGGACATCCGCTTCCTCGACGGGCTTGACACCCATGTCAAGGACGGCGACGAGGTCACGATCCTCCCGGCCGTCGCCGGCGGCTGAGCCCCGCGCGGGCCTCAACGCGCCGGCGGGCGCAGCCGCTCCCGCGGTGGAGTGTGCTGCCGTCCCGTGATCGCTGCCGGTGGCGGGGCTGGCGAGAGGCGCTTGGCTGAGGGCCGCAACGGCGAGCTGTGAAGCGGGTGGGGGTGGGGCGCGGCCAGAAGAGCGTCAACTGTTGCGCTCGCTCACGCGCCCCCTGCGAGCTGGTCCCAGCATGCGCGGGAGAACCCCCGTTCTGTGCGAAACCCGGATGGGGGGCTGCTCATCTGGAACAGGACCGCCGCTATACGCCACTCACAGACGAAATCGCCGGCGCGATCCGGAATTCGTACAAACCGGGGGCGGGAGGGTTGGCGAGTACCCGGTCGTCTGGCGCACTCACTCCAGACGCCGAGTCGAGTTCCGCGACAGCGGCCCGGCGGCCGCCTCTGAGGGAGGAGATCACGGCAGCACTCGGCAGACTCGTCCGGCCCGGCGGCGGCTCCGCCCCCACGGAGCCGCACAGCTTCGCCCCGGACCCCCGGAACGCTCCCGCAGCGTTCCCGGGCCCTTGGGGTCGGCTCCTAGTCGCCGGCCGGTGCCGGGCTGCCGGTCGCCGGCGTGCCCAGGCCCACCGGGCAGCTCACGCCGGTGCCGCCGATCCCGCAGTAGCCCCACGGGTTCTTGTGCAGGTACTGCTGGTGGTAGTCCTCGGCGTAGTAGAAGGGGTGGGTGGGGGCCGATTCGACCTCGGTGGTGATGTCCGGGTAGCCCTCCGCGCGCAGACGCTCGCCGTAGGCCGCGCGCGACGCCTCGGCGGCGGCCCGGTGCTCGTCGGTGTCCCAGAGGATGACCGAGCGGTACTGGGTTCCGACGTCGTTGCCCTGGCGCATACCCTGGGTGGGATCGTGGTTCTCCCAGAACAGCTTGAGCATCTGCTCATATGAGGTCTGGGCGGGATCGAACACCACGAGGACGACCTCGGCATGACCGGTGCTGCCGCTGCACACCTCCTCGTAGGTGGGGTTGGGTGTGTAGCCGCCCGCGTAGCCGACCGCCGTCGTGTAGACCCCGGGCGCCTGCCAGAACACGCGCTCGGCACCCCAGAAGCAGCCCATCCCCACGATGGCCTGCTCATAGCCCTCCGGGAACGGGCCCTTGATCGGCGTTCCCAACACGGCATGACGATCGGCGACCGGCATCTCGGCGCTGCGGCCGGGCAGGGCGCGCTCGGCGTCGACCATCTTGGTCTTCTCTCGCGATAGAAACATGCACTGAAGGTTAGTCCCCGCCGCACCGCCGCCGGACACGGTCAACCGGCCGTCTCCGCCTGCCGATAGGAGACAATCGACGGCCATGGCCGACCCCGCTCCGACGCCATCCCGGTCCCGGCTGCGCCTGCTGGCGGCGGCGATCGCCGGCCTGCTGCCGCTCATCCCGGTCGCGATCGGGCTGTCACTCGGCGGCGGGACCACCCCGGCCACCGCGACCACGGCGGCGTCGGCATCGCACTTCGCGGTTGTCGGCAGCACGCCGAAGCCGTCGCGCCCGGGCCTCACCCTGCCCGGCGGCTCCGGCGCCCTCGTCGCGCTGATCGCCCACCGGACGGCGCTGCGGGCGCAGCCCGGGGGACGTGTGGTGGCGAGGCTGCCGCCCCGCACCCCGTTCGGATCGCCGCAGGCGGTATGGGTGCGCCGGGTCTCCGGCCACTGGCTCGGCGTCGTCACCGTGCTGGCCGGCAACAACCGGCTGGGCTGGATCCCGGCCGCGGACGCGTCCCTCAGCCGCGTCGGCTGGGAGTTGAGGGTTTCGCTGGCCCAGCGGAGATTGACGGTGCTCGACCGGGGCCGTCCCGTGCAGCACTTCGCGATCGCCGTCGGCGCCCCGGCGTCACCCACGCCGACCGGCCGGTTCGCCGTCACCGACCGTCTGAGCACCGGCGACCCGGCCGGCCCGTATGGCTGCTGCATCCTGGCCCTGTCGGCGCTGGCGCCGCACGCCATCCAGGGATGGACGGGCGGCAACCGCATCGCCATCCACTCCACGCCGGAGACCTCCTCAATCGGTGAGCCCGTCAGCCATGGGTGCATGCGCCTGACGCTGGCCGAGGGACGCTGGCTGCTGGAGCACATCCCGCTCGGCACGCCGACGGTCATCAGCAGCTGAGTCCTCCGCGGGCGCCCGCCGTTTGCCTCCCGCGGCGCCGCGGGTATCCCTCCACCAGGTCAAGTGAAGGGAGCGAGCGATGCCGCCACGCGGTGTCAAGGAGGGGTCCAAGCGGGCCCGGCAGTACGAGCACATCAAGAAGAGCGAGCAGGACCAGGGGCGAAGCGAGAGCCGGGCCGAGGAGATCGCGGCGCGGACGGTCAACAAGGAGCGGGCGCGCAGCGGCGAGTCCCGGCAACGGTCGCGAAGCTCAACCAGCGACATGTCATCGTCTCGGCGCGGGGGTCAGCGCTCCGGCACCGATCGCGAGAAGGGCCGCACCCGCGACCAGCTCTACAACGAGGCCAAGCAGCTCAACATCGACGGCCGCTCCAAGATGAACAAGGCGCAGCTTCGGCGCGCCGTCGACGCCAAGAAGTCCTGATCGCCTGTCCTCAGCCGGGCGGCAGGTCGATCTCGCCGCTGACCCGGCGGATCTTCTCGATCGCCGCGCGCAGCAGCCGGGAGACCTGCATCTGCGAGGTGCCGATGCGGGCGGCGATCTCAGACTGGGTCATGTCGCGGCCGAAGCGCAGGTACAGGATCATCCGGTCTGACTCCGACAGCGTCTCCGCCCCCTTGGCGATCATCGTCATGTACTCGGCCTGCTCCAGCCGCTCGTCCTCGGCACCCAGGACCTGGGCCAGTTGGGGAACGCCCGCCTCCTCGTCATCGGAGCCGTGCTCCAGTGAGCTGGCGTGGCGCGCGTGGTAGGCCTCGATCGCCTCGAGCGTCTGCTCCTCGGTGGCGTCCATGGCCTCGGCCAGCTCCGACAGCGAGGGAGAGCGGCCAAGACGGTTCGACAACTCCTCGGTGACGCCCGCCAGTTCCAGCGCGCGCTCCTTGACCCCGCGGGGGACGTGCACCGCCCAGCCGCTGTCACGGAAGTAGCGCTTGAGCTCGCCGAGCATCGTCGGCGTGGCGTAGCTGGTGAAGGCGAAGCCGCGCCCCGGGTCAAAGCGGGCGATCGCCTTGAGCAGCCCCACCATGGCCACCTGCGTGAGATCCTCCAGCGGCTCGCCGCGCGCGCCGTAGCGGCGCGCCACGCTGCTCGCCAGCGGCTCAAACCGGCGGACGATCTCCTCCAGCAGCGCTGGGCTCTGGCCGTCCCGGTAGCGGCGGAGAAGCTCGTCCGTGGTGAGGCCGGCGGGATCGCGCTCGGCGGTCACGCGCAACGCCGACCGTCAGCAGGCATGTTGTGGATCAGACACGCACATCTCCCTGTGAGGAGCCTGTACGACGGTCTGCGCCGGCCGGACACCCGCCGAGAGCCTCCCATCGCGAGACAACCAGCCGCCCAGGCCGCGCCGATCAGGCGCCTCCCGCGGCGGATCGATCATATCGGCGCGCCGTGCCGTTGGAGTCAGCTGGCGAGCTGTGCCTCCGGCATGGCCACCTCCGGCTCAAGCACGAAGATCTCGACCTGGAGGTTGCGCTCGAGGTCGTTGGCGCTCATGAACGACAGCACCCGGCGCTCGGTGATCTCCTCGACGGCGGTCACCATCGCCTGGCGCATCGCATCCTGGAGCCCCACGCGGCCGGCGGCCACAAGCTCGGCCCGGTTGTTGTTGGTCAGCGTGTGCTCGGCCCGCGTGTATCCGCCCTCCAGCAGGCAGACGACGAGGTCGCCGTCGATCGTGGTGCGGGAATTGGTCGGCCCCCGTCCGACGAACTGCTTGTGCAGCCGGGCGATGGCGTTGGAGAGCTCCAGCGAACGGGAGCCGGATCGGTCAGAGCGCTCCTCGGTCAGGAGCTCGTTCGATTTGGCGTTCGGATCGACCATCAGATGTGGCGGGCGCTGATACGAGGTCACCGGGTACTGGTACCCCTGTACCCATCTGGTCCCGGATAGGGAGCCACTCACGTCGAACTATGTTGGATTCCAACGTCTCAAGCCTACCCCGAACGTGCCTGGAGCCACCCGGCGACGATCCGGAGATCGGCGACGAACTCGTCCATCGCCGCCTCCCGCTCGTCGTCGTCGCGCTGGCGCAGGATCGCCGACGGGTGGGTGGTGAGCGTGACCAGCTCAGCCAGATCGGACTCCATCGGCCGGCCCCGGTCGCGGCCGACGCGGACGCTGGAGCCGAGCAGTGCCTGGGCGGCCGTTGCCCCCAGGCACACCAGCGCCTGCGGCTTGACCAGCCGCAGCTCGGCGTCGAGCCACGGCCGGCAGGCGGCGACGTGGACGCGCTCCGGCGTTTGGTGGATGCGCCGCTTGCCTCGCGCCTTGTATCTGAAGTGCTTGACCACGTTGGTGACGTAGGCGTCCTGGCGCGAGATCCCGGCCCGCTCGAGCCCGCGGTCGAGCACGCGTCCGGCGGGGCCGACGAACGGGAGCCCCTCAACGTCCTCACGATCTCCCGGCTGCTCGCCGACGAGCATCAGCCGCGCGCCGCCCCGGCGCGGCGCCTGCTCCCAATGGCCCATCACCGCCTGGGTGGCGTCCGCCCACAGCTCGCAGGCGCGGCAGTCCTGAACCGCGCCCGCCAGCGCGCTGAGGGTGAGGCGCTCCGGGATGGGGGGCGGAGGGGGCTCAGCTGCCGACATCGACTCCAGAGCGGGGTACCCGGACCATGAAGCCGGCACTCATCGGCTGCTCCGGGTGGAACTATCGCGACTGGCGGGGGCGCTTCTACCCCCAGGCGGAGCCGCAGCGTCGGTGGCTGGAGCTGTACGCCGAGACGTTCAGCACGGTCGAGGTGAACAACACCTTCTACCGCCTGCCGCGCCGCGAGGCCGTCGCGGGGTGGGCCGCCCAGACCCCGGCGAACTTCACGTTCGCCGTCAAGGCCAGCCGGTATCTGACGCATATCAAGCGCCTCACCTACGCCGAGGGGATCGCGCGGTTCTATGAGCCGCTGGAGCCGCTCATCGAGGCCGGCAAGCTGGGGCCCGTCCTGTGGCAGCTGCCCGCCAACTTCCACCGCGACGACGAGCGCCTCCACCTGTGGCTCAAGACGCTCCCCGAGGGCCTGCACACGATCGAGTTTCGCCACGAGAGCTGGTTTGTGCCCGCCGTCATGGACGCGCTGCGGGAGAGGGGAGTGGCGTTGACGATTGGGGATCATCCGGAGCGTCCGTTCCAGAGCCACGAGGCGACGGCGTCCTGGCGCTTCATCCGCTTTCACTACGGGTCGCGGGGGCGCGGCGGCAACTACTCGGCCACCGAGATCGAGACATGGGCGCGACGGATCGCGCAGTGGCGCCGGCAGGAGACCGTCTACGCCTACTTCAACAACGACTGGCAGGGCTTCGCGCCGGCCAACGCGCGCCTGCTGGCGCGCCGGCTCGGCACCTCAGCCGCGTGACGTTGACTGCGTCCCGCTGACCTGCGCCCGGGTGACCGGGATGCGGAAACGGGCCTCGATGTCCTCGGCGCTGAGGCCCTCCCGGTAGCGCTGCTCGCCCTCGGGGTGGGTGAAAACGAGGATGTGGTCGGCGGGAAACGACTTCAGCGCGTCCTCGATCGCCTGCGCGGTGGTCCCCGCGCCGGTGTCGGCAGTGGCGGCGACGCCCGCCTCGCCGAGCCGCTCCAGCGACTCGCGCCGCACCGCCTCGGCCCGGGCGATCGCATCGTCGGCGTCTGACATCCAGAAGCGCAGCGCGCTCTCGTGCAGGGCCGGGGCCACGATCATCACCTCAGCCTTGAGCGGGTCGGTGTCACCGGGCAGCGCCGCGCGCAGGTGCTCGGCGGACACCGGTTCAGGGGTGACGACGAGGATCCGCATGTGACGATTGGTACCCGGGCGGCGGATCCGGCTAACGACGCGGCGCGCCGTCCGCGCGTCAGGTCCGCGCGGCCGGGGTAGGCCGGAACAGATGAGCGACCTGACGACACCTGCCCGCCCGGCCGGCGGAATCCCCGGGCCGGCGCCCCCCGCACCGCCGCCTGATCCCCAGCCGCCGCAGCCCGCTCCGGGCCCGGATCCGGCGCCGCCGAGCCCCAGCCCGGGCCCCGGTCCGCTGCCGCCGGACCCCAGCCCGCGGCCGATCTGAGGTCGGTCGTCGCCGCGGGGGAGATCTGCCGGTTCTGCCGGGGGGTAGCCGCGTACCTCTTTACCTCGCTTGCCGGCGGTGGTGCGGGTGAAAAACGGCAGTGATGAAGGGGGACTTGCGGCGTCCGCGGTGACGTGGAGCAGCGAAATTGTTCGAGATTCGAACTGGCCACGCACGATCTCGTACAGATCCGATGCTCAGCCACACTCGTTGACGAACTCGAAATGCCGCCAACTGGCTGTCGTACAAAGCTGACGCTCGCGGACGCCGTCCCCTTCATCGCCGCCGTTGTGCCGGGGGGGGAAAAGAGACGCGGGACCCAGATCACCGTGCCTACGAGCCGTACAGCGCCTCCAGCTGCTTGGCGTAGCGCTCGTTGATCACCGAGCGTTTGACCTTGAGCGTGGGGGTGAGCTCGCCCTCCTCAATCGACAGGTCATGGTCGAGGATGAGGAACTTCTTGATCTGCTCCACCTGGGCGTAGTTGGCGTTGGCGCGGTCAAGCTCGGCCTGGATGAGCGCGTGCACCTGCTCTGACTCCGCGAGCGCCGCCAGGTCCTCCGGGAGGCCCTGCTCGGCGGCCCACGGCAGGATCTCCTCCGGGTCAAGCGTGATCAGCGCCACCGGGTAGGGCCGGCGGTCCCCGTGCATGACGGCCTGGGAGATGAAGCGCGACTGCTTGAGGTCGTTCTCGATGTTGGCGGGCGTGAGGTTCTTGCCGCCGGCGGTGATGATGATGTCCTTCTTGCGGCCGGTGATCGACACAAAGCCCTCCTCGTCGATCGATCCGAGGTCGCCGGTGTGCAGCCAGCCGTCGACCAGCGTCTCGGCGGTGGCCTCTGGGTTATCCCAGTACTCGCTGAACACGCACGGGCCCTTCATGAGGATCTCGCCGTCCTCCTCGGCGATCCGGATCTCGACACCGGGCAGGGGGCGGCCGACGGTGCCGAACTTCAGCTGGTCCGGCAGGTTGACGGTGCCGATGGCCGTCGTCTCGGTCATCCCCCAGCCCTCCAGCACGGTCACACCGCACGCGTAGAAGAACTCCAGGATCTCCGCGGCGATCGGCGCCGCGCCGGTGACCGCCTGCTTGACGTGGTTGCCGAACAGCCCGCGGACGCGGCTGTAGAGCATCTCCTCGGCGCGGTCAAAGCCGGCCTGCATCTCGGCGGGCACCGCCTCGCCGCGCTGGCGGCGGCGGCGGACCTCAACGCCGATCTTCACCGCCTGGGCAAAGCGCTCGCGGTCCTCCGGGGAGGCCTGCTCCTGCATCTTCATCGCGGCGGTGTACAGCTTCTCGAAGATGCGCGGCACCGACGGGACGTACGTCGGCTGGGTTTCGATCAGCTCCTGGAGGATCTGCTTGGTGTCGCCGCCGTAGTAGACGATCTGCGTGCCCTGGTCATAGGAGGCGAGCTGGGCGGTGAGCGCGAAGGCGTGGGCGAGCGGCAGGTACAGATAGGTGACCTCGCCCTCTTCCACGATGCCGATCTCCTGGACCATCTCGCACACCGACATGGCGTTGCGGTGCGTGAGGACCACGCCCTTGGGAGGCCCGGTCGTCCCTGAGGTGTAGATGATCGTGTAGGGGTCCTGGGGCGAGACCGCCGCCCGGCGCTCGTCGAGCAGGCTTCGATCCCGGGCCGCACCCCGCTCCCGGACATCGGCCAGCGACAGGTCGCCGCCGCCGGGCTCGATCACCACCACCGTCTTTAGTTCCGGCAGCTCCCCGCGCACGCGCTGCACCTTCTCGGCCTGCTCGGCGTTCTCGCAGACCACCAGCCGGCTGCCGGAGTTCCCCAGCACCCAGGCGCACTCGCGCGGCGAGTTTGTCGGATAGACGGGGACGACGACGCCCCCCGCGGCCGAGATGCCGTAGCTGGACAGCGTCCACTCCCAGCGCGTGTCGGCGAGGAGGCCGACGCGGTCGCCGACCTCGATCCCCAGCTCGGCCAGGCCGAGCGCAACCTCCTCGATCGCCTCCACCGCCTCCCCGTACGTGAGCTGGAGCCATTCGCCATCGACGCGGTGGCGGACCGCCGGACGCTCGGCGAACCGCTCGGCCGCCGAGCTCGGCAGCGCGGCGACGGTCGCGGCAATCGCCCGCGGGCGTGATGTCGTCTCGCTCATTGGTTCCTCCCTCTCCGGTGTCCTTGACCGCAACTCTCGCACGCTCGGCGCGCGGGAGGCTCCGATACCGGTTTCGCAACTTCAGGTTGCATGCCCGGGGCGGGGCCGCAAGAATCCGCAGGCGAAGGGGTCCGCGTGCCGGCGGGCTCAAGGAGAGAGAGGATGGACAGGACCGAGGAGGTGGTGTGAGATGCCGCTGGCCTTGGGCGCCTCGACCGGATGGACGGTCGGTCTGGTGCTCGGAATTGTGGTGGCGCTCGTCGCCGCCGCCATCGTGATCGCGATCGTCGTGCTCGCCGGGCGGATCGCCGGGCAGGCTCAAGCTGCCGTCGACGGGGTGGAGAAGGTGCGCGCCCAGACCGAGGCACTGGACGGGATCGGTCAGATCAACGACTCCGGCGTCCGGATCCTGCATTCGGCCCGGGCCCTGCGCAAGGTGGCGGTGGGCAAATGACCCCCGCCCTCGCCGCGCTCTCCAACCACGGTGCGTGGGGGATCGCGCTCATCGTCGGCCTGCTCGCCGCCCTGGCGGTGGCCGGGCTGCTCCTCGTGCTCATCCGGACCGTCAGCGAGATCGACCGGTCGGCGACGGCGCTGCTGCAGGTCGCCGGGCGGGTGGCGGCCAACACGGCGCACATCCCGGAACTGGAGGCGACCGCCCCCGTCCTGTCGCAGATCGTCGACGAGGCGGTCATCCAGGACGGCTACATGAACGCGCTCACCGACGGATACGGAGGGATTCCGGCATGAGCTCCAGCACGCTCACCATCCTCAGCGTCGTCCTGGCCCTCGTCATCGTGGCCGTCCTGGCGGGGGCACTCATCCAGATCCGGGCGCGCCTGCAGTCGACGGCGCGGACACTGGCGACGCTGGCCGACGCGCTTGAGGGTGTTGAGTCCGCGCACCTGCGTCCGCTCGAGCCTGCGGTCAGGGCCATCAATGCCCAGTTCGACGTGATCGTCGGCGCCCTGCCTGGGATCGCCGCCAAGGCGGCCGTCGTCGCCGAGAGGAGGCCGCAATGATCCTGGAGTGGATCGGTGATGCTGTCCTGCTGCTCGTCGTGCTGCCGGTCGTCGTCTACCTGCTGCACGGCGTGCTGACCGCCGCCACCGGGATCTCGTCCAGCGTCGGCCGGATTGCGGGCGCGGCGCAGGCCGGCTCGGCGGATCTCGACGCCGCGGCGCTGCTGGCGACCACGCAGGAGCGCGTGATCGCGACGATTGAGGCGGCGGCCGCGTACGGCGGCTCGCTGGACGTCATCCTCGACGACGCGGAAGGAGCGTGAGGCGATGCCCGCAGCCGGAGTGGTGCTGATCATCGCTGTCGTCCTCATCGTCGCCGCGGTCGTCGTCTACCTCGTCTCGACGATCGTCGCGCTGCGCCGGATCACTGCTGGGCTGAACGAGGCGATCGGCGGCGTGAGCGGGATCATCGACAAGAGCGCGCCCGTCGCCGACGTGGTGGCGACGATCAACGCCAACCTCGATGCCGGCGTCGACCTGCTCGAGGGCCTGCTCGTCAAGAAGGCGGGGCTGACCGATGCGGTTGGCCTGATCGACGGCCTGTACCCGGGCGCGGCCGCCGCCGGGCTGCGCAACTTCCCGGAGAGCCGGGACATCCACCCGCCCCGGATCTCCGAGGTCTACACCCGGGGGACGCTCACGCTCGCCCGGCTGGGGCGCGAGGCGCCGATCGCCGCCGCCTCGCCCAACGGTCCGGCGCTGCGCAACCCGGGGTACGGGAGCACGGCCGCCCGGGCGCTGTATCCCGAGGTCCGCCAGGGCCGGCCGAAGCTCATGCCGCGCTCGCCGATCATCGGCAAAGATGCCCCCGCCGTCTACGTCCCAGATGCGGAGGTCGGCCGGCCGCGCAAGCGGATGCCGGTCGCCCCCGTCGAGAGGAGCTGAGAGCCGGTGCAGACGCCCGCCCCCTTTCAGTACGAGCGCGCCCGCAGCGTGGAGGAGGCGATCGCCTCGCTCGCGCGCCACGCGGGCGACGCCCGGATCATCGCCGGTGGCCACAGCCTGCTGCCGATGATGAAGCTGCGGCTCGCCCAGCCGGAGCACCTGATCGACATCAACGACCTGTCCGAGCTCGCCTACATCCGTGAGGAGAGCGATGAGATCCGGATCGGCGCCCTCACCCGCCACGTCGACCTGCTGAAGTCCGAGGTGCTCGCCCGTCACCTGCCGCTGTTCGCCGACGCCGAGCGCGTGATCGCCGACCCCGTCGTCCGCAACCGGGGCACGATCGGCGGCTCGCTGTGTCAGGCCGACGCCGCCGAGGATCTCAGCGCGGTGTGCTCGGCCGTCAAGGCGCAGGTGGTCGTCCGCGGTGTGCAGTCCGAGCGGATCGTCGACATGGACCTGTTTCACGTCGGCCCGTACACGACCGCGGTCGGCGAGGGCGAGATGCTCACGGAGGTCCGAATCGCCAAGCGAGCCGGCGCCGGCAGCGCGCATGAGAAGGTGGAGCGGCGCGCCGGCGACTGGGCGATCGCGGCGGCGTCGGCGGCGGTATGGATCGACGGCGGGACGATCGTCGACGCCGGCGTGGCGCTCAGCGCGGTCGGCCCCACGACCGTCCACGTCGTGCGCGCCGACGAGCGGCTGCGCGGGCAGACGCCGTCGGAGGAACTGTTCGCCGAGGCCGGCCGGATCGCCTCCGAGGACTGCTCACCGACCGCCGACGGCCGCGGCCCGGTCGACTACAAGCGCCACCTCGCGGGCGTGCTCACCCACCGTGCCCTGCGCCGCGCCGCGGCGCGAGCGCTGCACCAGGAGGCCTAGACAGATGCAGGTAACGCTCACGATCAATGGGCGGGCGGTCTCCCGTGACGTCGAACCGCGGCAGCTGCTCGTGCACTTCATCCGCGACACGCCGGGGCTGACGGGTACGCACTGGGGCTGCGACACCTCCAACTGCGGCGCCTGCGTCGTGCTCATGGACGGCCGCCCGATCAAGTCGTGCACGACGCTGGCGGTGATGTGTGAGGGACATGAGATCCGCACCGTGGAATCGCTGGAGGTCGACGGGCGGCTTGACCCGGTACAGCTGGGCTTTCACGAGATGCACGCTCTGCACTGCGGCTTCTGCACACCCGGGATGCTGATGACCAGCCGGGCTCTGCTCGACGAGAATCCCCACCCGTCAGATGAGGAGATCCGCACCGCGATCTCCGGGCAGATCTGCCGGTGCACGGGCTACAAGAACATCGTGGCCGCCGTCCGCTGGGCCGCGGAGCACCAGGCCGCCACCCGTCCCATCGAGGAGGTGCAGTGATGGCCGTCATCGAGCAGGAGGAACGGCCGATCGGCTTTGGCCGGCTCAAGCGCAAGGAGGACGCGCGCTTCATCCGCGGTCAGGGCACCTACCTGGACGACATCCGCCTGCCCGGGATGCTGCACGGGGCGATCCTGCGCAGCCCATATGCGCACGCCAGGATCCTGTCGATCGACACCAGCGCGGCCCTCGCCCATCCCGGCGTCGCCGCGGTCATCACCGCCCGCGACCTTGAGACCCTCGGCCTGGCGTGGATGCCGACGATCTCCTACGACACCCAGGCGGTGCTCGCCGGTGACAAGGTCCGCTTCCAGGGCCAGGAGGTGGCGTTCGTAATCGCCACCGACGAGTACATCGCCCGCGACGCGCTCCCGCTCATCGATGTTGAGTACGAGCCGCTGCCCGCGGTCGTCAACGCCCGCCACGCGCTCGATCCCGATGCGCCGCTCATCCGCGACGACAAGGACGGCCAGGTCGACAACCTGGCCAGTCCCACATGGGAGGCCGGGGACGAGGCGGCGACCGACCGCGCGTTCGCCGAGGCCGACACGGTCGTGACCCGGGACCTCATCTACCCGCGCTGCCACCCGGCCCCGCTGGAGACGTGCGGGATGATCGCCGACTTTGACCCGGCAACCGGGCAGCTTGACATCTACAACGGCAACCAGGCGCCCAACGCCCACCGCACCGTCTACGCCCATGTCGCCGGACTGGCCGAGCACATGATCCGCATCCGCTGCAACGACATCGGCGGCGGCTTTGGCAACAAGGTGCCGGTCTACCCGGGGTATGTGTGCGCGATCGCCGGGTCGATCGTCGCCGGCGCCCCCGTGAAGTGGATTGAGGATCGCTCCGAGAACCTCATGTCCACCGGCTTTGCCCGCGACTACGTCATGCACGCGGAGATGTGCGCCAAGGACGGGAAGATCACCGGGCTGCGCGTCGACGTCATCGCCGACCACGGCGCCTTTGACTCAACGGCGCAGCCGACGAAGTTCCCGGCCGGCTTCTTCCATATCTGCTGCGGCTCCTATGACCTGAAGGCCGCGCATGTGAAGGTCAAGGCCGTCTACACCAACAAGGCCCCGGGCGGGGTGGCGTATCGCTGCTCGTTTCGGATCACCGAGGCCGTCTACATGGTGGAGCGCATGGTTAACGCGCTGGCCATGGAGATGGGCGTCGACGAGGCGCAGCTGCGGATGCGCAGCTTCATCTCACCGGAGCAGTTCCCGTACGAGACGACGACCGGCTGGACGTATGACTCCGGCAACTACGCCGAGACGCTGAAGGTGGCCATGGAGATCGCCGGCTACGAGGAGCTGCGCCGCGAGCAGGCCGAGAAGCGGGCCCGGGGCGAGCTGATGGGCATCGGCTGTGCATTTTTCACCGAGGGCGTGGGCGCCGGCCCGCGCAAGCACATGGACATCCTCGGCCTGGCCATGAACGACGGCGCCGACCTGCGGGTTCATCCCTCCGGCAAGGCGATGGTGTCGATCTCGGCCCAGACCCAGGGTCAGGGCCATGAGACGACGTTCGCCCAGATCGTCGCCGAGGAGCTGGGGATCCCGCCGGAGGACATCGAAGTCCGTCACGGCGACACCGACCGGACGCCGTACGGCCTGGGTACATACGGCTCGCGGTCGACGCCGGTGAGCGGCGCTGCGGTCGCCGTCGTCTCGCGCAAGGTGCGTGATAAGGCGCGGCTGATCGCGGCCACCATGCTGGAGACACGGGCGGAGGACCTGGCCTGGGAGAAGGGCCGCTGGTATGTCAAGGGCGACCCGGAGAAGGGGGCGATGATTGAGGAGATCGCCGCCTATGCCTACAGCGGCGACCCCATGCCGGAGGGGCTGGAGGGCGGCCTTGACGCCCAGGTCATCTACGACCCGCCCAATCTGACCTACCCCTACGGCGCCTACATCGCCGTCGTCGACATCGACCCTGACACCGCTCAGGTCAGGGTCCGCCGCTTCATCGCCGTCGATGACTGCGGCGTGCGCATCAACCCCATGATCGTCGACGGCCAGATCCACGGCGGCCTCGCCGAGGGGGTGGGCATCGCGCTCATGGAGGTCATCACCTTCGACGAAGAGGGCAACTGTCTGAACTCCTCGTTCATGGACTACCTCATTCCCACCGCGCTGGAGTGCCCGGACTTCGAACTGGGGGCGACGGTGACCCCGTGCCCGCATCACCCGCTGGGCGCCAAGGGGGTCGGCGAATCACCGAACGTCGGCTCGCCGCCGGCGATCGTCAACGCCGTCATCGACGCGCTCCACGAGTCCCACGGCGTCACCCACATCGACATGCCGTGCACGCCGGCGCGCGTGTGGGCGGCGATGCAGGGCCGCCCGGAGCCTCCGCAGTAGGTCCCCGGAGACGCCCCGCTTGAGCCGTCGCCCATGAGTGAGTCCGTCGCCGAGATCCGCCACCTGGTGCCGGACGTGGAAACGCTCGCCCAGCGGCTGGCGGCGGTGGACTACCTCGTCGACGAGGGGCTGGCCACGGCGATGTTCCTCAGCCTCGCCCTGCCCCAGCCGCTGCTGCTGGAGGGCGAGGCCGGCGTGGGCAAGACGGAGGCCGCCAAGGCGCTGGCGCTGGTGCTCGACACGCCGCTGGTGCGCCTGCAGTGCTACGAGGGCATCGACGCTGCCGAGGCGCTGTATGAGTGGAACTACCCCCGGCAGCTGCTGGCGATCCGCCTGGCCGAATCGGACCCCGCCCGCCCGGAGCTGCGCGAGCAGGACCTGTTCGGCTCCGACTACCTCCTGGCCCGGCCGCTGCTGCGGGCGCTGCAGCATCCCGGGCCCCGCCCGGCGGTGTTGCTCATCGACGAGATCGACCGCGCCGACGACGACTTTGAGGCGTTCCTGCTGGAGCTGCTGGCCGAGGCGGCGGTCACCATCCCGGAACTGGGGACGGTGCGGGCGGCCGTGCCGCCGGCGATTGTGCTCACGTCCAACCGGACCCGGGATCTGCATGACGCGGTCAAGCGCCGCTGCCTGTATCAGTGGATTGACTACCCCAGCCCGGAGCGGGAGGTGGAGATCATCCGCCGGCGGGTGCGGGGAGCTGCCGAGTCGCTCGCCGTCCAGGTGGCCGACGCCGTCTCGCGAATGCGCGACTCCGACGTGCAGAAGCCTCCGGGGATCGCGGAGGCGATCGATTGGCTGGCGGCGCTGGCCCTGCTCAAGGTGCCGACGCTGGACGAGGCGGCCGCCGAGCGGACGCTCGGCTCCGTGCTCAAGTACCGCGAGGATCAGGAGCTGGTGCGAGCCGCCGGGCTGGCGAGGCTGGTGAGCTGATGTCCGGCTTCGGCGTGGAGACCGTCAGCCTCGACCTGCCGCCGCTCGCGGGGGCGTTCAGCCGGCGGCTGCACGCGGCCGGGGTGGCGGTCAGCGCCGAGCACGCCGCCCGGTTCGCCCGCGCCCTCACGCTGACCAGGCCGGTGGGCCGCCGCCGGCTGTACTGGACCGCCCGCGCCGTGTTCGTCTCCGATCCGTCTCAGGTCCGGGTGTTCGACCGGGTGTTCGCCGACGTGTTCGGCGGCGGCCCGGCCGTCCCGGCGCCGCCTCCGGAGGACGCCGAGGTCAGGCCGGTCACCGGTGAGGCCGACGCCCGTCCGCCGGCGCCGGCGCGATCGGCGGGCGCAGCGGCGGGGGAGGCCGCGGCCGCTCGCCCCGGCCGCGACGAGCCCGCGCCCCACGAGGTCCCGCTCGCCGTGCTCGCCTCCGACGAGGAGGTGCTGCGCGGCAAGCGCTTCGACGCGCTCGACGCCGAGGAGCTGGCCACCCTGCAGCGGCTGATGAGCCGCCTCGCGCTGGCAACCCCGTGGCGCCGGACCCGCCGCGCCGAGCGCTGGCGCCACGGCGCCGCGTTCGACATGCGCCGGACGCTGCGCGCCAGCCTGCGCACCGGCGGCGAGCCCGTCCGTCTCGCCCGGCGCCGGCGACGGATGGTGCAGCGGCGGCTGGTGCTGCTGTGCGACATCTCCGGCTCGATGGAGCCGTACGCCCGTGCCTATCTGCAGTTCCTCACCTGCGCGGCCGGCGCCGGACCCCGGGCCGAGGCCTTCGTGTTCGCCACCCGGCTCACCCGGTTGACGCGGGCACTGCACTCGCGCAACCCGGAGCGGGCGATCCACCGGGCGGCCGCCGCCGCTCCGGACTGGTCCAGCGGGACGCGCATCGGCGAGGCGCTGAAGAGCTTCAACGACCGGCACGGCCGGCGGGGGATGGCGCGCGGCGCGGTCATCGTCATCCTCTCCGACGGGTGGGAACGGGGCGAGCCGGCCCTGGTCGCGCGCGAGATGGAGCGTCTGTCCCGTCTGGCGCACCGGATCATCTGGGTCAACCCCCGGGTGGCCGCGGCCGGCTTCGTGCCCCGCACCGGCGGGATGGCCGCCGCGCTTCCCTTCTGCGACGAGCTCGTCAGCGGCCATAGCCTGGCCGCGCTGGAGGAGGTGATCGACGCCATCGCCGGCGACCGCCCGGCCGTCCCGGGCCGCCTCTCGCCCCCGGTGCCGGCGCCGGCGGAGGACAGCTGGCCGAGTGCCACACCGGTTGCCGGCAGCTCGGTGGCGATGCCGAGCGGGTACGGGCCGAGCCGGGGGCGGACGACGCCCGGGTGGTCGTCATGAGCAAGACCTGCATCTACCCCGGCTGCGAGCGCCCGGCGGTCCCGCCGCATCCCCTCGGCGGCCCGCAGCCGAGCTTCTGTGACTCAGAGGAGCACAATGCGCTCACGGCTCACCTGGAGCGCCAGCGCCTGGAAAAGGAGGAGGAGGATGGCCAACGAGGCGTACCGCGCGGTGTTCCTGCGCGTTCACCCCACCGGCAAGATGGTGCTTAGCCTCACGACCGAGGCCGACGGTCACGAGGGGGAGTACGCGCGGCAGGTCGCCGGGGAGCTCGGCGTGCCGCCACTGGACGTCAAGGTGGTGCCCGCCGACACCGATCGCTTCGGCCGAGGCCACGGCTACAACACCAGTCCGTCGCCGGCCACGGCCGTCGCCATCACGTCGACGACCGAGAAGATCTTGGCCAAGGCGCGCCTGCTGGCGGGCGTCGCCCTGGACTCCGAGGCCGCGACGCTGCGCTGGGAGAACGGGGCCTTCGCCGCCGGGCCGGCGCCGGAGCAGGCGCGGACGATCGCCGACATCGCCATGTACGCCCACGGCACCGGCGCGCTGCCGCCCGGGGTGGAGGGGGGCCTTGACGCCCAGACGGTCTACCGCGACTGAGGCCGGGGCCTCAGGAGACCGGCCGCAGCGTGGCGTCGATGGCTACCTGCACCTCGTCGGCGACCTTCAGCGCGCCGAACAGCGCCGTGTACGGCTTGATGCCCCACTCGGTCTGCTTGACGATCGCGCTGCCGGCCACATGACCGCCGTCGCCGACAGAGATGTCGAAGGCGACGAGGTTGACGCCGTTGGCGAGCTCCAGATCACCGGTGACGTGGAAGCGATCCCCGCCCTCAGGCCGCACGGCCGTGGAGCGGAAGGTGATCGGCGTGCCCTTGAGCACCTCCTTGTCGATCGTCTTCGCGATCGAGGCCTTGTCGTCCTCGGTGAGGGCCTTGATCCCGCCGGTTCCCTCCAGGACGTTGAGCGAGCGCGAGTCGGCCGTCAGCTCCAGGACGCTGCGGGCGGGGTCCTCGGCGATCTGGGCCGTCGCCCCCCAGGTCTGGACCTCGATGAGGAGATCGTGGCCGGCCTTCTGGGCGGCGCCGCTGCGACTGGTGCGGAGCGTCAGCCGTCCGTCCTGCGGCCCCAGCTCATAGGTGCCCGGCGAGATCGACATGCCGTGACCACCCTACCGACATGCGCAAGGAGAAGACAACGTGGTTGAGCTCACCCATCCGCTGCCCGATGGCACGCCGGTTGACGATCGCTGGCGTCTGGTCCTGGACCTCGACCGGCTGGTGCCGTGCGTTGAGGGTGGCCGCGTGACCGAGAAGACCGCGCCGGACAGCGTGAAGGCCGAGATCCGGGTCAAGATGGGTGCGATGTCGATGACGTTCGTGGGCACGGTGGCCGTCGTCGAGCAGGATGAGTCCAGTCACCGGGCGCTGCTGCGGGTCAAGTCGCGTGAGAAGGGCGGCCAGGGGCATGCCAACGCCGATGTGACGTTCGCGCTCGACGGGGACGGCGGCACCATCAGCACCCGGGCACAGATCACCGGCAAGGCGGCGTCGATGGGGGAGGGGGTCGTGTCCAGCGTGCTCGATGCCCTCATCAAGGACTTTGTCGCCAAGTTCGCGGCGGCGGCGGCGGCGTAGCGGCGGCGATGACGGTCGTCCGAACCATGCGGGAGGTGCAGCCGGGGGAGGTGCCGGTCGACGGCGGTACCGCGGTGCAGGACCATGCCGACCGGCCGGTGTTTCGCGGCAACGGCGCCTACGACTACGTGTGCGTCGCCTGTGGCAACCTGCTGGCCGCCAGGATGGCCCCGGAGTACATGGGCCGGCGCGTCCGCGTCCGGTGCGGCCGCTGTGGAACGGTCAACATCGCCGCGGAGGTGCCCGTGCAGCCGGCGCGGCGCCCGCGGCGGGGCGGGTGAGGGCCATGCGGGCGGGGCGGGTGACGGCCATGCGGCGAGGGCGGAAGGTGGGACTGACGCGATGATCGACCGGGATCTGGCGCTGCGCGTCCAGCGTCTGTTGAGCGAGCGCACGCCCTTTGTCCTGGCGACGGTCGTGCGCGCCCACCGCCCCACCAGTGTGCGGCCCGGAGACGCCGCGATCGTCCTCGCCGACGGCTCGATTGAGGGGTTTGTGGGCGGCGTGTGCGCCGTTTCGTCGGTGCGTCTGCACGGGCTGCGGGCGATGGAGACGGGCGAGCCGCTCGTGCTGCGGCTGCTGCCGGATGAGGGCGACGGCGATCCGGCTGAGGCGATGGAGGGCGCCGTCGTTGAGCGCAACCCATGCCTGAGCGGCGGAGCGTTGGAGATCTTCCTGGAGCCGCACCTGCCGCCGGCCCGGCTGGTCGTCATCGGCGACTCGCCCATCGCTGACGCCCTCGGCCGGGTGGCCGGCGCGGCCGGCTACGACTGCGAGCGAGCGGCGGCCGGGGATGGCATCGAGATCGGCGGGGCGGGGGCGGTGATCGTCGCCTCGCACGGCAACGATGAGGAGGCGATCCTGGCGGAGGCGCTCCGGGCGGGGATCGCGTACGTGGCGCTCGTGGCCAGCCGTCGCCGGGGCGAGGCGGTGCGGGCCGGCCTCCCGGTCCCCACCGAGCTGGCGGCGCAGCTGCACACGCCGGCCGGCCTGGATATCGGCGCCCGCAGCCCCGGCGAGATCGCGGTGGCGATCCTCGCCGACATCATCGCCCGCCGCCACACCGACCCGGTGCCCGGCCGGCCGGCGAGGCCCGGCACCCCAGCCCCGGCGGCGGAGGGCAGCGCCCGGTCTGAGGCGACCGATCCGGTGTGCGGGATGCGGGTGGCCATCACCCCGGCCACGCCCCAGCTCGTGGCCGGCGGTCAGACCCTCTACTTCTGCAGCGGCCACTGCCGCGACGCCTACGCCGCCCAGCATGCCGTCCCCTGACACGTTCACGACCGGGCTGGTCCTGGCCGCCGGCGGCTCCCGCCGGCTCGGCCGGCCCAAGCAGCTCCTGCCCCTGGGCGATGTCCCGCTCCTCGGTCACGTGCTCGGCACCGCCCGGGCCTGCGGGTTCGATCAGCTGCTGTGCGTGCTCGGCGGCGGCGCGCCGGCCGTGCGCGAGCGGGTCGATCTGGAGGGGGTGGAGGTGGTTGAGAATCCCCACTTCGGCGAGGGCTGCTCGTCGTCGATCGCGGCCGCGCTCGGCGCGGTCGATCCCCGCTGCCAGGTGCTGGTGCTCCTGCTCGGCGACCAGCCGGGCGTCACCACGGACACGGTGTCGCGGCTGCTTGCGGGCACGGTGTCGCGGCTGCCGGCGCGCCGCGAGCCGGCGCCGCTGGCCGTGTGCCGCTACGACGACGGCCGCGGTCACCCGCTCGCGTTCTCGCGGGCGATGTTCGGAGAGCTGGCCGGCCTGCACGGCGACAAGGCCGTCTGGAAGCTGCTGGAACGCTTCGCCGCCGAGGTCGCCGAGGTCCCGGTGCCGGGCCTGATCCCCCGCGATGTCGACACGTGGGAGGACTACCGGGCGGTCCTCGCCGCCTCCGGACAGTCCTGAGAGTCCGCCGCGGCGTGTCCGCGGGACGGTTCGGTGGCAGCATCATGGTCATGGGCGGGAGCACGCGTGACGCCACATCCCGGTACCTGACGCCCACCCGGAGGCTGGCGGTGGCCGCCGTCGCCGCCGCGGTCGCCATCGCCTTCGCCGACTCCTCCATCGTCGTCCTGGCGCTGCCCAACCTGTACGGGCGCTTTGCCACCTCAATCGTCGGCGTCTCCTGGGTCATCACCTCCTACAACGTCGCCGTGGCCGTCGGCGCGGTGGCGCTGCTGGCGCGCAGACGCGCGGATCCCGTCCGGCTGAGCCGCATCGGGATGGGCGTGTTCGCCGCGGGCGCGCTCGGCTGCGCCCTGGCCTGGACCCTGCCGGTGTTGATCGCATTCCGGTGCCTCCAGGGCGCCGGGGCCGCGCTGCTGCTCGCCGGCGGGCTGGGCCTGCTCGCCCGGCTGTACGGTTCGCAGACCCGGGGGCTGATCGTCTGGACGCTGGCCGGAACCTTCGGCGCCGCCCTCGGCCCGGCGCTCGGCGGGGTGGCCACGCAACTGTTCGACTGGCGCGCCATCTTCGCCCTTCAGGTCCCGGTCGCGGCCCTGGCTCTCCTCGTCGCCCTGCGGTCGGCTCCAACCGTGATTCCCGCCGCCGCCGAGAAGGTGCGCGTGGCCGCCAACGCCGCGCTGGCGCTCGTCTCCGGCGCCCTGGTGGGCGCCCTGTTTCTCGCCGTTCTGCTGGTGATCACCGTCTGGGGGCTGTCGCCGATCGCCGGCGCCGCGATCGTCAGCGCGCTGCCGGTGGGGGCGCTGGTCGCGCGGCGCGCCCTCGGTCCCGTCGCCCCGCGGATGGCGGCGGCGGTCGGCGCGCTGCTCCTGGCCGCCGGGTTGATGGCGCTGGCGCTCCTGCCCGCCACCAGCCCCGGCCTGGTGGCGGCGGCGATGGCGCTGTGTGGAGCCGGGATGGGGCTAGCCGTTCCCGTTCTCACCGAAGTGGCGACGGGAGCCGACGCGGCGGCCATCCGCAGCGGTACGGCGACGGTCGCCGCCCGCCACGCCGGGCTCGTCATCGCGCTGGTGCTGGTGGCGCCGTTGCTGTCCCATGACCTGCAGACGGGCGGTCGCAACGCCGTCCTCGGCGCCGCCAAGCAGCTGCTCAGCGCCGACGTGCCCCTTCGCCAGGAGGTACCGATCGCCCTTGACCTGCGCACCACGATCAGCCACGCGCACCGGGGCACCGTGCCCAACCTGGCCGCCCCGTTCAACCGGCACGGCGCCCTCCAGGACCCCCGGCTGGCCCGGCTGCGCGATGGGGTCACGGGCGCCGTTCAGGACGCGCTGACTCGCAGCTTCCGGCGCTCGCTGATCCTCTGTGCCCTGCTCGCCGCCCTGGCGCTGATACCGATCGCGCTCGTCCGGTGGGATCTCGCCGGAGTGCCCCTGCCCCTGCCCGCGTCCGCGCCCGCGTCCGCGTCCGCGCGGAGACGCTGGCTGACTCCGCTCGCCGTCGCCGCCGCCGTGGCTCTGATCGCGGTGGAGCTGGGGCTGGGGGCGCCGTCGTTCGGCCTGCCCCGTCTCGCCAACCCGTGCACGACGCGACCGGGGCCGCCGGGCGGTGGCATCAACGGCGTCGTCGAGCGGCTCGCCCGCTCGGCGCTTGACGGCGCCGCCTGCGAGCTGCACACCACCCGCGAGCAGCTGGTCCTGTCGTTCGTCCCCGCGGCGGGCACGCACCGGATCCGGTGGTCGCGCCAGACGATCGACCGCGCTCTGCGGGCCGGCCTGGCGCGCGCCGCCCACACCGCGGCCGGCAACGGCCTCGTCGGCAACGTGCTGGCGTTCACGCTGACCCAGCTGTTCGCGCCGTCGGTGGAGTGGTTTCTGCAGCACGCGGGTTGAACCGCTGTCGCCCAAAGCGCCGACGGTGCAGCGAGTACAGACAGCAGTGACCGGGGGGGAGGAGGCGGGGGCGTCCCCGGATGCCGGCGAGCAGTCCCCTGCGGGGTCAATCCTGTACGAAATTCGGATCCCGGCTGACGATCTCGAACGCAGCCGCCGCTATACGGCACTCACCGGCGAAATCGCCCAGCGCGATCACGATTTCGCACACACCGGGGGCTCCGCCGCCGGCCCGGACTCCGGTCATCCCCCAGACCGAGGAGTGATGAGCCGGACTCAGGGTGTCAGCCATCGTGATCTGGAGCGCAAGCGGCGGCGGCTTGGCCGCCCCTCGAAATGGTTCTGGTTGTTCGCCGAGGCGCCGGCTGGTCCGTCTCCGGCGCGGGATGACGGAAAAGTGCTTATCCGCCCCTTCGGTTGGGCGACTAATTCAATAGCCGGCACGGATGCTCCGCGCGCGCCACGCGCCCCCGGTGCGCGCACAGCGGGAGCCCGCGGCCGCCATACCCCCATCGGTCGCGGGCTCCCCATTGCGCCGAGCGCGCCCGGCAGGATTTGAACCTGCGGCCTTCCGCTCCGGAGGCGGACGCTCTATCCCCTGAGCTACGGGCGCGGGGTCGATCAGCGATGATCGAAGGCCAGCTTACCGTGGAACTCGCCATCATCTCCGATACGCACCTGCCCCGCGGGTCGCGAAGGCTGCCGGCGGCCTGCCTGACGCGGCTGGAGCGCGCCGATCTGATCATTCATGCCGGCGACCTGTCACGCCTGGAGGTGCTGGAGGAGCTGCGGTCGCTGGGGGAGGTGGTGGCGGTGCACGGCAACGTCGACGAGCCCCGGGTCCGGGAGGCGTTGCCGGAGGCGGCGCTCGTCTCCGCCGCCGGCCGCCGGATCGCCGTCATCCACGACGCCGGTCCGGCCCGCAACCGGCTGGAGCGCCTGCGGGCCCGCTTTCCGGAGGCCGACGCCGTGGTGTTCGGCCACTCCCACATCCCGCTGCATGAGCGGGCGCCGGACGGGTTTCAGATCTTCAACCCCGGCAGCCCCACCGACCGGCGCCGCCAGCCCCATCACACCATGGGTCTCTGCCGGGCCGCGGACCAGCTCACGTTCCGGCTCGTCGAGCTCGACTGACACACTCAGGGGCGTCATGGATCTCTCGATCTTCTTCGCCGGCACCGCCGGCTCGGTGCCGACACCCCGGCGCGGCCTGCCGGCCATCCTGGTGCGCCGCGGCGGCGACCGCCTCCTGTTCGACTGCGGCGAGGGCACACAGCGCCAGCTGGTGAGCTCGGTCGGCCTCGCCGATCTGACCGAGATCTACATCACCCATCTCCACGCCGACCACTGGCTGGGGCTGCCCGGGATGCTCAAGACCTTTGACCTGCGCGGCCGGGAGCGTCCGCTCACCGTCCACGGCCCGTCCGGGCTCGCTGCGCTGCTCGCCGTCGCCCTGCGCCTGGCCGGCCGCGTCGGCTACGAACTGGAGGTGGTCGAGCTGGCCGCCGGCGACGTGCTGAAGCGCGACGGCTACCGGGTCGCCCCGGTGGCGGTGTCCCATCGCGGCCCGGCGTTTGGCTATGTCATGTTCGAGGACGAGCGACCGGGGGTCTTCGATCCGGAGACCGCCGTCCGGCTGGGCTTGGAGCCCGGCCCGGAGTTCGGCCGCGTCCAGCGCGGCGAGACCGTGCGCGGGGTCTCCCCGGAGCAGGTGCTCGGCCCCTCGCGGCCGGGGCGCAAGCTCGTCCTGTCCGGAGACACCCGGCCGTGTGAGGCGCTGCGGATCGCCGCCCACCGCGCCGACGTGCTCGTCCACGAGGCGACATTCGCCGAGGAGGAGCGCGAGCGGGCGGCCGAGAACGGCCACTCGACCGCGGTCCAGGCGGCGACCCTCGCCCGGGAGGCGGAGGTGAGCCTGCTGGCCATCAACCACATCTCCATGCGCCATCCGGTCCGTCAGCTGCGCGACGAGGCCCGGGCCGTGTTTCCGGCCACCGTCGTCCCCCGCGACTTCGACACGATCGAGATCCCCCTGCCGGAGCGGGGGGAGCCCACGCTCGTTCATTGGGACGAGCGGATGGCCGAGCCGGCCGCCCCCGCCCCATGACGGTGAGCGCGCGGTGGGGGTGATGAAGGCACGCGCGCCGGCCGACCTTGAGACTCCGCGGATGCGGGGGGAGCCGCTCGGTCCTGAGCACGAGGCGGAGATGGCCGACCTGACGCTTGATCCCCGCGTCTACCGCACGCTGTGGCCATGGTCGGAGCCGCCGACACGGCGCGACGTCCGCGCCAGCCTCGTCGACAAGCGCGGCCACTGGGAGCGGCACGGCTTTGGCCTGTGGCTGCTGCGCGACCGGGCCACCGGCGAGATGGTCGGCCGCGGCGGGCTGCAGTACACCGACGCCGTCGGCGGCTACGCGGTGGAGGCGGCGTGGGCGGTCGTGCCGGAGCGCTGGGGGCAGGGGCTGGGGACGGAGCTGGCGCGGGCGTCGGTCCGGGTCGCCTTCGACTTCCTCGGCCTGGAGGAGGTCATCGCCATCACGCTGCCGACCAACATCGCCTCCCGCCGGGTCATGGAGAAGGCCGGGTTTGCCTACGACCGGGAGATCGTCCACGTGGGGCTGACCCACGTGCTCTACCGGCGCCGCCCGGCGGACGGGCCAGCATCGGCGACCCGGTCATACGGCACCCCGGAGTAAACCGGCGTGGTGAACGGGGCCCTCCGGTCCTGCGCCAGTGACCACCGTCCGCGTTCGTTCTCCGTGCGCCGCACAACAGCGGCGGTGACGAGGGAAGCGTCCGTGAGCGACCACCCTGTGCGAAATCTCGTGGGCGGCTTTGGATTTCGTCAACGAAGTGGGGCTCAGCGTCTGATCTGTGCGAGATCGTGAGGGCCAATCCGGATCTCGAACAGAACGGTCGCTCCGCGCCCGTCGCGAAACTTGAGTCGGCCTCCGTGGTCGGTGCCGGCGAGGGCTGGGTCGACGGCGGCGATGCCGGGGACCCGGGGCGGGGCGGGGGCGGAGCACCCCCGGTTTGTTCGAAACTCGGATCGCGCCGCATGATTTCGCCCGTGAGTGGCCTATGGCGGCAGTTGCGTTCGCGATCGTCACCCCGGATTCGGATTTCGAACGGATGTGACGCTCCCGCCCGCAGGCCCAGCCACGCCCCACAGACAGGACACCGCACGTGCCCCCTTCACCGCCTCAGCCGTTCACAAAGTCGCGGCGGGCCCCGGATCGGCGGCGGGCCGCGGATCGGCGCCGCTCGCGGGTCGGCGCCGGTGGCGGGGCGGCGCCGGTGGCGGACCGGAACCTGGGCGATTAGGCGAACGCATGGTTCGCGAAAACGCCCAGGTAGCGGAATCGGAGCCGCCGAGCCGCCGGGGCCGCTGCTAACGTCGCAGACGCAATCTGCAACCCCACCTTTAAGCCAGGTCCCGTGAGGCCTGAAAGGAGCAGAAGTTGGAATCCGCAACGGTCGCCCTCGACCGCGACGATATGCGCCGCACGCTGGTGCGGATCGCGCATGAGATCGTCGAGAAGAACCCTGACGGCGCCGTCGCCCTGGTGGGCATCCACCGTCGCGGCGCCCACCTGGCCAAGCGCCTGCAGCCCCTCATCTCAGAGCTGCTCGACTCGCCGGTCCCGCTCGGGTCCGTCGACATCGCCTTCTACCGCGACGACCTGACCCTGCGCTCGAGCGCGCCCGTCGTCCACTCCACCGAGCTGGACTTCCCGGTCGCCGGGCGCACGATCGTCATCGTCGACGACGTCCTGTACACCGGCCGCACCGTCCGCGCGGCGATCGACGCCATCTTTGACTACGGACGTCCGGCGCGGGTCCAGCTGGCGGCGCTCATCGATCGCGGCCATCGCGAGCTGCCGATCCGCCCGGACTATGTCGGTAAGAACCTGCCGACCTCACAAAGCCAGCGCGTCAACGTCCGCGTCGAGGAGATCGACGACGTCGACGAGGTCACCATCAGCCCCACCGAGCCAGCGAGGATCCAAGCCGCATGAGCGTCCAGATGCCACGCCACCTCATCTCCATCGATGATCTCGACCGGGCGGGGATCGAGCGCGTGCTCGACCGCGCCGAGTCCTTCGCCGAGATCTCAGGCCGGGAGATCAAGAAGGTCCCCGCCCTGCGCGGCCGCACGGTGGTCAACCTGTTCTACGAGGCGAGCACGCGGACGAGCTCCTCGTTTGAGCTGGCCGCCAAGCGCCTGTCGGCCGACGTCGTCAACGTCAAATCGACCGGATCGAGCATCGAGAAGGGCGAATCGCTCAAGGACACCGTCCGCACCCTCTCGGCCTACGACCCGGCGGCGATTGTCATCCGCTCCCCGCACGCCGGCGCCGCCCAACTCGTCGCCGGCTGGACCGACGCCGCGGTGATCAACGCCGGCGACGGCAAGCATGAGCATCCCACCCAGGCCCTGCTCGACGTGTTCACGCTCCGGCGCCGGTTCGGCTCGCTGGACGGCCTGAAGATCTGGATCGTCGGCGACGTCACCCACTCACGGGTGGCCCGCTCCAACGTGCTCGCCTTCACCCGGATGGGCGCCGAGGTGACGCTGTGCGGACCGCCGACGCTCATCCCCCGGGAGATCGAGACGCTCGGCTGCACCGCCACGCCCACGCTCGACCGCCTCTCCGAGGCCGACGTCGTCTACGTGCTGCGCATGCAGCACGAGCGGATGACCGACTCGTTCGTCCCCTCGCTGCGCGAGTACGCCGCCCAGTATCAGATCAACTCGCGGCGGCTGAGACCGGACCAGCTCGTCATGCACCCCGGCCCGGTCAACCGCGGCGTCGAGCTCTCGGCGGCGACGATCGACTCCCCCCAGGCGCTCATCGGCGACCAGGTCAAGGCCGGGGTGGCGGTCCGGATGGCGGTTCTCTACGAGCTGCTCGTCGGCTCACCGGTCCTGGCGGCGGTGGCGTGATCATGGCCACCCAGCGTCTCTTCTCCGCACCGCGCCCCGGCGCCGACCTGCTCATCCGCGGCGGCCACGTCCTGGATCCCCGGGCCGGGCTTGACGAGCCCCGCGACATTCTCATCCGTGACGGCCGCATCGCCGAGCTCGGCACCCCGGACGGTCTGCCCGCCGACGACGGTGTGGAGGTGGTGGACGCCGCCGGCTGGCACGTGTTCCCCGGCTTCGTCGACCCCCACGTCCACCTGCGCACCCCCGGTCAGGAATACAAAGAGGACATCGACACCGGCACCGCAGCGGCCGCCGCCGGCGGCTACTGCGCGATTGTCGCCATGCCGAACACCGCGCCGACCGTCGACAGCGCGGCGGTGCTGGGGGCGCTCATCGAGCGGGCCGAGCACGAGGCCCGCGTGCCGGTCGGCTTTCTGGCCTCGGTGACACGGGGCCTGCGGGGCGAGGAGCTGACCGAGATGGCCGAGCTGCGCGAGCGCGGGGCCATCGGCTTCACCGATGACGGCAAGCCGGTCGTCTCCGCCGGAATGCTGCGCAAGGCGCTTCAGTACCAGCGGCTGTGCGGCGGCATCATCGCCCTGCACGAGGAGGACCCGGCGCTCTCCCAGCACGGGGTCATGCACGAGGGGGCGGTGTCGGCGCGGCTGGGGCTGGCCGGGATCCCGTCGCTGTCGGAGTCGACGATGATCGCCCGCGACGCGGCCCTCGCCCGCTACGAGGAGGCCCGCGTGCACTTCCAGCACCTGTCCGCGGTTGAGTCCGTCGAGGCGCTCGCCGCGGCCAAGGAGGCCGGCGCGCGGGTCAGCGGGGAGGCATCACCCCACCACCTGATCCTCACCGACAACGCCGTGCGCACGCTCGACACGCGCTTCAAGATGAACCCGCCGCTGCGGGCCGAGCGCGACCGGCGGGCGCTGATTGACGGGCTGCGCAGCGGCGTGATCGAGTGCGTCGCCACCGATCACGCGCCGCATGCGGTTCACGAGAAGGAGGTCCCGTTCGAACAGGCGCCGATGGGCGTGACCGGGCTGGAGACCGCCTTCGCCGCTCTTTACACCGAGCTGGTGCTGCCCGGCGAACTGCCGCTGGCCACCCTGGTGGAGCGCATGACCGCCGGCGCCGAGCTGTACGGGCTCCCCGCCCCCCGGATCGCCGTCGGCCGTCACGCCGGGCTGTGCCTGGTCGACCTCGATGGCCGGTTCACCGTCGGCGAGGGTGGCTACGTGAGCCGCTCGTCCAACTGCGCCTTCCACGACCGCACCCTGCAGGGACAGGTGCTGCTGACGGTCGCGGCCGGCGCCGTCGCCTACCGCCGACCGATGCTGGTCCGCGGCGAGGAGCGGGTGGGCTGATGGCGGACGCGACCGCCTACGTCCTGCTTGAGGACGGCACTCGGTTTGACGGCATCGCCTGCGGCGCGGACGAGTGGGCCGTGGGGGAGATCGTGTTCACCACCTCAATGGCGGGCTACCAGGAGGCGATGACCGATCCCAGCTACGCCGGCCAGCTGATCGCCTTCACGTTCCCGCAGGTCGGCAACTACGGCGTCTCCGCCGCGGCGATGGAATCCGACCGTGTCCACGCCCGGGCGGCCATCATGCGGGCCGGGGTTGACCGGGCCGACGCTCCGGGCGCCGAGGCGGGCTGGTTGACCTGGCTGCGCGCCCAGGGCATCCCCGCCATCACCGACCTGGACACTCGGGCGCTGGTGCGCCACATCCGCGACGCCGGCGCGATGCGCGGCGGGCTCTTCCCGGTGCGCGTCAGCGAGTCAGAGGCCCATGACCTCATCGCCGCCGAGCCGCTGATGGCCGGCCGCGACCTCGCCCGCGAGGTGACCCCCCGGGAGACGATCGTCCTGGAGCCGCTTCCGAGTTCGCCGCCAGGCGAACTCGCAAGCAATTCGCGAATGCGAATTGCCATGGTGGACACCGGGGTCAAGCTGTCGATCGTCAAAAACCTCCGCGCCCGCGGCGCGACGGTCACGCTTCACCCGTGCACGGTGACCGCCGAGGATCTGCTCGCCACCGGCCCGGACGCCGTCTTTTTGGCCAACGGCCCCGGTGACCCCGCCGCGCTTGACTACGTCGTCGATACCGTCCGGGCCGTCGTCGGCCGCCTCCCCGTCTACGGGATCTGCCTCGGCCATCAGCTCCTGTGCCGGGCCATCGGCCTGGAGACCTACAAGCTCCCGTTCGGCCACCACGGAGCCAACCACCCGGTCAAGGACCTGACGACCGGCCGCACCGAGATCACCAGCCAGAACCACGGCTTTGCCGTGCTCGGTCCCGGCGGCGCGCGGACCATCGACGACGACGAACCGGTGCGCTGGGAGACCGACTTCGGCGCCGCGGAGCTGACCCACATCAACCTGTACGACCGCACCGTGGAGGGCCTGACCTTGATGGATGTTGCCGGCGCGACCGTGCAGTACCACCCGGAGGCGGGCCCGGGGCCCAACGACGCCCTCTACCTGTTTGACCGCTTCGTCGACGAGATCAGGGCCGCCTGATGCCCCGCCGTGACGACATCCACAAGATCCTGCTGCTCGGCTCCGGGCCGATCGTCATCGGCCAGGCCGCCGAGTTCGACTACTCCGGAACCCAGGCCTGCCGCGTGCTGGAGCAGGAGGGCTACGAGGTTGTGCTCGTCAACTCCAACCCGGCGACGATCATGACCGACCCGGAGGTGGCCACCACCACCTACATCGAGCCGCTGCTCCCCGGGCCCGTCGCCCAGGTCATCGAGCGCGAGCGCCCGGACGCGCTGCTACCCACGCTCGGCGGCCAGACCGCGCTCAACCTGGCCAAGGCGCTGCATGAGGACGGCACGCTGGCCCGGTACGGGGTGGAGCTCATCGGCGCCGACTATGACGCCATCGACCGCGCCGAGGACCGCGAGCGCTTCCGGGACACCATGACCGCCGCCGGGCTGCGCGTCCCCCGCAGCGTCATCGCCGTCTCAACCCAGGACGCCCGGGACGCGCTGGGAGAGCTCGGCCTGCCGTTCATCGTCCGCCCCGCCTTCACCCTGGGCGGGACCGGGGGCGGCGTCGTCCGCTCCGAGGCCGACATCGACCGGATCGTCGGCGGCGGCCTGTCCGCGTCGCCGATCGGCCAGGTGCTGCTGGAGGAGTCGGTGCTCGGCTGGGGCGAGTTTGAGCTGGAGGTCATGCGCGACCACACCGACAACGTCGTCATCGTGTGCTCGATCGAGAACCTCGATCCGATGGGCGTCCACACCGGCGACAGCGTCTGCGTCGCCCCCCAGCAGACGCTCACCGACAAGCAGTACCAGGCACTGCGCGACCAGGCGATCACGGTCATCCGGGCGGTGGGTGTCGAGACCGGCGGCTCCAACGTCCAGTTCGCGGTCAATCCGGCGACCGACGAGATCGTCGTGATCGAGATGAACCCGCGGGTCAGCCGCTCCAGCGCCCTGGCCAGCAAGGCCACCGGCTTCCCCATCGCCAAGATCGCCGCCCGGCTGGCCGTCGGCTACACGCTGCAGGAGATCCCCAACGACATCACCCGGGCCACCCCGGCGAGCTTTGAGCCGGCCATCGACTACTGCGTGGTCAAGTGGCCCCGGTTCGCGTTTGAGAAGTTCCCCGGCGCCGACGGCGGGCTCACGACCCACATGAAGTCCGTGGGCGAGGCGATGGCCCTGGGGCGGACGTTCAAGCAGGCGTTCGCCAAGGCGCTGCGCTCCCGGGAGCTTGACACCGCCCCGCAGTCGCCCGCCGACGATGAGGAGCTGCTGACCCTCCTGGAGCGTCCCGGAGCCGAGCGCTTTGACCACCTGCTGGAGGCGCTGCGCCGCGGCCACACGGTTGAGGAGGTGCGCGTCCGCACCAGCATCCACCCGTGGTTCCTGCACGAACTGCAGGAGCTCGTCGCTGACCCGGAGGCGCCGTTCGCGGGAACGCGCACGTTCAAGGCCGTCGACACGTGCGCCGCCGAGTTCGCCGCGCAGACCCCATACTTCTATTCCGGCTGGGAGCGCGAGGCCAACCACGAGGTGACCCGCGGCGACCGCCCCAGCGTCGTCATCCTCGGCTCCGGGCCCAACCGCATCGGCCAGGGGATCGAGTTTGACTACTGCTGCGTGCACGCCGCCCAGACCGTCCGTGAGCTCGGCCGCGACGCGGTCATGATCAACTGCAACCCGGAGACGGTCTCGACCGACTACGACACCTCTGACCGGCTGTACTTCGAGCCGCTGACGCTCGAGGACGTGCTCGCCGTCTGCGAGCTGGAGAAACCCGAAGGGGTGGTGGTCCAGTTCGGCGGCCAGACGCCGCTCAAACTCGCCGCCGGACTGCACGCCGCCGGAGTGCCCGTGCTCGGCACCGACATCGATGCCATCGACCTCGCCGAGGACCGCGCCCGGTTCGGCGACCTGCTTGACCGCCTCGGCTACAGCGCGCCCCCGTACGCGACCGCCGCGTCCGCCGAGGAGGCGCTGGCCCAGGCGCCGGACGTCGGCTTCCCGCTGCTCGTGCGCCCCAGCTACGTCCTCGGCGGCCGGGCGATGGAGATCGTCTACAGCGTCGAGGGCCTTCAGGACTACCTGCAGCGGGTGGGCACGCCGCACGGCTCCACGATTTACCTGGACCGCTTCCTGGAGGACTCCATCGAGGTCGACGTCGACGCTCTCTGTGACGGCGAGGACGTGTGGGTCGCCGGGATCATGCAGCACGTGGAGGAGGCGGGCATCCACTCCGGGGACTCGGCGTGCGTGCTGCCTCCGCACACCCTCGGCTCCGAGATGCTTGACCGCATTCGCGAGCAGACGACGGGCATCGCCCGCGCTCTCGGCGTCGTCGGCCTGCTCAACGTCCAGTTCGCCATCCACGGCGACGACCGGCTGCACGTCATTGAGGCCAACCCGCGGGCGTCGCGGACGGTCCCGTTCGTCTCCAAGGCGATCGGCCTGCCGCTGGCCAAGCTCGCCTGCCGGATCATGCTCGGTGAGCGGATCGCCGACCTGGAGCTTCCGGAGCGGCCCGCGAACGGGCACGTCTGCGTCAAGGAGGCGGTGCTCCCCTTTGGCCGGTTTGCCGGCGCGGACTCGCTGCTGGGGCCGGAGATGCGCTCCACCGGCGAGGTGATGGGCATCGCCGCCGACTTTCCCACCGCCTTTGCCAAGGCCCAGGCGGCGGCCGGGGCCATGCTGCCCAACCAGGGAACCGTGTTCATCACCGTCGCCGATCGCGACAAGCCGGCGGCGATCGCCATCGCCAGCCTCCTGCACGATCTCGGCTTCCAGATCATCGCCACCCGCGGCACCGCGCAGGCGCTGGAGCGCATGGGGATCCCGGCGACGCGCATCAACAAGCTCAACGAGGGACCCAACCACGTCGTGGATTGGATCGAGCGGGGGGCCGTCGACCTCGTGATCAACACCCCCACCGGCACGCGCGCGCGGTCAGACGGCTACGAGATCCGTTCGGCGGCCATCACCCGGCGCATCCCGTGCATCACCACCCTGTCCGGTGGCCTGGCGGCCGCGCGGGCGATCATCGCTGCCCGGCGGGGCGAGCCCCAGGTCGTCTCGCTCCAGGAGCTCCACCGCAGTCGGCCGGCGCCCGCGGGTGGGGCGGTGCCCTCGGCGTGAGCACCGCCACCTCCGATCGCGTCCAGGCCCCGTTCGGTGTGCGGCGGGCGCGGGTCACCGCCGCCGAGAGCTATGGCGCCTATACCGTCCTGCGCGCCTCCGACCCGGCGGGCCCCCGCCCGCAGGCCGGCCAGTTCTACATGCTCCGCGCCGCCGAGCGCTGGGGCGGGGGAGAGGCCGAGCGCCCGTTCCTGCCCCGGGCCTTCAGCGTGCTGCGCGCGCCCGCCGGCGGCGACGAGCTGCAGTTTCTGATCGAGGACGTGGGGCCTGGCACCGCGCGTCTGTGCGAGCTTGAGGCCGGCGCGGAGCTGGCCCTCGTCGGGCCGTTGGGGATCGGCTTCTCCGCGCCCCGTGATCAGCGCCGGCCGCTCCTCGTCGGCGGGGGGGTCGGAATCGCGCCGCTCGCCATCTGGGCTGACGGTCTCTCCCGGGCAGCACACCCGGAATGCACGGTCCTGCTCGGCTTCCGGGACGCCGCGCACGCGCCCGGCGCCGAGCTCATCCCGGGAGCCGTCGTCGCCACCGACGACGGGAGCGCGGGCCATCACGGCCTCGTCACCGAGCTGCTCGCCGCCGAGCTGGACTCCGACCCGCACGCCGAGGTGTACGCGTGCGGGCCCCCGCCGATGCTCGAGGCCGTCCGGGCGCTGTGCGCGGGGCGCGACATCCCGGCTCAGCTGGCGCTGGAGTCCGGGATGGCGTGCGGGTTCGGTGCCTGCTTCGGCTGCGTCGTGCCGACGGTCGACGGCTACATCCGCATCTGCGTCGACGGGCCGGTCATCGCCGGCGCCCGGCTGAAGACGGCGCTCACGCCGGGGGCGGGACATTGACCGCGACCGCCGCGAACGGGCGGCCCCCGGCGGGACCGGCCGTCGACTTCTGCGGGATCGAGCTGGCGCATCCGATCATCAACGCCTCGGGCACGTTTGACGCCATCGCCGCCCGGCGGGCGTTCGGCGAGGAGCTGATCGCCCGGTTCCCGTTCAGCGCCTTTGTGTCCAAGACGGTGACCCTGGCGCCGCGGCAGGGCAACCCACCGCCGCGCCTGTGGGAGGTCCCGGCCGGGCTGATGAACTCGATCGGCCTGCCCAACAAGGGGCTGGAGGGGTACCTGGCCCACGACCTGCCGGAGCTCGCCCAGCTGCCGGTCCCGCTCATCGTCAACGTCATGGGCTTCAGCCGCGACGAGGTCGCCGAGCTCGTCACGGCGTTCGCGTCCCGCGACGAGGTGGCGGCGCTTGAGCTCAACGTCTCCTGCCCCAATGTCGAGACCGGCCTGGTCATGGGCGCCGACCCCGGGGAGGTGGCGCGCCTGATGCGGACCGTCCGGCCGCTGACCGACAAGCCGCTGATCGTCAAGCTGACACCGAACGCCTCGGATGTCCCGGCGGTGGCGCGCGCCGCCGCCGAGGAGGGGGCGAGCGCGCTGTCGCTCATCAACACGCTGCGCGGGATGGCGCTGCACCCGGTCACCGGCGAGCCGTGGCTGGGCGGATCGACCGGGGGCGTCTCCGGGCCGGCGGTCCGCGCCATCGCGCTCGCCCAGGTGCACTCCGTCTGTGCCGCCGTCGACGTGCCGGTGATCGCCATGGGCGGGGTGGCGCGCGGCCGCGACGCGTGGGAGTTCCTGCTCGCCGGCGCCACCCTCGTCGCCGTCGGGACCGAGAGCTTCCGGGACCCGGCAGCCGGTGCCCGGATCGCCGCGGAGGTCGGGGATCTGACCGCGAAAGCCACGAATCCGGTGTAGGGGCGACACCCTCGTGACGGACCTGCTAACGGACCGAAAAACCCCCTGCAAACGCTGGGTATTGTCGGAACTAGGCTCGACAATGCTCAACCTCAAGTTGAGCTTCAGCCGAATTGCGGCCATTTACCTTGATCGCCTCGGCCCACGATGTATAGTCGCCGCCCATGCCGCCGGTCAGTGAATCGTTCTCCAAGCCGCTTGCTGCGCCCGAGCGCTCGCTCGTGCAGCGCATGGAGGCCCTGCAGCGCGCGAACGATATTCGCAGCCGGCGGGCCCAGCTCAAGCGGGATCTCAAAGCGGGCCGCCAGCCGATCCACGAGCTGCTACTGGAGCCCCCGGACTACCTCTTGACCGCGAAGGTCTTTGACCTTCTGCTCGCCGTCCCCAAGTACGGCCGCGTCAAGGTCAACAAGATCCTCTCCCAGTGCCGGATCTCGCCGAGCAAGACCCTTGGCGGGCTGTCTGAGCGCCAGCGCGGCGAGCTGGTCGCGCTCATGCGCCGGCGTTAGCCCGGCCCCGCTCACGGCTTCGGATTCCGCCGCCGCGGTGGCCAGGGTATTCGTCATCACCGGGCCCTCCGGGGTGGGGAAGGGGACGCTCATCCGCGGGCTGCTGGAGCGCGTGCCGCAGCTGGGGCTGTCGGTGTCGGCCACGACGCGGCCGCCGCGGCCGGGCGAGACGCAGGGGGTCGACTACCACTTCCTGAGCGCCGACGAGTTCGATCAGCGGGCCGCCAACGGGGAATTCGTCGAGCACGCCACCTACTCCGGACGGCGCTACGGGACGCTGCGCTCGGAGCTGGAGGGCCGCCTGCGTCGCGGCGAGCCCGTCGTGCTGGAGATCGAGGTCCAGGGGGCGCGCCAGGTGCGCCGGACGATGCCCGAGGCGCTGCAGGTGTTCATCGCGCCGCCATCGCGCGACGCGCTGCGGGCGCGCCTCGTCGGCCGCGGCACCGACTCCCCGGACCAGATCGAGCAGCGCATGCGCACCGCCGAGGCCGAGCTGGAGGCCCAGCCGGAGTTCGCGCGCGTCGTGGTCAACGATCGTCTGGAGGACGCGACGGCCGAGCTGGAGCGGATCGTGCGCGAGGCGCTGGGCGACGACGGTCCATTGCCCGCCGGGCCCGGGGCCTGAGAGCCTGATGGCTGCTGGCGGGGTGTGCGTTGACCGCGGCGATGAAGAGAGCCCCGGTGGCGGGGCGGAGTGTCTGGGCGAGTGCGGAGCGTCCGATCTGTACGAAATTGAGATCGCGCCCGGGGATCTCGTCTGCGCGTCGCGTATGGCGGCGAGTGTGTTCCAGATCGTCAGACCCAATCTGGATTTCGAACAAACTCGCACCCCGCACGGATCCGCGCCCGCCTCACGGGCCCCCCGGCTGTGCCCGTTCACTGCAGCCGTTATTCGCTGCGCCGTGCTCGTCGATCGATGGGCCGCTGACCCGGTGCAGCGATCCGCTGCCCCTTCGCGACAGCGTCCCCGGCGGCTGGCTCGCTATCTCTTGAGGACCGCACTGCGGACGTATTGCCGAACAGCCTCCTGAATGCCGCGGCGGGCCGCCGCCCGCGGCGCCGCCGGCCGCTACTCTTGACATACCCCTAACAGCCAAGGAACCAATTTGATCTCACCGCGCATCGACAAGCTGCTGGACCACGTCGACTCCGACTACGCCAGCGTCCTGGTGGCCGCCAAGCGCGCCCGCCAGATCAACTCCTACTACCACAACCTCGGTGAGGGGACCTTCGATGAGTTCCCGCCGCCGATGGTCGACACGCGCTCCAAGAACTACCTGACGATCGCGCTCGAAGAGGTCGCTCAGGGCAAGCTGAAGTACCACTACCGGTAGCGCCCCGGTGGCACGCCGGATGGGGCAGTCGACGGATAGGCGGTAGCGCCCAATGTCACGGTTGCTGTTCGGTGTCACGGGCGGGATCGCGGCGTACAAGATGCTCGAGACGGCGCGCCTGGCCATGCGGGCCGGGCACGCGGTCCGCGTCATCCAGACCGAGACGAGCCGCCGGTTCGTCGGCGCAGCCTCGTTTGCCGGGATCACCGGGGGGCCGGTTCTCGTCGGCGAGTTTGACGACGACCCGCTGCGCGGCGCCTACCCCGGAGACCCGGCGCCGGACCGGGCGCCGATCAGCCACCTCGCGCTCGTCGAGAACGCCGACGCGTATCTGATCGCGCCCGCCAGCGCGAACACCATCGCCAAGCTCGCCCACGGACAGGCCGACAACCTCGTCACCACCGCGGCCCTGGCCGCCGGGTGTCCGGTGCTGGTGGCGCCGGCGATGAACAACCGGATGTATCTCCACCCCGCCGTCCAGGCCAACCTGGCCGCGCTCGCCGAGCGGGGCGTCACCATCGTCGGTCCCGGCTCCGGGGAGCTGGCCTCCCACGGCGAGTACGGCATCGGCCGGATGGCCGAGCCGCCGGAGCTGCTGGCCGCGCTTGAGTCCGCGCTGGCCTCCGGCCTGCGGCCGTGGTTTGGGGTGCGCGTGCTCGTCACCGCCGGCGGCACCCGCGAGCCGATCGACAGCGTGCGCTTCGTCGGCAACCGGTCCAGCGGGCGCATGGGGTTCGCCCTCGCCGAGCGCGCCGCGCGCCGGGGCGCCGACGTGACGGTGATCGCCGCCAACGTGTCGGTGGCCCCGCCACCCGGGGTGCGGGTGGTGTCGGTGAGCACCGCCGCCGAGCTGGCCTCCGCCTGCGAGGAGGGGTTCGATGACTGCGACGTGCTGCTGATGGCCGCCGCCGTCGCGGACTTCCGCCCGCGGGATCCCGCCGACCACAAGCTCAAGAAGGACCGCGGCGCCCCCCGGATCGAGCTGGAGCCGACCGAGGATGTGCTCGCCGCGCTCGGCGCGCGCCGGCGGGCGGATCAGGTGCTGGTCGGTTTCGCCGCCGAGCACGGGTCCGACGCCGTCGCCTACGGCCGCGGCAAGCTGGAGCGCAAGCGCCTTGACGCGATCGTCGTCAACGACATCTCGCAGTCCGGGATCGGCTTTGACGCCTCCGAGAACGAGGTCACCATCATCCTCGCCGGAGGGGCGGAGCGCCGCCTGGACCGGGCGAGCAAGGAGCACATCGCCGAGGGGGTGCTCGACGCGGTCCAGACGCTGTTGGCAGATAAGGAGCCCCACGATCGAGCCCTCCGAGCAGGCACCGATCGCACCGCACGAGTGTGAGGCGTTCGCCGCCGTCGGCCGGTCGCTGACGGCCAACATCGAGCGAGCCGTGGAGGTCCGGCGCGAGACGCTGCGCCACCTGCTCGTCGCGCTGCTCGCCGAGGGCCATGCCCTGGTCGAGGACTACCCGGGGGTCGGCAAGACGGCCCTCGCCCGCGCCCTCGCCCGCTCGATCGATTGCCAGTTCGCCCGGATCCAGTGCACTTCCGATCTGCTGCCCGCCGATGTTGTCGGCACCAACGTCTATGACCAGCGCGACCAGCGCTTTGAGTTCCGGCCGGGCCCGGTGTTCGCCAACGTCGTCCTCGTCGACGAGATCAACCGGGCCTCGCCCAAGACCCAGTCCGGACTGCTGGAGTGCATGCAGGAGCGCCGCGTCACCGTCGACGTCCAGACCCACGAGCTGGCACGTCCGTTCCTCGTCCTGGCCACCCAGAACCCGATCGAGTACGAGGGCACCTACCCGCTCCCGGAGGCGCAGGTCGACCGGTTCATGGTGCGCCTGTCGCTCGGCTACCCGGACCGCAACGCCGAGTCGCGGATGCTCGCCGCGCACTCAGGCGGCGACCAGGTCATGGAGCTGCGGCCGGTCGTGACCGCCGCCGAGGTGCTCGCCGCCCAGGACGCGGCGGCGCGGGTCCGAGCCGCCGCGCCGTTGCGCGACTACATCGTCCGCCTGCTGTGGCGCACCCGCGAGGATCCGCGCGTCGACCTCGGCGCCAGCCCACGCGCCGGGCTGATGCTGCTGCGGGCGGCCAAGGCCCACGCGATGATGGAGGGGCGCGACCACGCCCTGCCTGACGATGTGCAGGCGCTGGCCGTCTCCGTTCTCGCCCACCGCCTCGTGCTGGCGCCGGAGACCCCGCGGACGGCTGCCCGGGACGTGGTCATGGACGCGATCGGCTCCACCCGGGCGTTATGAGACCAGCTCCGGCCGCTCCGCCCGCCCCGCGCCTGTCGGCCGCGCGCGCGGCGGCGGTGGCGGTCTGCGGGTGCCTGCTGGGGCTCGTCGCCTTCATCTTCGACGCTGCGCCGCTGTTCGTGCCCGCCGTGGGCATGGCGCTGCTGGGGGTCCTGGCGCCGGCCTGGGTGTGGCTGGCGGCGCGCGGGGCCGTCGCCGAGCGCCGGCTGGACGCCGAGCGCGTGGTCGAGCTGGAGCCGCTTGAGGGGCGCATCGCCGTGCGCCGCGGGTGGCTGGGGCTGGGCGGCTGGGGGAGCTTCCGCGTCACCGACCCGCTCACCGGGACAGCCGTGGAGCTGCGCGATCAGCTGTCGTTGCTGCGTGGGGGCCGCGGCGCCGCCCTGCGCGTCGTGGCCCGCTTTGAGCGCCGGGGGCTGCACCGGCTTGCACCGCCGGTGCTCACGGTCGCTGACCCGCTTGAGCTCGCGCACGCGCAGACCGCCCCCGCCGGCGGCGGCCAGGAGCTGCTCGTGCTGCCGGCAACCGAGCCCGTGCGCTGGCTCCGGGCCGACCGCGCCCGGGGTCTGCGCCTCCCGGACGGCCGAGATGGATCGGAGGCGCTGGCCGCCGTCGACCTCGACGGGCTGCGCCCGTACCGGCCCGGAACTCCCGCCTCGCGCATCCACTGGCCGGCGCTGGCCCGGGGGGCGGGGCTGATCGAGCGCCGGCTGCAGGCCGACGGCGATTCGCGGCCGCTCGTCGTGCTGGACTCGCGGCTGCCCGCCGCCTCCGGCGCCGGCGCGCTGCTTGACGCCGCGGTGCGGGCGGCTGCCTCGCTGGTGCTGGAGCTCGCGCGCGGGGGCGGCTGCGGGCTCCTGCTGCCCGGAGAGCTGCGCGCGACGGTCGTCGACCGGGACCTGATCGCCTGGCCGGCGGCATATGCTCGCCTGGCGGTGGTGGAGGGCGCCGTGACCGGCACCTCCGGAGACCGGGCGCGCGGTCCGGCGCTGGCCGGCATGCGCGGCCGCAGCGGCGCGATCATCTACGTCGCCGCGTCTCCGGTGCAGCGGCTGGGGGCGCTGCTGGCGACGGCGGGCGGTCCGGCGGTCCTGGTGGTTCCGGACGACGTCCTGGTCGCCGGGCGGCCCCCGGGGGTGCGCGGGCCGATCAAGCCGGCCCTCGCCGTCAGCGGCTGTCAGGGATATCTGCTTGGGGCCGGCCGCTCACTCGATCGCCCCGCCGTCCAGCGGACCGTGGCATGAGCGCCGGCGCCCCCGGCATTGACTGGGGCGGCACATCCGGCGTGCGCGTCGGCGCCCGGGCGGACGCGCCCGTCGCGGCACGGCCCTGGGTCCGCGTGGTCGCGTTTGCGGCGCTGGCCGCCTACGCCACCGAGCGGTGGGCGACCCTCCTGCGGCCGGCGCCCGGTTGGCGGCTGGCCGGCCTGGTCGCGGTCGCGGTCGTGCTCGCCGCCGGGATCCCGCTGCTCGCCCGGTTTGACCGGGTGGTGGCCGCGCTGGCGGCGTTCCTGGTGACGCTGACCGCCCTGCCGATCGCCGGCCTGCGCTGGGAGTGGTTCGTCCAGGTGCGCGTCGCGGTCAGCGCCGCCGCGATCGGCAACGGGCTGGGACAGCTTCCGGTCGTGCTCGTGCCCTACGTGGGGCACAGCCCGGACGTCCGCCTCGTCATCGTGCTGGGCGCGGCCGTCCTGCTCATCGATGCGGCCGCCGTGCTGGCGTTCGCCGGCCCGGCCGGGTCGGTGCTGGGGGACGGCCGCCGCTTTGCCGTCGCGCTCCCCCTCACCGCGCTGGCGGTCGTGCCGTCGACGCTCGTGCGCCCGCAGGTCCCATACCTGCAGGGGCTTGTGCTGTTTGGGCTGCTCGGCGCGTTTCTCTGGGGGGAGCGGGTTCGCCGCCAGACGGTGGCGTCGGCGCTGGTGGTGGTGCTCGTGGCCGGGATCGTCGCGGCGCTTCTGGCGCCGGATCTCGACCAGCACAAACCGTGGATCGACTACCGCGCGTGGGCGGGGACGGCCGCTCCGCGCCGCCTTGACTCCTTTGACTGGAATCAGACCTACGGGCCGCTGCGCTGGCCCCACACCGGACACGTGGTGCTCACCGTCTCGGCCCGCTCCGCCGATTACTGGAAGGCCGAGGACCTCGACCTGTTCAATGGCCGGGCCTGGGTGCAGGCCCCGACGCCGGAGCCGCGCCTGCCCTCGCCCCGCCACAGAGCGCTCGTCAAGTGGACGCAGACGGTCCACGTCTCCATCCAGGGGATGCAGACCCAAGATGTGATCGCCGCCGGGTCGGCGGGTGCCCCGTCGCCCATTCCCGGCGGCGCGGGACCCGGCACCGACGCCGGGACATGGGTGGCCGGGCGAACGTTGGGGCCCGGCACCAGCTATGCGGTGCCGACTTACTCGCCGCGGCCGACGGCTCGTCAGCTCGCCGGCGCCGGCCGACGGTACCCGGCGTCCGCGCTGGGGGCGTACCTCACGCTGACCATCCCACAGCCCTGGGTGGCGCCTCGTCTATCGCCGTCGGTGCAGTTTGCGCCGTTTGACTCCGGCGGTGCACCCTCGGCGATCGGTCCCTATGCGACCGGCGGCGCGCGGGCCATCCTGCGCCATTCGCCCTACGCGGGCGCCTACGCGCTCGCCGAGCGGCTCGCCGCGGGCGCGGCGACCCCGTATGCGTACGTGCGCAGCGTGCAGCGGTACCTGGCCCGCGGCTTCACCTATGACCAGAACCCGGCCATCTCGCGCTATCCGCTGGAGACGTTTCTGTTCTCCAGCCGACAGGGCTACTGCCAGCAGTTCTCAGGCGCGATGGCCCTGCTGCTCCGCATGGGCGGGATCCCCGCCCGGGTCGCCGCCGGCTTCACGACCGGCACCTACGACGCCGGCGCGCACCGATGGGTGGTCACCGACACCGATGCTCATGCGTGGGTCGAGGCCTGGTTTCCCCGTTACGGCTGGGTGCGCTTTGATCCCACGCCGGCGAGCGCTCCGGCCCGCGGGTCCACGGCGCCGCCGATTCTCAAGGCGTCCGCCGCGTCGGCGGCCGCCAGCGCGCTGACCGGCCGGCGCAACAGCGGATCCGGCACGGCCGCCGGCGCGTCGTCCGTCCGTGGCGCCGCGCCCGCCGGCGGCACGAGCCCGTGGTTGATCATCTCTGCGGTCATCGCCGCGCTCGCTCTGGGCGCGCTGGCGTGGCGCCGGCTCCTCGGCTCCCGCCGGGCGCGCGTCAGCAGCGAGGCGCTCGTCGAGGAGCTGGAGAGGGCGCTGGTCCGCACGCGGCGCCCGCTGGTCGTCGGGGTGACGCTGGCCGGCCTGGAGGAGCGGCTGCGCGGGTCGCCGCCGGCGGCGGCGTATGTGCGCACGCTGCGCCTGACCCGCTACCGCGCAGACGCGGGCGTGCCGACGCCGGCGCAGCGACGCGCCCTGCGCATGGAACTGGCCCGGGGGCTGGGTGTCACCGGCTACGCGCGCGCTCTGTGGGCGCTCCCGCCACGGCGGCGTCAGGCGCCCGCCCGGGATCAACCACGCTGACGGGCGCCGCCCGGGCGCCCGCTCAAGCAAGGGCGGCGGCGGGTGGCGGTTTCGCACGGGTGGGCTGTGTGCTGCCTCCGCGGGTGAAGTGGGCGCGGGTGCTGTGACTGGTCGGCGGGAGTCCTGTGGTGGAACGTCCAATCTGTGCGAGATTCGGTCCTGACCCCGGCGATTTCGAACGGGGTGGGCGCCCAGCGTCCGCTTCTGACGAGATCTGAGGGGCGTGACCTCGATTTCGCACAAACAGGACGCTATGCCGGGGTGCCCCTGTTCGTCGCCGTGGTTGACCACGTCCTCAGCACCGGCCCAACCACAAACGTCGCCCCCGTCTGCGCCCAGCCGGCGGATCCGTCGACGTGACCGCCCGCACCGGCATGCTCGCCGACTTTGCAGAAATCGGCCGTAGACTAGTCACACGTGGAAGACGTCTATGACCTGTACCGCCGCGGGATCGAGTTGCTCGAGGCCGGTCACAACCATCAGGCTGCGGTGCCGCTGGGGCGCGCCCGCGACCTGGCGCCGGACAAGACCTCGGTGCGTGAGGCCCTCGGCCGGGCGCTGTTTCACACCCAGCATTACGCTCAGGCCGCCGACGAATTCCAGGCGGTGATCGACCGGGCGCCGACCAACGACTACGCGCTCTTCTGCCTCGGTCGCTGCCTGCAGCTGATGGGTCGTCATGCCGAGGCCCGCAAGCCGCTGGCGCTCGCCGCCTGCCTGCAGCCCGGGCGCCGCGACTACCGCGTCTACCGGGATCGTGCTCGCGCCCGGGCGGCTCAGGACGCTGATCAATAACCGCCGCCGCGGCGCCGCCGATCGGCCCTAAGTGCAGCTTAAAGCTGGGTGCGGGCGTTCACCAACCCCGCGCTGCGGTGCTACCCTGGATCTCACAGCTTTCCGGCCGGGCGTTCCCGGTGCCGTTTTTCGAAAGTGGGCGCCCGCCCGCTTTTTTTATGAATTGATGGAGGAGACAGTGGTTGCCCTACAGACCGAGATCGAAGCCAGACTCGCCGGCGTCGAGCCTGAGGTCGAGGTGCTGCTGGCCGAGGTTGCAGGCTCCACCCTGCGCCTGTTCATCGACCACCCGGACGGCGTGAACCTGGCGCTGTGCGAGCGGGTCTCCGGCCACCTCAACGCCTACCGGGACCGCTATTCGCTGGAGGTGTCGTCCCCGGGGCAGGATCGCCCGCTGACCAAGCCCCAGCACTACACCCGCTTTTTGGGCCGGCGCGCGCGCGTGCGACTGCGCGAGGCGTCCGCCGGCCACAAGCAGCTGACCGGCGAACTCGTCGGCGCTTCGGAAAGCGACGTCACGATCGCCGCTGCGGACGGAGTCATGACGATTCCGTACGAGCAGATCGTCCGCTCAAACCTCGTACCCGGAGACTGAGTCCATGTCCAAGGAGATCGTCGAGGCCGTACGGGGCCTCGCAGCGGAAAAGAACATCTCATCCGAGAAGCTGATGGAGGCGCTCGAGGACGCGCTCCTGTCGGCGTACAAGAAGACGCCCGGCTCCGCACCCTACGCCCGCGTCGAGATGGACCGCGACAGTGGTGACTTCATCGTGTGGGAGCTGAAGATCCCGCCGGAGCTGGAGGAGCAGCTCCTGATCGAGGCGACGACCGATCAGCAACCGACCGTCGACCCGGAGACCGGGGAGATGCGGGAGGCGCCGGAGCCGGAGATCGACCTCGAGAAGCTCAAGGAGTACGAGGATCAGATCGAGATCGAGGACGTCACCCCGCACGACTTCGGCCGGATCGCCGCGCAGACGGCCAAGCAGGTCATCCTGCAGCGGATCCGCGAGGCCGAGCGCGACATGATGTTTGAGGAATACCGCGACCGCGTCGGCGAGCTGATCACCGGCATCGTCCAGCAGTCGGACTCGCGCTACACGCTCGTGCAGCTGCGCGAGCGGGTCGAGGCGCTGCTGCCGAAGTCCGAGCAGGTCGATGGCGAGCGCTACGACCACTCGCAGCGCATCAAGGCGGTCATCAAGGACGTCTCAAACTCGACCAAGGGCCCGTCGATCATCGTCTCCCGGCGTGATCCGGAGCTGATCAAGTCGCTGTTTGAGCTCGAGGTTCCGGAGATCGCCGACGGCCTGGTGGAGATCACCGGCGTCGCCCGCGAGCCGGGGTACCGGTCGAAGATCGCCGTCGTCTCCCATGTCGACGGCGTCGATCCGGTCGGCGCCTGCGTCGGGCCGCGCGGCTCGCGTGTGCGCATGGTCGTCTCCGAGCTGCGCGGCGAGAAGATCGACATCATCCCCTACAACGACGAGCCCGCCCGGTTCGTGGCCAAGGCGTTGTCGCCCGCGCGCGTGCGCGAGGTCCTCGTCGACGACGCCGGCAAGCAGGCGACCGTGATCGTGCCGGACGACCAGCTCTCGCTGGCGATCGGCCGCGAGGGCCAGAACGCCCGCCTGGCGGCGCGGCTGACCGGCTGGCGAATCGACATCCGGTCCGAGACCGAGTTCGCCGCCGAGGAGGCCGAGCACGGGTATGAGGAGGAGGAGCTCCAGGGTCGCTGCGCGGCCATCCTCTCCAACGGCCGCCGCTGCCCGAACGCGGCCCTGCCCGGCTCCCGCTACTGCGGCATCGAGGCCCACCAGGCGCTCGCCAACAAGGACACGGATCAGGTCGAGGCAGACGCTCCGGAAAACGGAACAGCAGCGGCCCCGGCCGGTGACGCCGGGGCGGCAGCTCCGGATGGCGCTGGTCAGGAAGCGCCCTAAACTCAGAGGCAGATGAACAAGCGAGTCCATGAAATTGCGAAGGAGCGCGGCCTCCAGCCCAAGGAGGTCCTGACGCGCCTGCGCGCAGCGGGGATCGACGTCAAGGCGTCGTCGTCCTCCGTCGACGTGGACATCGCCTCGCGCATCCTCGGCAACGGCGGCCCCGCGCGCTCAGCGCCGGCCCAGCCGGAGAAGCCGACCGCCGCCGAGGCGGCCAAGGCCGCCGCCGGGGCGGCCGCCGCCGTCTCGGACCCGCGGCGCGGTGCGCCGCAGGCCAACGGTCAGTCCCGCGGGCGGCCGGAGCGGATGCCCACGCCGCCCTCGGCCCGGCGCAGCCAGGGCCAGGGCCAGGGCCAGGGAGCCGGTGGCCGCGGTCAGGCCGGACGGACCGATCCTCGCCGCCAGGCCGCCGGCGCCAGTGGACGCGGCGAACAGGCCCCCAGTGCCGGCGGGCGCGGCCAGCAGACGCCCGGTGCCGGCGGACGCGGCCAGCAGACTCCCGGTGCCGGCGGGCGCAGCCAGCAGACTTCCGGTGCCGGCGGGCGCAGCCAGTCGACTCCGGGTGCCGGCGGACGCGGTCCGCAGGCGGGCGGCGGCGGGCGCGGCCAGGCGCCGGCCCCCACCAACCGCGCCACGGCCCCGGCGGGCGATCGCCAGGCCCCGGCCGGCGGACAGGGCGGAGGGCAGGGCGGCGACGGTGCCCACAAGCGCCCCACCAGAGACTCACTTCAGGGCGAGCGGGCTCCGGGCAGTGCCGGAGGCCGGCGCCGCGTCGTCATCGACTCCCAGGCCTCGCGCCGCGCCGGTGGGGCGGGCGGCCCCGGTGGTCCGGCACCCAACCAGCCGCCGCGGCGTCAGCGCCGCGGCCGTCGCCGCCGCGGCGTCTATGACGAGGCGGCCGAGTCGCAGCCTCGCGTTGCCGTCGCCGAGTCGACGGCAACCCAGATCAACTCCGGCTCCACGGTCAAGGATGTTGCCGAGTATCTGGACGTCTCCACCTCGGAGATCATCAAGAAGCTGATGGGCCTGGGCGAGATGCGCACGCTCACCCAGACCCTGTCCGACGAGACGATCGAGGTGCTCGCCGCCGAGCTCGGCAAGGAGGTCGAGATCGTCCACACCGAGGACGAGACGATCGCCGAGCCGGAGTACGACGACGCTGCCGAGGACCTCGTCGAGCGCGCCCCGGTCGTGACGATCATGGGCCACGTCGACCACGGCAAGACATCGCTGCTTGACGCCATCCGTGAGACGCGGGTGGCGGCGGGCGAGGCGGGCGGCATCACGCAGCACATCGGCGCCTACCAGGTCCAGCACGGCGACCACAAGATCACCTTCCTGGACACGCCGGGCCACGAGGCGTTCACCGCCATGCGCGCCCGCGGCGCCAAGGTGACCGACATCGCCGTCATCGTCGTCGCCGCCGACGACGGTGTGAAGCCCCAGACCCAGGAGGCCGTCGATCACGCCAAGGAGGCGGGCGTGCCGATGCTCGTGGCGGTCAACAAGATCGATAAGGAGGGCGCGCAGCCGGACCGCGTGCGCGCCGAGATGGCCCAGCTCGGCCTCCAGCCCGTCGAGTGGGGGGGCGACACCGAGTTCGTCAACGTCTCCGCCAAGACGAAGGAGGGCCTGGACGACCTGCTGGAGACGATCATCGTCATGGCCGAGGTTGAGGAGCTCAAGGCCAACCCCAACGCCGCGGCGTCGGGCACCGTGATCGAGTCCAAGCTTGACCCCGGCCGGGGACCCGTGGTGACGATCCTGGTCAGCCGCGGCACGCTCGAGGTCGGCGACGCGCTCGTCGCCGGGGCCCAGTGGGGCCGCGTGCGGGCGATGAACGATTACCTGGGCAACCGCATCGGACAGGCGCTCCCCGGCGAGCCCGTCGAGGTGCTTGGCTTCAACGGCGTCCCGGAGGCCGGGGAGCACGTCCGGGTCGTCGAGCACGAGCGGCGCGCCCGGCAGTTGGCGATGGAGCGCGAGACGCGGCTCAAGGCCGAGTCCCTGGCCCGTCAGAGCGGCAAGCGGGTGTCGCTGGAGAACATCTTCGGCTCCGGACTGCAGGAGCTCAACCTCCTGCTCAAGGCCGACGTGGCCGGCTCGCTGGAGGCGATCGAGGACGAGATCGCCAAGCTGCCCCAGGACGAGGTCTCGGTCAACGTCATCCGGCGCGCCGTCGGCGCCGTCACCGAGTCCGACGTCATGCTCGCCGCCGCCTCGGACGCCGTCATCCTGGCGTTCAACGTCCGCCCGGTCGGCGACGCGCGCGCCGCGGCCGAGCGCGAGGGGGTGGAGATCCGCAGCTACTCGGTCATCTACCGGGCGATCGAGGAGTTGCGCAGCGCCATGCAGGGCATGCTCGCGCCCGAGGAGGTGGAGGAGGCGCTCGGCAGCGCCGAGGTCCGCCAGATCTTCCGCGCCTCCCGCGTGGGCACGATCGCCGGCTCGCACGTCACCGACGGCCGGATCACGCGCGGCTCCAAGGTTCGCCTGGTGCGCGACGGGACCGTCATCTGGGACGGCGAGATCGCCAGCCTGCGGCGCTTCAACGAGGATGCCCGCGAGGTCGCGTCCGGCTATGACTGCGGCATCGTTCTGCGCGATTACGCGGACGTCAAGGAGGGCGATGTGCTCGAGACGTACACCACGCGTCAGGTCGAGCGCGAGCTCGCCTAGCGCCGCCATGGCCCACCCGGGGCCACCGCGATGGAGCGGCCGGAGTGACTGATGTCCGACGGTGGATTCATCGCCGTGCTGGTGATCGACCTGCACTTCCCGGACGCCGGGAGCCTCAAGGGCAAGCGCAAGGAGCTGTCCTCCATCAAGGCCCAGCTGCAGGGGCGTCTGGGACTGGCCGTCGCCGAAACCGGGTACCACGATCTCTGGCAGCGCGCGAGGTTGACGGCCGCGCTCACCGGTGGTTCGCTAGGCCGGCTGGCGGCCATGGCCGACGACGTCGAGCGCTGGATTTTGGCCCGCTGCCCGGAAGGGGCGCGGGTGGAACGCCTGATGGCGTCCGTGGAGGACTTGCGTGGATGAGATCGCAGCGCGAACGAGTGTGCGGAGAGTAGGATGCGCGGTGGCCGCATGCGACGCGTCGATGAGGCCATGAGAGCCGTCCTCTCCGACGCGATCGCCAAAGATCTCAAAGACCCTCGCGTAGGTTTCGTGACCGTCACCGGTGTCAAGACCAGCCCTGATCTCCGTCACGCGCGCGTGTACGTGAGCGTGCTCGGCGACGAGCAGGCGCGCAGCGCCAGCATCGAGGGCCTGAAGTCGGCACACGGCTTCCTGCAGCGGCTGGTGGCCACCGAGCTGACCCTCAAGCACACGCCGTCGCTGACATTCGAATACGACGAGTCGGTGGATCGCGGCATGCGCATCTCCCGCCTCCTGGACGAGAACGCTCCTGGAGAAGGAGACCATGACCACTAACGGAGACCGATCGTCTCGCGACCACGTGCTCGCCGAGCTGCGGGATGCCGACAAGCTGGTCGTCGTCGCCCATGAGAACCCGGACGGTGATGCCATCGGCTCGCTGGTGGCCATGCAGGGGATCCTCACCGCGATCGGCAAGGACTGCCTGATGTTCATCGCCGAGCGCGATCTCCCGCTTCCCCAGGAGTACAGCTTCCTGCCGCTCGACGGGCTCGTCTCTGAGCCTCCGGTCGACGTCGAGGACCGGACGATCGTGTTCCTGGACTGCGGGAACATCGACCGCAACCCGGCCGAGGTCTTCCGCCAGGGCGGGCGGGGCCGGCTCCACATCCTCAACATCGATCACCACCACGACAACACCCACTTCGGCACGGTCAACCTCGTGGTGCCGGAGGCGTCGTGCACCGCCGAGATCGTCTGGGACCTGATGCGCCAGCTTGGGGTGTCGCCGTCGCTGACGGTCGCCGAGGCGCTGTACGTGGGGCTGATCACCGACACCGGCCGCTTCATGTACGAGAACACCGGCCGCCAGGCGCATCTGATGGCCGCCGACCTCATCGACGCCGGCGTCGAGGTGCATGAGATCTACCGGCGCGTCTACGAGGGCGTCCCCTACGGAAAGCTCGCACTGCTGGCGCGCGGCCTGGCCAACATCCGGCGCTACGACGACGGCCGCCTGACGTTCAGCGCCCTGTCGGCCGGGGACTTCAGCGACTCCGGCGCGGAGGAGAGCTACTCCGAGGGTGTCGTCGATCACCTGCGGGCGGTCCAGGGCACCCGGATGGCCGCGCTGGTCCGCGATCGGCTCAACGGCCCGAACGGCTCCCCCGGGCGTAAGGTCTCGCTGCGGGCCGGGGATGACGCCATCGACGTATCGGTCATCGCCCGGGCGCAGGGAGGCGGAGGTCATCGCCAGGCGGCCGGCTTCAGCACCGCGCTGTCTGACGAGGAGCTCGTGCGCTTTCTGCGTGAGCAGCTCGCCGCCCAGCTCTGACCGCGGGGAGCGGCCGATGTGTCAGTGGCCTCACCCGCGGCGGCGATGAGCGCTGGGCTCCCTGCACCCGGCGTCCGGCCCGGCGACCACGTGCTCCTGTACGACAAGCCGGCCGGCATGACCTCGCATGACGTCGTGGCGGCCGTGCGCCGCGGGCTGCCGCGCCGGACGAAGGTCGGCCACGCCGGCACCCTGGACCCGTTCGCCACCGGCCTGCTGCTGATCCTCGTCGGCCGGGCCACGCGCGCCCAGCGCTTCCTCATGGAGCTCCCCAAGCGCTATGAGGTGGTGGCCCGGTTCGGCGCCACGTCGACGACCGGCGATCCGGAGGGGGAGATCACCCACACCGGCCGGGTTCCGCGCGGCGAGCTTGAGCTGCCGGTCGGCCGCGTGCGCCAGCGACCCCCCGCCTACTCGGCGGTCAAGGTGCAGGGCCGGCGGGCCTATCAGCTCGCCCGCGCCGGCGTCGACGTGCAGCTTGCCGAGCGCGAGGTCCGCGTCTACCGCTTCGAGCAGCTGTGGCAGCGGGACGACCGGCGGGCGTTCGTGATCGACTGCTCGTCCGGAACCTATGTCCGCAGCCTCATCGCCGATCTCGGCGACGCCTATTGCGAGCAGCTGCGCCGGACACGGGTCGGCGACTTTGAGGTCACCGACGCCGACCCCGGCCGGCCGGTGCCGCTGGCCGACGCCCTCACCTTCCTGCCGGAGGTGCGGCTGGCCGGCGAGGACGCGCGCCGGGCGGCCCACGGGGCCCGGGTCCCGGTCCCAAGCGGGGAGGGGATGGCGGGTGCGGGGTCGTCCCCACTGTCCGGCGAAGCCGCTCCGGCACCCGGCACGTTCCGCCTCACCGACGAGAGCGGGCTGATCGCCCTCGCCCGCCTTGAGCCTGACGGCCGGTCCCTGAGACCGGTCGTCGGCCTGCGCGGCGCTGAGGGCGGCGCCTGAGCGCCCTCCTTACACCGGCGACCGAACTTTCGATTCACCGCTCGCCGGTGCGGGTAGGCCTGGCGAACCGTCCAGCGGACAGGAGGTAGGGAAATGTAGACCGCGCACACGCTCGGGAGAGCGGGTCGCTCCCACACGGCCGGCGAGCGTTCCATTTGAGTTGTAACTGACCTGCCTCATGGCAGGCAGCCCACATCTATTCATTGGAGAATGAAATGCAGCTAGGCAAGGTAGGGGCCGTGCTGGCCGTCACGTGTGCATCCGCGCTCGCAGTACCGGTGGCCGCCGGGGCGCAGACCACGTCGCATGCGAAGAAGACCGTTCACTCCGCAGCGACGACACAGGCGAGATCGTTCAAGCACATCCCGGTCACCGGAACCGCCCACAACGGCAAGGCCTTCAAGGGCCACATGACCGTCACGCAGTTCGTGACCCGCCACGGGAAGACGTTCGCTGTTGGCACCCTGACCGGAACGATCGGTCGGCGGTCGATCAAGCCCACCCAGGTGGCGCTTCCCACCAACGTGCAGCATGCCGGCGCGGGGATCGGCTCGGCGGCCGCGGCCTGTCCGATCCTTCACCTGGTGCTGGGGCCGCTCAACCTCCACCTGCTCGGTCTCCAGGTCCACCTCAATCAGGTGAACCTGAACATCACGGCCCAGTCCGGGAAGGGGAACCTGCTGGGCAACCTGCTGTGCGGGGTCTCAAACCTCCTCAACGGCAACTCGCTGCTCGGCTCCCAGCTGTCCGGCCTGCTGAACATCGTGCAGCAACTGGTCGGGACGCCGGCGCTGCTCGGCCTATAGCCGGACCGTAGCGTCGATGGCGTGTGCGCCGGCGGCCCAGAGGGGGTCGCCGGCGGCGCGCCGATGGACGCGCCGGGGACTCCAGTCCCGGTCGCCGGCCGCGCGCCGATGCACGCGCCGGGGAGAACCTCCGCAGACCAGCGCCACCGGACCGGGAACCGGTCAGGGGGCGAGGCCGAATACGCTTCGCGCCATGCAGGTGACGATGCTCGGCGACGTCCGGCCTCGCCCGCGCCGTGTGGCGGTGGGCGAGTTCGACGGGGTGCATATAGGGCACCGCGCGGTGATCGCGGGCAGCGACACCGTGCTGACATTCGAGCCGCACCCGCTCGTCGTCGTCCGCCCGGAGGCGGCCCCGCGGCTCATCACCAGCTTTGCGACGCGGGTGGAGCTCATCGCGTCGCTGGGCGTGGACGAGCTCGTCGTCATCCCCTTCGACGAGCATTTCGCCGCTCAGAGCCCGGAGGAGTTCATCGATCACGTGCTCGTCGAGCAACTGTGCGCCACCGCGGTCTCGGTTGGTGAGAACTTTCGCTTCGGTCACCGCGCGTCGGGCAACACCGACATGCTCGCCGCCGATCCTCGCTTTCAGACGCGCGTCGTCCCGCTCGTCGAGCTTGAGGGCGAGGTGGTCTCCTCCAGCCGGATCCGCGCGCTGGTCAGCGCCGGCGATGTGGAGCGAGCCGGCCACTGTCTCGGCGCGCCGTTTCAGCTTCGCGGGGAGGTGGTGCCCGGCGACCGGCGCGGCCGCGAACTCGGCTTCCCCACGGCCAACATCGTGCCTGACGAGACGCTCGTCTGCCCGGGCCACGGGGTGTACGCGGCGCGGGCCGACGGCGCCTGTGCCGCGGTCAACGTCGGCGTCCGGCCCACGTTCGGCACGGGGCGGGGGGTGCTCGTGGAGGCCTACCTGCTCGACCGCAACGAGGATCTCTACGGCCGGACCCTGTGCATCGACTTCCTCTCCCGCCTCCGGGGGGAGCGGCGCTTTGAGACGGTCGACGCGCTCGTGGCCCAGATGCACAGGGATGTGGAGCAGACGCGCTCGCTCTGTGGCTGATACCTCGCCGGCCGCCTCTGCTACCCTCACCGGCCGCATGACTCTCACTCAGGAACGCAAGCAGGAGCTGATCGAGAAGTTCGGCGACAGCCCCACCGACACCGGCAAGACCGAGGTTCAGGTGGCGCTGCTGACCGAGCGCATCAACCAGCTCACGGATCACCTGCGGACCCACCGCAAGGATCACCACTCGCGTCGCGGCCTGCTGATGCTCGTCGGTCGTCGCCGCCGGTTTCTGAACTACCTGCAGCGCAACGACCTCGAGCGTTACCGCACGGTCATCCGCGAGCTCGGTCTCCGCCGGTGATCGAGGCCGGCTCTCCGGTCCCTGAGTTCACGCTCAAGCGCGAGGACGGCAGCGACTTCACGCGCGCCGACCTGGAGGGCAAGCGGACGGTGCTCGTCTTCTACCCGTTCGCGTTCAGCCCCGTCTGCACCGATCAGCTCAACCTCTACGAGGAGGTGCTGGGCGATCTGCACGAGCGCGGGGTGACGATGTATGGGGTCTCCTGCGACGCCACCTGGTCACAGACGGCCTTCCGGGAGCGCCTCGGCGTGACCATCGAGCAGCTGTCGGACTTCGAGCCCAAGGGCGCCGCCTGCCGCGCCTTCGGCGTCTATCACGAGGGCGGCTTTCCCCAGCGGGCCCTCGTCATCGTCGGTCCGGAGAACGTCGTGGAGTGGAGCTACCAGGCTCCCTCGCCCGGCGACCTGCCCGGCGCCAACCTCATCTTTGACGCCCTCGCGCGCTGAGGGCCGCCTGAGCCGGTGACGGAACTCGGCTCGGCTCCGGTCCCGGAGCCGGCAGACGACGACCACCGCCGCCCGCCGGGATCGACCGCGGGGGGCACGGCGGCCACGCGAATCGTCATCGTCTACGCAGACTTCGAATGCCCGTTCTGCGCGGCGGTCCATCTGCGCCTGGACCGCCTGCCCGTGTCGGTCGTCTTCCGCCACTTCCCGGTCCGCTCCAGCCACCCGCGCGCCTGGCCGGCGGCCTGCGCGGCCGAGGCCGCCGGCCTCCAGGGCCGCTTCTGGGAGATGCACGACTCGTTGTTCGCCGACCAGGCCCGCCTGGAGGACCCGCACCTGTGGGACCGCGCCCAGCGCCTCGGCCTTGACGTGGAACGGTTCGACGCCGACCGGCGCCGCGACGCGGTGCGCGAGCGCGTGCAGCGTGACTTCCGCTCCGGGGTGCGCGCCGGGGTGGTGACGACGCCAACCCTGTTCGCCTGGGAGGAGGGCGCCGCCTCGCCGGTGGCGATTGGTGAGTTGGAGAAGTGGCTGGGGGGATCGCCCGGGGGTTGACGGGGGCAGCGCGGGCGGGGCCGGCGCCACGGCCCGGGGCCAGCGCCACAGGCGGGGCCGGCGCCACGGGCGGGACGGGCGGCCTTCACGTCGCTGGCGGTCGCCTGAACGTCCGATTCGGCCGAAATGGCGGGGTGCGCCCACGCATTTCGTCGCCGGGTGCCGCTGAGCGGCCAGTTCGTTCGAGATCCGGGGGCGCTATCCGAGTTTCGTACAGATCTGCTGCCGGCGAGGGTGACGAGCCGGCCGGCGGCCGGCCGGCCCGGACGGGAGTTCTACGCGGCCGCGGCCGGGCCCTCGCCGCCCGCCGCCCGCTGCGCGGGCGGGCGGCCCGCCGGTCCGGATGTCCCCTCGCCGGGGGCGTGGCCCGCGGCCGCGTCGAGGTCGGCGATCGTCGGCTGCCGCCCCCGCAGGGTGACCCCGTCGGCCGCCGGGGTGAGCGCCGCCCGCACCAGATCAAGCTGGCGCAGGGCCACGTCGGGATTGACGTGCGCAAAGGAGCCAACCGCCTCGCACACGCCCTTGATCATCATCAGCACGTCGACGGCGCTGACGTCGGCACGGACCGCGCCGGACTCCTGCGCGCGGCGCAGGAGCGCGTCGAGCACCTCCAGCAGCTCGGTGTGAGCGGCGCGGATCTCCTCGTTGGCCATCCAGGTGTCCGCGAGGGCATCGAACAGCGCGCGATCGGTCTGCGAGCGGCCGACGGACTGGTCGATGAGCTCAAACAGCGCCTCGCCCGGATCATCGGCCGCCAGTGCCGCCCGGCCGCGGCCGATCGATTCCCGGATCCGCTCCACGACGATGGCGGCGATCAGGTGCTCCTTGGTGGGGAAGTTGCGAAACAGGGTTCCGCGGCCAACGGATGCCCGCTGGGCGATCTCGCCGACGCCGACCTCAAGGCCGCGCTCCATGAAGATCTCGGTCGCGGCATCGATCAGCCGGCGCCGGTTACGCTCGGCGTCGGCACGGCGGGTGCGGGCCTGACCGTCCTCCATGTCATCGACATTGTCCCCGGTCAGCGCCGTCAACGCATCATCCCGCACGTCTAGACCGGCATCGCGGCGGCGCCGGTGGCCTCGATCGCCTGCTCCACCTCGCGCATGTGACGCCGCCGCAGTCCGACCATCAGCAGGACGGCACCCGCCGCCAGCATGATGGCGGCCGCCAGGAACGCGACGTGATAGCCGGACACCCGGGCGGCCAGCACCGCCGCCGAGCTGGTGCCGTGCAGCACGCGGGCCGTCTGGCTGGCCGCGAGGGTCGAGAGGACGGCGAGACCGAGGGACCCGCCGACCTGCTGGGCGGTGTTGAACAGCCCGGAGGCCAGCCCGGAGTCCTCGCGGGCCACACCGCTGGTGCCGAGCAGGGTGATGGGGACAAAGGTGATGCCCAGTCCCAGCGCCAGCGGCATCAGGCCGACCAGGAGGTTGCCCGCGTAGCTGCCGTGGACCGGCAGCTGGGTGAGCACCAGCAGTCCGGCCGCCGCCATGGCAATGCCCGCGGCCGACACGTTGCGGATGCCCACGCGGCGAATGAGCTGCTGAGCCGCCGCCGCTCCGATCATGATCCCGCCGGTCACGGGCAGGAAGGCGAGCCCGGCCTTCAGGGGGCTGTAGCCGAGGATCTCCTGGACATAGAGGGAGGCGAAGAAGAACATCCCAAACATCCCGGAGGCGACGAGCAGCAGCACGGTGTCGGCGACCGCCAGCGAGCGGATGCGGAAGATGCTCAGGCGCATGAGCGGCGCCGGGCTGCGCGCCTCGATCACCACGAACGCGACCAGCAGGGCCAGCGCGGCCGCCCCCAGCCCCAGCGTGCGGGCCGATCCCCAGCCAAACGTCTGCGCCTTGACGATCGCGTAGACGAGCACCACCAGGCCGCCCGTCACGGTGACCGCTCCGGCCAGGTCGATGGAGCGGCGCGCCATCTGCACCCGGGACTCGGCGACGTAGCGCAGCGCGAGCGCCACCGTGATGATGCCGAACGGCACGTTGACGAAGAACACCCAGCGCCACGAGGCGAGGTCGGTGAGCGCGCCGCCGACCAGCAGCCCCACCGCCGAGCCGCCGGCGGCGATGGCGCTCCACACACCGAGCGCCTTCGTGCGCTCCGTTGGGTCGCTGAACGTGGTGGTCACAATCGACAGCGCCGCCGGCGAGACGAGCGCCCCGCCGAGCCCCTGCAGGCCGCGACCGATGATGAGGATGCCGGAGGACTGGGCCAGTCCGTTGAGCATCGAGGCCAGCGTGAACAGGACGACGCCGGCGACGAACAGTCGCTTGCGGCCGAACAGGTCCGCCGCTCGGCCGCCCAGCAGAAGAAAGCCGCCGAACACCAGCGTGTACCCGTTGACGATCCACTGGAGGTTTGTGGCTGAGAAGTGCAGCCCGCGCTGCACCGACGGCAGGGCGATGTTCACGACCGTGATGTCGAGCACCACCATGAACTGCGCCAGGCAGGCGATCACCAGGACCAGCCACGGGTTGGTGGCGGCTCGGCGATCGGACGCGTCGACGCGACGGGGGCGGCGATCCGGTGCGACGGCGGGACTGGGGAGGGATTCGCTCATGCTGACTCCTGTCGTGCGGGCGATGTGGACCAGACGGTCCGGTTACGGTATCACAACCGGACTGGGTGGTCCGGTTATTTTCCTGATACTGCTCCTAAAGACCCGCACCGGCGCGGGAACTCATCGCCGCCGCGACCCCGGTCCGCAGCCGCCGAGACCCGCTAGCATCATCCGCGTTCGGAACGAATTCGAGAGAGAAACGAAGAACTCCGCCGACCGAAGGGCGGAGCAGAAGGGAACTGAATATGTCTGACGCCGTTTCGCGCGTGTCCGTCGAGATCGAAGGCAAGGAGATCTCGTTCGAAACGGGCAAGCTGGCCAAGCAGGCCTCCGGCGCCGTCGTCGTCCGCGCGGGCGACACGATGGTCCTCTGTACGGCGACCGCGGGGAACCTCCGCGACGTCGACTTCCTCCCGCTCACCGTCGACGTGGAGGAGCGGATGTACGCCGCCGGGAAGATCCCCGGCTCGTTCTTCAAGCGCGAGGGTCGCGCCGGCGAGAAGGCGACCCTGACCGCGCGCCTCATCGATCGCCCCATCCGCCCGCTGTTCCCCAAGGGCTGGCGCTATGAGACCCAGCTCGTCGCCCTGCCGATGTCGGTTGACCACGTCAACCCCTACGACATCCTGGCCATGAACGGCGCCTCGGCGGCGCTGATGGTCTCCAACGTCCCGTTCCCGGGGCCGATGGCCGCGGTGCGGGTCGGCAAGATCGACGGCAACTTCGTCGTCAACCCGGACGAGGAGTCGCTGCTGGACCAGACCGACCTCGATCTCATCGTCGCCGGCACCGAGGACGCGATCCTCATGGTCGAGGCCGGCGCCAACGAGATCCCGGAGGCCGAGATCCTCGACGCGCTTGACATCGCGCACGAGTCGATCAAGAAGCTGTGCGCGGCTCAGCGTGAGCTCGCCGAGAAGGCGGGCAAGCCCAAGACCGAGGTCGAGGTGCCCCAGGTCCATGCTGAGCTCTACGAGCAGATCAAGGCCTCGCACGGCGCGGCGCTGGATCAGGCCACCCAGGTGGAGGACAAGCTCGAGCGCCAGGACGCGACCAAGGCGGTCGAGGAGCAGGTCCTGGAGCAGTATTCCGGCGACCCCACCGCCGAGACGTACGCCGAGTACCGGTCCAACGCCTTGCGCGCGTTCGAGAAGCTGGAGAAGACGCTCGTCCGCGAGCGCATCGCCGTCCAGAAGAAGCGTCCGGACGGCCGGTCCTCCGACGAGATCCGGCCGATCTCGATCGAGGTCGACGTCACGCCCCGCACCCACGGCTCGGCCCTGTTCACCCGCGGGCAGACGCAGGCGCTGAGCGTCGTCGCGCTCGGCACCACGCGGGAGGAGATGCGCCTGGACACGCTCGGCCTGGAGACGACCAAGCGCTACTTCCACCACTACAACTTCCCGCCGTTCTCGGTGGGTGAGGCCGGCTTCATGCGCGGCCCCAAGCGCCGCGACATCGGCCATGGCGCGCTCGCCGAGCGGGCGCTGGTGCCGATGATCCCCAGCCAGGAGGAGTTCCCCTACACCATCCGGGTCGTCTCCGACATCCTGGAGTCCAACGGCTCCTCGTCGATGGCCTCGGTGTGCGGCTCCACCCTGTCGCTGATGGACGCCGGGGTGCCGATCAAGGCGCCGGTGGCCGGCATCGCCATGGGGCTGATCAAGGAGGGTGACGACTACATCATCCTCACCGACATCGCCGGCGTCGAGGACCACCTCGGTGACATGGACTTCAAGGTCGCCGGGACCCGGGACGGGATCACCGCGCTGCAGATGGACATCAAGATCACGGGCGTGACGTTCGAGATCATGCGCGACGCGCTGACTCAGGCCCGCGCTGCCCGCGAGTTCATCCTGGGCAAGATGGCCGAGGTCATCGAGGCGCCGCGGTCCGAGCTGTCCAAGTACGCCCCGGGCATCGCCTCGGTGCAGATCGATCCGGAGAAGATCGGCCTGCTCATCGGCAAGGGCGGCGAGACCATCCGGTCGCTGCAGGAGGAGTACGAGTCCCAGATCGACGTCAACGACGAGGGCATGGTGCTCGTCTATGCCGCCGACCGCGAGCGCGGCGACGCGCTCGTCGAGCGCATCCGCTCGATGACCAAGGAGGTCGAGGTCGGCGACGAGTACACCGGCAAGGTGGTCAAGACGACGACCTTCGGCGCGTTCGTCGAGCTGTCGAAGGGCACCGACGGCCTGCTCCACATCTCCAACATCGCTCCCGGTCGCCGGATCGCGACGGTGGAGGAGGTGCTCAACAAGGGCGACGAGCTCCTCGTCAAGGTGGTGGAGGTCGACCGCGAGCGCGGCCGCATCGGTCTGCGCCTCGCCGACGACCCGGAGATCCAGGGCAAGAACCCGGAGGAGCTCCAGGCCATCGCCGCCGCCGAGAACGGCGGCGGGCGCCGTGAGCGTGGCGGACGCGAGGGCGGGCGTGACCGTGACCGCGACCGCGGCGGCCGTGGTGGCCGGGATCGCGACCGCGACCGCGACCGCGATCGCGGGCGGGTGCGGGACCGCGACCCGGATCGCCCCCGCTCCTAACCAGGCGCGTTGGCGGCAGACCGCAAACCGGGAGTTCGCCCCCCGGGCGAACTCCCCACCCAGCCGCCGTCAGGCGGCTGGGCCCTGAGCACTCTGGAGTCCGGTGTACGGATCGTGACGGAGGCGATGCCCTCCGTCCGGTCCGTGTCGCTCGGCTTCTGGATCGCCACCGGCTCGCGGTATGAGACCGAGGAGCAGGCGGGTCTCTCGCACCTGCTCGAGCACCTCCTGTTCAAGGGCACGGCCAAGTACGAGTCGCTCCAGATCGACCAGATCTTCGACGGCATGGGCGCCGAGCTCAACGCGGGCACCGGCAAGGAGACCACCTCGGTCTACGCCCGGGTGATCGACGAGCATCTCGCCGACGCCTTCGATGTGATGGCCGACATGGTCTTCCGTCCATCGCTTCAGGACGTCGACTCCGAGCGGGAGGTGATCCTGGAGGAGATCGCCATGTACGAGGACGACCCCCAGGAGAAGGTCTTCGACATGCTGGGGGCGGCCGTGTTCGGCGATGATCCGCTCGGTCGGGCGATCATCGGCCGGGCGAACGTCATCTCCGGCACCCCGGCCGCGGACATCGCGCGCTTTCACCGCGCCCGCTACCGTCCGGAGGCGGTCGTGATCGCCGCGGCCGGAGCGGTCGACCACGAGGCGCTCGTCGAGATGGCCCGGGAACGGACCGGTTCAGCACCTCGCATGGAGGACGGCCACGGGCCGCTTGTGCCAAGCCTTCCGGCGCCCGGCGCGCCCACGCGGCGGTTCGAGCGTAAGGACACCGAGCAGTACCACGTGTGCCTGGGCGGCCTGGGCCTCTCCCGTCATGACGACCGGCGGTTTGCGCTCCGCGTGCTGGACACCATCTTCGGCGGCACCTCCTCGTCGCGCCTCTTTCAGGAGGTGCGGGAGCGCCGCGGCCTCGCCTACTCGGTGTATTCGTTCACCAGCGCCTTCCATGACACCGGGCAGATCGGCCTGTATGTCGGCACCCGCGCCGACAACCTCGTGCAGGCGCTGTCGGTCGTCGGCGCTGAGCTCACCCGCTTCCGCGCTGAGCCGGCGACGGGGGAGGAGCTCAGCCGGGCCAAGGAGAACCTCAAGGGACGGGTCGTGCTCGCGCTTGAATCGACGGGGGCGCGGATGAACCGGCTGGGATCGGAGGTGCTCGCCGGCGCGCCGTTGATGGAGATCGATGAGGTCGTGGAGCGCATCGACGCGGTCAGCCTGGAGGATGTGGCCGAACTGGTTGAGGAGCTGTGGGATCCGGAGCGCCTGTCGGCGGCCGGTATCGGTCCCAACCGTGAGCGGTTCGACGAGGGCTTGGCGGCCGTGGCGCCGGCGTTCGCACAGGCCTCGGCGGCCGGGGCCTGACGCATGGCCGATCCGATCCGCGTCATCGTCGCCGGCGCTGCCGGGCGCATGGGGGAGACGGTCTGCCGGGCGGTGCAGGGTGCGGATGACATGGAGCTCGTCGGCCGGGCCGATCCGCATCTGGACACCTCGCTGGCCGACGTGCTCACCACCGAGCCGGATGTTCTCGTTGACTTCACGGTGCCGGACACGGCGCTGGCCAATGCGCGTGAGGCCGCGCACGCCGGCGTCCACGTCGTGATCGGCACCACCGGCTTTGATGTCGCGGCGCTTGACGAGCTGCGCAACTGCCCGGCCAACATCTTCGTCGCGCCGAACTTCGCCATCGGCGCGGTGCTCATGATGCAGTTCGCCGCCGAGGCGGCCCGGCACATGGCCCGGGCGGAGATCATCGAGCTGCACCACGACCGCAAGCTCGACAAGCCGAGCGGCACCGCGGCCCGCACGGCCGAGCTCATGCGTCTCTCCTCCGGCTCGGAGGACGAGGTGCCCATCCACTCGGTCCGGCTTCCGGGACTCGTCGCCCACCAGGAGGTCATCCTGGGCGATGTCGGGCAGACGCTGACCATCCGCCATGACTCGATCGACCGCGAGTCGTTCATGCCGGGCGTGCTGCTGGCCGTACGGCGCGTGGGCACGCTCACCGACTCACCCATCGTGGGGCTGGAGAAGCTGCTCTCGTAGCCGTCGCACGCCGCGCGCCGGCCGGATCCACCCCATGGTCTCCTCGTCCTCGCCCGCGAATTCCTGGTCAGCAGCCTCGTTTCGCTCCAGCCTGGTCCCGATGGTGCTCGCCGACGATGACCGCCGCTACGTCGCCGCCAACCCCGCCGCCTGCCTGCTGTTGAGGCTGCCGGAGCCCGAGGTGCGCCGGCGCCGGATCGACGATCTGACGCCGCCGGAGCTCCGCGCACAGGTCGATGTCATGTGGCGGGCCTTCCTCACCGAGGGAACGCAGCGCGGGATCTTCGAGCTGCTCATGCCCGACGGCGCGCGGCTGCGGGTTGAGTACAGCGCCACCGCGAACATCGAGCCGGGGCGCCACCTGTCGATCTTCCTGTTTCCCCCGGGAGAGACGGTTGCCGGGGGCAGCGAGAGGACGCCGGGGGAGCGCCTGCTCACCGAACGGGAGCGCGAGGTGCTGGCCATGGTCGCCATGGGGATGGGAAGCACGTGGATCGCCTCGGCGCTCCGCGTCTCGCCGTCCACGGTCGAGACCCATGTTCGCCACATCCTGGAGAAGCTCGGCGCCCGCAACCGCGCTCACGCCATCGCGCTGGGGCTGCGCCTCGGAGAGATCAGTCTCGAGCTCGATCTCGGCCGGCACTGACCGGGTGGGTCCCGGATATTGGGGATGGACGCAGCGGCTCGGGCCCGGAACAATCGGTAGCGCGCACATGAGCATCCCCGGCGACACCCGGGATGCCGATCCGACCTTCGCTGTCAGACGCGTGACGGCGACAGCTCCTCGCCTCGGCGTCTCCACCATCACCTGCGGCGACGAGGCGACCGTCTTCGTCGAGGGCGAACTGGACGTGTGCACCGCTCCGGCCCTGCAGCGCGAGCTTGCGCGGGATGCCGTCAGGCGGGCGCGGCAGGTCGTCGTCGACCTCGACCGCGTCGAATTCGTCGACCTCAGTGGGTTTGCGCCGATCGTCTCCCTGGCCTTCGCCGAGCGCCCCGGGGCCAGCGTCTCCATCACCGCCGGCTCAGCTCCGGTCCAGACACTCCTGGGCCTGACCGGGCTGACCGACCGCTTCGACGTCGTTCAGGCCGGCAGCATCAGCTGAAAGGCGGCGGGGCGACGGGCGGGCGGCGTCAGCTTCCCGCCCCCACGATCCACTGGCCGACCGGCGCAGAGCTGCGGGCTACGACTCCTGGCGCGTCGCGGCGGTGATCGCGGCGCGGGTGAGGCCCACGTACCAGTCGGTGACGTCCCCGCGGCCGACCTCAGGCCGCATCAGCCACCAGTTCGCCAGCGCCTCGCCGGCACCCACGATCGCTTCGGCCACCCCTTCTGACGCCGGCGGCCTCAACCCTGAGCGTGCCGCACCGTCCTCAGCGCCGTTCTCCAGCATGCGCCGCACCTCATCGACGATCCGGCTGCGCAACTGCCCCACCTGGTCGGCCAGCGGCTGGCGCGTGTTGAGCTCGCGGAAGAGGACGGTCCACCCGTCGCGGTGTTCCTCGACGAACCCCAGGAACTCCGAGATGACCGCGCGCAGCCGCCCACTCTGCCCGTCAGCCCGGTCAGCGCCGACCAGCCGCTGGACGAGCTCGCCGCCGGTTCGCTCGATGTAGGCGACGTACAGCCCCTCCTTGGACCCGAAGTAGGCGTATAGCATCGGCTTGGACACCCCGGCGAGAGCGGCGATGCGATCCATCGAGGCGCGGTCGTAGCCGCCTTCGGCGAACACCCGCCCGGCGACGCGCAGGATCAGCTCCTCACGATCTGAGCGCGGCATGCCCTGCGTACCGGCCCGGGGCTGCTGGCGTGGGCCGCGCCCGGGAGATATAGCCTCACGTCGCGACAAAGCTGTGTAGCAATCTACTCAAGTGGATATTACTGAGGAGTAGGGATGCCGGAGAGAGGAGCAAAACCCAACGTTCATCCTGTCCAGCGACGGGTGCTCGACGCCCTGGCCGCGCTGAGCTCGCCGCTGCTCGTCGATGACTACCTTGAACTCATCAATCCCCTGTGGTCGACCCGGGAGTTGCGCGGTCGCATCGAGCGGATCAAGCGCGAGACGAGAGACGCGGCGACGGTGCTCATCAAGCCCGGCTACCGCTGGGGCGGGCACCGGCCCGGGCAGTATCTGCGCATCGGGCTCGACATTGAGGGCGTCCGCCATTGGCGCGCGTACTCGCTCACCTCCGACCCGCAGCGGCCGGACGGCCTCATCTCCATCACGGTCAAGAACGTCGATGCGGGGAAGGTCTCGCCTTACCTCGTCCGGCGCGGCCGTCCGGGGACGATCGTCTCCCTCGGCGGCGTCGAGGGCGAATTCATTCTCCCGGATCCGCCGCCGGCGAAGCTTCTGTTCATCAGCGCCGGGAGCGGGATCACGCCGATCATGAGCATGCTCCGCCACCTGGACCAGAGCGGCGGGGTGGGAGACGTCGTGCTCCTGCACTCCGCTCGCCACGCCGACGAGGTCATCTTCGGCGACGAGCTGCGCAACATGGTCGCCCGCAACCAGGACTTCGTCCTCCACGAGCAGCACACGGCCCAAAACGGACGCATGGGCCCCGGCGACCTCGACGCGCTGTGCGCCGACTGGCGGCAGCGCGAGACCTACATCTCCGGGCCCAACGAGATGCTCGACGCGTTCTCGGATGCCTACGAGAGCGCGGGGATCATCGACAAGCTGCACATGGAGCGCTTCCAGCCCAAGCTGGGACTCGGCGATGCCGAGGAGGGCGAGGGCGGGACGATCACGTTCTTGAAGTCCGACCGCACGGCCGAGTCCGACGGCAGCCAGCCGATCCTCGTCGCCGGCGAGGAGGCGGGGCTGGATCTTCCCTACGGTTGCCGGGAGGGGATCTGCCACACGTGTGTCGGCGAGCTGCGCTCCGGACGGGTCCGGGACCTACGCAACGGCAAGGTGTACGGCGAGGAGGGCGACGTCATCCGCACGTGCATCCACGCGCCGGAAGGACCGATCGAGATCGAGCTGTGAGACCCCACCACGAGGAGAACCTATGACGACCGCTGTCCAGAACGGCAACGCGCCCATCAGGGAAGAGGTCGAGGGATCCGACAACCCCCTGCATCGCCTCACGCCTGAACAGATCGAACAGCTGGGACGCGAGTTCGACGAGTTGCACGAGCAGGTCAAGGCCGACCTGGGCGACCGCGACGCCCGCTACATCCGTTCGATGATCGCCCTCCAGCGCCGGCTGGCGCTGATGGGGCGTGCCGAGCTGATCGCCTCCCGCTGGCGGGTGCCATGGGTGGTGGGCGCGGCCACCCTCGGCCTGGCCAAGATCCTGGAGAACATGGAGATCGGCCACAACGTGCTGCACGGCCAGTGGGATTGGATGAACGACCCGGTCATCAACTCCCGGGCCTGGGACTGGGACACGGCCTCGACGGCCGAAGCGTGGCGCCACTCCCACAACTTCATCCACCACACCTACACCAACATCATCGGCAAGGACCGCGACCTCGGCTACGAGATCATGCGCATCGATCCGGCCCAGTCGTGGCACCCGGTGTACCTGCTCCAGCCCGTCTACAACATCCTGCTGGCGATGTTGTTTGAGTGGGGAGTGGCCGTCCATGACCTGAACTTCACCGCCATCCGGGCGGGCGAGAAGGACCTCAAGCAGGTCCGCCAGGAGCTCAAGGGCATCGCCGGCAAGGCGCGGGCGCAGGTCACTAAGGACTACATCGCCTGGCCGCTGATCTCCGGCCTGGTCATGACCGCGATCGAAACCGCGGTGCTGGCCGCCAAGCAGGCCGACGAGAGCCGGGCGCAGGGCCTCTCGCGCAAGGCGCGCCGGGCGGCTCGCAAGGTCCGACGCAAGACCCAGGGCGGTGCGAGTGACACGCTGCTGGGCAAGCTCGTCGAGCGGCGCGCGTTCCGGGAGCCGTTCAAGCGGACACTGACCGCCAACGTGGTCGCCAACCTGATCCGCAACGTGTGGTCCTACGCGATCATCTTCTGCG
>DASSZQ010000142.1:0-31970 GCA_035702755.1 Solirubrobacteraceae bacterium | reverse complement strand
CAACGGCATCGTCGAGAACTACATCGCGCTGAAGGCCCGCCTCGTGCAGGACGGCGCCGTCTTCACCTCCGAGACCGACGCCGAGGTGATCGCCCATCTCGTCGCCCACCACTACGACGGCGACCTGCTGACCGCGGTGCGGGCCGCATACGCCGAGCTCCGGGGCCATTACGCGTTTGTGGCGATGACCGCCCACGATCCCGGCGTGCTCGTCGGCGCGCGCAAGGAGTGCCCGCTCATCGTCGGCCGCGGCGACGGGGAGACGTTCATCGGCTCCGCCATCCCGGCGTTCCTGCGCGAGACCCGGCGCGTGCAGTACATGGAGGACGACGAGATCGTTGTCCTGCGGGCCGACGGCGCCGAGTTCTTCACTCCGGACGGTCAGCCCGTCGCGCGGGAGATCGTTGAGATCGATTGGGACGCCGACACCGCCGAGAAGCAGGGCTACGAGACGTTCATGCTCAAGGAGATCAACGAGCAGCCGTCCGCCGTGGCCGAGACGATCGGCGAGCGGGCCGCGCGGGGATGGGGGATCGACCTGGGGGTGACCGGGCCGGGTGAGCATTCCACCTCGGCGATCGACGACGACCTGCTGCGCCGCATCCGGCGCGTCGTCATCGTCGGCTGCGGAACCGCCTACCACGCCGGCCTCATCGGCCGCTACGCGATCGAGCACTGGGCCCGCGTGCCCGTCGAGGTCGACATCGCCTCTGAGTACCGCTACCGCGACCCGGTCGTCGGCCCGGAGGACCTCGTGATCGGCATCTCGCAGTCCGGCGAGACCGCGGACACCCTGGCGGCGATGCGCACGGCACGGGCGGCCGGCGCCGCGGTGTTGGCGGTCACCAACGTGATGGGCGCCCAGGCCACGCGGGAGGCCGACGGCGTCCTCTACACCCGGGCCGGGCTGGAGATTGGGGTGGCCGCGACCAAGACGTTCGTCAGCCAGATCACGGTCATGTATCTGATCGCGCTGCGGCTGGCCGAGCTGCGGGGCGTGATGGACCGCGCCGAGCTCAAGCCGCCGATCTCAGAGCTCAAGCGGCTCCCGCATCGCATCGCCGAGCTGCTGGAGCGCGATGTGGACGGGATTGAGGCGATCGCGCAGGCCCATCACCGCGCCGGGTTCTTCCTGTACCTGGGCCGGCACGTGGGACTGCCGATCGCCCTGGAGGGTGCGCTGAAGCTCAAGGAGATCTCCTACATCGCCACCGACGCGTATGCCGCCGGCGAGATGAAGCACGGGCCGATCGCGCTGCTGGACGAGAACACGCCGGTGGTTGTCGTCGCCACCGAGTCGCCGGTGCTGGAGAAGGTGATCTCCAACATCCAGGAGGTCCGCGCCCGGGGCGCGCGGGTCATCGCCGTCGCCTCCGAGGGCGACGAGGAGATCGCCGAGCACGCCGACGAGGTCATCCGCATCCCGCGCACCGACTGGATGCTGGCCCCGCTGCTGGCGGTCATCCCGCTGCAGCTGCTCGCCTACAACATCGCGCGCCTGCGCGGCCTCAACGTCGACCAGCCGCGCAACCTGGCCAAGACGGTGACCGTCGAATAGTGGAATACGTCGGCGCCGGACTCGCCGGGTAGCGCCCACATGGTGGGGATCGGCATCGACCTGCTGGAGATCGCGCGGCTGGAGCGGGCGCTGGAGCGCCGGCCGCGGCTCGCCGACCGGCTGTTCACCGATGCCGAGCGGGCGTATGCGGCCGCGCGGGCGCGGCCGGGCCAGCACCTCGCCGCCCGCTTCTGCGCCAAGGAGGCGGTGGCCAAGGCGCTGGGCCTGGAGAGCTGGAGCTTTCGCGACGTCGAGGTCGTCTCGACCGGCGGCGCCCCGGAGGTCGCCCTGCACGGGGCGGCGGCCCGGCGTGCCGCCGAGCTGTCGGTGGCGGTGCGCATCTCGCTCACCCACACCGACAGCCAGGCGGCGGCAGTCGCGATAATCGCTCCCGCATGACCGACCGAGGCCCGTCAGACCCCCAGGACGGCCCGCCGGCGCTTCCGGCGTGGCTGTCACCGCTGCCGGACGCCGGGCAGCAGCGCGCGGCCGACACCTGGGCGATCCAGGAGCGCGGCATCCCGTCGCTGGAGCTGATGGAGCGAGCCGGCGCAGGGCTGGCCGACCTCGTCCGCACCCGGGCGCCCGGGGGGCGGATCGTCGTCGTCGCCGGCAAGGGCAACAACGGCGGGGACGGCCTCGTCGTCGCCCGGCTCCTGCGCGAGGCCGGCCGGGAGGTCGACGTGTTCCTGCTCGGCCCCGGCGAGGAGCTGCGGGGCGACGCCCGGGCCAACCTGGAGCGGCTCCCGGGGGCGGCGCCCCGCCCCTTCGACGGCGCGGCGCTGGCCGGCGCCGCCGCGATCGTCGACGCCATCCTCGGCACCGGATTCTCCGGCGAGCCCCGCGAGCCGGCCAGGAGCGCGATCGCTGCCATCAACGCGCGGGCCGGCGATGCAGTGGTGATCGCGTGCGACGTCCCCAGCGGTGTCGATGCCTCCAGCGGCGAGGTCGCCGGGGAGGCGGTGCACGCGCACGCCACCGCCACCTTTCACGCGGCCAAGCCGGGCCTGTGGATCTCGCCGGGCAAGGCGCGCTCCGGGGAGGTGTGCGTCGTCGACATCGGCATCCCCGCCGGTGCCCCGGGTCAGCCCTCGGTCGGACTGATCGAGCCGCGGGTGCGTGACGAGATCCCGCGCCGCGGGTCGGACTCAACCAAGTTCGCGGCCGGCGCGGTGATGGTCTGCGGCGGCTCGACCGGCCTGACCGGCGCCCCCAGCATGGCGTGCGAGTCGGCGATGCGGGCGGGTGCGGGCTATGTCACCGCGCTCGTGCCGGCGTCCCTGAACCTGGTGTTCGAGCAGCGGCTGGTGGAGGTGATGTCCGTCCCGCTGCCTGACGAGGACGGCGCGCTCACCCTCCGCGCGCTCGACACGATCCTGGAGCACACCGAGCGCGCCCAGGCGCTTGTGCTCGGTCCCGGCCTGGGGCGCGAGGCGCAGTCGCTGGCCCTGGCGCGCGAGGCGGCGGCCCGGGCCGAGCTCCCGCTGCTGCTCGACGCCGACGGGCTCAACGCACACGCCGGGCGGCTGGAGTCACTCGCCGCCCGCCGCGCGCCCACGGTGCTGACGCCGCACGCCGGCGAGCTGGCCCGGCTGCTGGGGTGCGAGAGCTCCGAGGTCGGCGAGCACCGGCTGGCCTACGCCCGCCGCGCCGCCGCGCAGGCGCAGGCGATCCTCGTGCTCAAGGGCGACGACACGATCATCGCCGCGCCGGACGGCCGCGCCGCGGTCAACCGCGGAGGCGCCCCGGCGCTCGCCACCGCCGGGACCGGTGACGTGCTCTCCGGCGTGATCGGCGCGCACCTGTCGAAGGGAATGGACCCGTTCGCGGCCGCCTGCGCGGGCGTGTTCGTGCACGCCGCCGCCGGCCGCCTCGCCGCCGACACGATCGCCACCGAGGGCGTCATCGCCCGGGATGTGATCGAGCTTCTGCCGCGGGCCCGGGCCGGGGCGTAGCCATGGCCGTGCGCGCGCTCGCCCGCGTGAACCTGGCCGCGATCGAGCGCAACGTGATCGCGCTGCGCGCGCGGCTGGCGCCCGGCACCCAGCTGTGCGCGGTCGTCAAGGCCGAGGCATCCGGCCACGGGGCCGTGCCGGTGGCACGGGCGGCGCTCGCCGGCGGCGCCACCCGGCTGGCCGTGGCCACCGCCGGGGAGGCGGCCCAGCTGCGCGACGCCGGACTCACGGCCCCGCTGCTCATCCTGGGGGCGATCAGCCGCGAGGAGCTCCCCGTGGCGCTGTCCGCGCGAGCCGAGCTGGTCGCCTGGAACGAGCGCTTCGTCGATGACATCGTCGCCGGCGCGCGGGATGGTGCGATTCCGGTCGGCGTGCACGTCAAGCTTGACACCGGGATGGGCCGGCTCGGCACCCGCGAGGTGTCCGAGGCGCTGGCCGTCGCCGAGCTGGTCCTGGCGCGCGGGCCCGTGGTGACGCTCGCCGGAGCCATGACTCACCTGGCGACGGCCGACGGCGACGCGGACTTCATGGCCGAGCAGCTGACACTGTTCGCCCCGTTCACCGCGCGCCTGCGGGAGCATGTTCCCGGTCTGCTTCGCCATGCCGCCAACAGCGCCGCCACCCTGCGGGAGCCGGCCAGCCACTTCGACATGGTGCGCTGCGGCATCGCCGTCTACGGCTGCGACCCCATGAACGAGGATCCGGCTCCGCACGGCCTGGAGCCGGCGCTTGAGCTGCGGTCCTACGTGGCCGCGCTCAAGCCGATCCGCCCCGGACAGAGCGCCGGCTACGGTCGCCGGTTCATCGCTGAGCGGGAGACGTGCATCGCCACGCTGCCCATCGGCTACGCCGACGGCGTCCGCCGGGCCCTCACCAACGACTGTGACGTGCTCATCGGCGGCCGGCGCTACCCGCTGGTGGGCACGGTCAGCATGGACAACGTCACCGTCGACGTCGGACCGGCGCCGGCGATGGAGGTGGGGGCAGCGGCGATCATCATCGGCCGCTGCGGCGCCGAGCGCCAGACGGTTGAGGACGTCGCCCGCCGCGCCCAGACGATCAACCACGAGATTCTGTGCGGCATCTCCGGGCGGGTGCCGCGGGAGTATCACCGCGACGGGGAGCCGGCGTGACCGGCGGGGATCCCGTCGCGGCGCTGGCGGCGATTCTCGACGAGGGCTGGCTCGTCGGCGGCGCGGTGCGCGATCGCCTGCTCGGCCGGGCCACCTCGGACTTCGACGTGGCGACGACGAGCCCCGTCCCGGACATGGCCCGCCGGCTGGGGCGCAGCGCCCGCGGGCACGCGTTCGAGCTGTCTGAGACCTTTGGCGCCTGGCGCGTCGTGGCCCACGACCGCAGCTGGCAGCTTGACCTGCTCCCGCTCGATGGGGCGACGATCGAGGAGGACCTGTCCCACCGTGACTTCACCGTCAACGCGATCGCGGCGCCCCTGCGCGGGGAGGGCTACATCGATCCGTTCGGCGGCCTTGAGGACCTGCGCCGCCGCCGGCTGCGCCGCGTCTCAGACGATGCCTTCCAGCGCGACCCGCTGCGGGCGATGCGCCTGGCCCGGCTGGGATGCGAGCTTGGTTTTGACGTGGAGCCGGCGACGCTTGACCTGGCCCGTGCCGGCGCCGGGCGCCTGGGCGAGGTGGCGCCGGAGCGGGTGTTCATCGAGTTGCGGCGGGTGATGAGCGCCGACCGCGCCCGGGAGGGGCTGGAGCTGATGGAGCGCGCCGGCGCGCTGGCGGCCGTGCTGCCGGAGCTCACCGCGCTGCACGGGGTGGCGCAGAGCCGCTTTCACCACCTCGACGTCTTTGAGCACACGCTGGCGGTGCTCGACGAGGCGATCGCGCTGGAGCGCGAGCCGGAGCGCCTGGCCGGCGACCGGGCAGAGGCGCTGCGTCGACTGCTTGACCAGCCGCTGGCCAACGACCTGACCCGCGGCCAGGCGCTGCGCTTCGGCGCTCTCCTGCACGATGTCGCCAAGCCCCAGACGCGCGCGGTGAGCGCGCAGGGGCGGGTGACGTTCATGGGCCATGACGCCTCCGGCGCCGAGCTGGCCAGCGGGATCCTCGGACGGTTGCGGGCGAGCGAGCGCCTGCGCGAGCACGTCGCCGCGCTCACCCGCCACCACCTGCGGCTCGGCTTCCTGGTGCACGAGATGCCGCTGGGACGGCGGGCCATCTACGACTACCTGCACGCGACGACGCCGGTCGCCGTCGACGTCACCGTGCTCAGCGTCGCCGACCGGCTGGCGACGCGCGGCGACAACGCCGAACGGGCGATCGCCCTGCACCTGGAACTGGCGCGCCAGATGGTGGCCGAGGCGCTGGCGTGGGTGGCCGATCCGCCCCGGCCGCCGGTGCGCGGCGACGAGCTGGCCCGCGCCCTCGGCATCCGCCCCGGGCCGCTCGTCGGCGGGCTGCTCGCCGAGCTTCAGGCCGAGAGCTTCAGCGGCGAGGTCGCGGGGCGCGAGCAGGCGATCGAGCGCGCCCGGCAGCTGATTGAGCGCACGGCGGACTGAGCCGCCGGCCGGCGGCGGTCCGGTCCGGGAGCCGCCCGGGGACCAGGCGGGGGATAAGCTCTGGCCGATGACCGACCCGGACTGCATCTTCTGCAAGATCGTCGCCGGCGAGCTGCCGTCCCAGCGGGTGGACGAGGACGAGCGGACGGTGGCGTTCATGGACCTCAACCCGGCCACGCGCGGGCACGCGCTCGTCGTTCCCCGTGCCCATGCCAGGAACCTGCTGGAGATCGAGCACGATGACCTGGCGGCGACGGTCGCCGCCGCCCAGCGGCTCGCCCGCAGCGCGACCGAGCGCCTGGGTGCCGATGGGATCACGCTCATGAACGGGTGCGGCGCGGCGGCCTGGCAGACGGTCTTTCACTTCCACATCCACGTGATCCCGCGCTACGACGACGACCCGCTGCGGCTGCCGTGGAGGCCGGTGCCGGGCGATCCGGAGCAGATCGCCGCCGCCGCGGACGCCCTGCGATGACCCCGGCGGGGGCACCGCCGGTGTCGGTGGCGCGCGAGGCCGGGCTGGCCGTCGTCACCGTGGACTCGCCGCCGTTGAACCTGTTCGATGCCGCCCTGTCCGATGCCCTGGAGGCGGCGGTGGGCGCGCTGGAGGCCGAGCCTCCGCGGGCGGTCCTGTTCCGGGCCGAGGGCCGGGTCGTGAGCGGCGGCGTCGACGTCGCCCTGTTCGCCGCTCTGGCCGGTCCGGAGGAGGCGGCCGAGACGTTCCGGGGCCTCGTCGACCTCGCCCGCCGCGTCGACCGGCTGCCGTGCCCCACCGTGTTCGCCGCCCACGCCCTGTGCCTCACCTGGGCGTTTGAGCTTGCCCTCGCCTGCGACCTGATCGTCGCCGCGCAGGCGGCCAGCTTCGGCCTGGTGGAGAAGGTGATCGGGCTGACGCCGGCGATGGGGGGGACCCAACGGCTGGCCGAGCGGGCCGGGAGCGGCCGGGCGAAGGAGTTCGTGATGGCCGGCCGCCCGTTCTCGGCCGCGGAGCTGGAGCGCTGGAATGTCGTCAACCGGGTGCTGCCCGACGCCGGCTTTGACGAGGCGGTACGGGAGCTCGCCCGCGAGCTGGCGCGGGGGCCGACCCTCGCGCACGCGGCCACCAAGCAGGTGGTCCGCGACTACCTGGAAGGCGGCATCGAGGCCGCCAACGAGCGGGTGAGCGAGGTGGCGGGAGGACTGTTTGCCTCCGAGGATCTCCAGGGCGCGGTGCGCTCGTTTCTGGACGAAGGACCCGGGAAGGCGACCTTCCGGGGGGCCTGAGGCGCAATTTCCTACCGTTTGGGCGCGCTCCCTGGTACGTTTCCCGCGTCCAGCGGGGCTTTCGACCTCGCCGGGGTCTATCAGGTAGTCGCGCCGAAGGGATTTACATGCCAACAGGTACGGTCAAATGGTTCAGCGACGACAAGGGCTTTGGGTTCATCACGCCCGATGACGGCGGTCGCGACCTGTTCGTGCACTTCACGGGGGTCAACGGCGATGGCTATCGCTCGCTGGCCGAGGGCTCAAAGGTCTCCTATGAGGAGGAGGCCGGGCCCAAGGGCCCCAAGGCCGTGAACGTCACCAAGATCTGACGGCGCGCCGGGGCCCCTGGGGCCCGTCTGGGGCCCGCACGGGCCGCTGCCGGTCTCGCCTGACTCCGGGCGGGCCCCGTCCGGCCGGTGTCCGCGCCAGGCGCTCCGGGCGCAACTGCCGCCCCTTGAGTGTGTTCACTCAAGAATCATGAAACGCATCCCATTCGCATTTGCCGTCGTTGTGACCGCGCTGGCGCTGGTGCTGCCGGCGGCCGCCTCGGCCCAGATCGTCGAGCTCGGCAAGACGAGCACGCCGGTCGCCGCCCCGTCCTGCCCGTCCGGGGTCTCTCCGGCCCAGTGCTTCATCATCCTGACCCGCACGACGGCACTGCAGACGGTGTCCGACGGCGTGCTGAACCCCACCAAGGTCAAGAAGCCCGGCTGGATCGTGGCCTTCACCGTCGGCCTGTCCAACCTGTCCTCAAACGCGAAGACCGAGGTCAGCTACCTGCACACGCTCGACAGCGCCTACGGCGGAACCCCCCAGGTGGCGCTGAGCGTGCTCAAGCCCGGCCCCAAGGGCAAGTACACGGTCGCCGCCGAGAGCGGGATCTACCACCTCATCCCCTTCCTGGGCCAGGTGCTCCAGCAGCCGCTCTCCCTGCCGCCGACCTTCTCCACCTTCACCGCGCTGCCGGTCACGCCGGGCGAGGTGGTGGGGCTCACCGTTCCCACGTGGGCTCCTGTGCTCTCCTACAACCTGAGCGCGAGCAAGTTCGCCTACCGCCAGAGCCGCCGCGCCAACTGCAAGAACGCCGCGGCCGGAGAGACGGCACAGCTGAAGGTGGGCCAGAGCACCCAGTACCGGTGCAACTACACCGGCACGCGGGTGGAGTACACGGCGACGGAGATCGTCAACCAGCCCTACCCCAAGAAGTACGTCCACGCCAAGCGCCGGCCCTGACCGGGGCTCCGTAGACAGATCAGCAGGCGCCGGGATTCTGCTGGCAGAACGCCGAGCTGAGGCCGGCGCCGCCGCTGGCCGAGGTCCCGGTGCCGCCGGTGCCTCCCGCGGCGCCACCGGTCTGCGGGGTCGCCCCGCCGGAGGGGCTCGTGCCGGTCGGCGCGGGCGTGGTGCCGGTCGCGGCCGGGGCGGTGGCGGTCGCCGGCGGCGTGGTGGCCGTCCCGGCGCTGGTGGCCGTCCCCGAGCTTGAGGAGGAACTCGACGAGCTCGAGCTGCTCGACGACGTCAGCGTGGCCGCGGAGGCCCTGGAGGTGGGGACGGTGAAGCCGGGCGCCCCGGAGGTGTCGGTGGTGTTGGACCCGCCTGCGCCGCAGGCGCTCACGCCGACGGCGAGCAGCCCGGTCACCGCGACCGCGGCGATGGATCTCGATCTTCTGGCGCCGGGCTTGCTCATGCCCACGAGGAGAACCTCAGGAGCCGAGCGGCTCCATGCGCCGGCCGCAGTGCGGGCAGTCGTTGAGGTCCTTCTGCGAGAGCTGGTCGCACCAGTTGCAGAAGCGCAGGTTCTCGATCATCCAGGGCAGCTCCGAGACGGTCGGCGCGAGCGGGAGGAGTTGGGCGACGACCTCAAGCGGCTCTCCGGTCTCCCGGTCCAGGTAGATCTCATCCGGATCGGCCTGAATGATCACCTCACGCCCCGTGGAGGGCGTACGCATCCGATACCTCTGGCGCAACCTCATCGGCCGCCATGCTACCAGCGCGGCCGGGACGGCGGCCGACCGCTGGCGCGGCCGGCGGGCACGAATCGCCGGCGTGATTCTGGGGGCGGCGGGAGGGGCCGCGGTGGGGTGGCGGACATTTGAACGATGAATTGCTGCACTCCCGCCGCCGGCTTGGTTAGAGTGCGCGGTGGAGAGAATGCTGCAAGGCTCAGCACGAGTGCGCCGCCCGGTGGGGCTGTTTCTCGCGAGCATCGTCATGCTCGCCATCCTGAGCGGCTGCTCGCTCAAGCACCCCGTGGGGGATGTCGTCGCGGGCAAGGTCCTGTTCCAGAAGTCGTGCGGCTCCTGCCACACGCTCAGCCACGCGAACACGACCGGAACGACCGGTCCCAACCTCGACGACGCCTTCCGCCAGGATCGCGCCGACGGGATGAAGAGCACGTCGATCCAGGGCCTCGTCGACTACTGGATCAAGTACCCCAACACTCAGGGGGTCATGCCCCAGCGCCTGCTGCAGGGCCAGGATGCCCAGGATGTCGCCGCCTACGTGGCCGCGGTGGCGGCGAAGCCGGGCAAGGACACCGGCGCCCTGGCCCTCGCCGGCGGCGTCACCGGGACCAGCCCGGCCGCGGGCAAGCAGGTCTTCACCGGCATCGGCGGCTGCGCCGGCTGCCATACGCTCGCCGCCGCCGGGGCGACCGGCACCGCGGGCCCCAACCTCGACAAGGACCTCCGCGTCAGCTGCGCGACCCCTCAGTCCAAGGCCATCCGTGGCGCGACCCTGCAGAAGTGCATCTACACGGCGATCACCAAGCCGTACGCCTACATCCCCAGCGGGTATCAGGCGGGCGTGATGCCGAGCAACTTCGCCCAGTCGCTCAAGCCCAACGAGATCACCGCGCTGGTCAACTTCATCTCGTCGGCGGCGAAGTAGCCGTCGTGCGCCGCTGCGCGGCCCGGCCGCGCAGGCGCTCCCACAACTCCTCGCCGCGTCCCGCGGCCACGGCTCGCCCGGCGCGGCGCTCGTCGAGCTCCAGTCCGTTGGCCGCGGCGTAGTCCAGGAGCGCCTGGCGCTCCTCGTTCTGGCCGGCGACGCGCATGAACAGCCAGCCGAACAGGCAGATCGTCAGCAGGCTCTCCTCGACCATCATCAGCCCGCCGGCCGCGACCTGGTCGGCGAGAGGGCTGATGTGCCACACGGCGTCGCCGGGCCGGTAGTACGGATAGAAGGCGGTCCCGCCGAAGATGAGGATGTTGCCGAGCACCGTCCCGCACAGCCGGACGGCGATGATGTAGGCGAGCCGCGCCCAGTTGGTGAACCACGCCGGCTTGGGCAGCGGGCCGAGAAGCGCCATCCACACGGCCATGCCGAACATGAGAAAGGTGGCGTGCTCCAGTGCGTGCAGCGCGGAGTGGCGCAGCGCCGCCTGATAGAGAAACGGCGAGTGCCAGGCATAGAAGTTGGCCGCCCACAGGGTGATCGCCACCACCGGGTGGGCCAGCGCGCGCAGGCGGGCGATCGCCGGATGGCGCAGCAGCGGCGCGATCAGCGGCCCGGTGAGTCCCAGCACCAGCAGCAGCGAGGCGATGTCGCCGATCAGCAGGTGCTCGGCCATGTGGGCGACGAGCAACTGGTCTGAGAGGTGGTCGACCGGCGGGCTGAGCGCGATGCCCAGGACGATGAGTCCCGCGGCGAAGCACACCTGTCGCCACGCCGGCACCGCCCGCCGCTGCCGACGAAGCGCCCTGACCCGCAGGTGGTATGGGAGCCAGGCGAGTGCGACGAGGATGAGAAGGGCGATCGCTACAGGACCTCGATGATGAGGATGATGACGACGATGGCGGCCACGAGCCCCATGAACCACAGCAAAAAGCCGAAGGCGGCGGCCTCCGAGCGGACCGGGTTGGGCGGAGTGAGCGGGATTCTCATCGGCGGGCGAACGACGGGCTGAGCCGGGGTGCGGCGGCGCCCGTCAGATGACGTAGACGGTGGTGTAGACGATGATCCACATGACGTCGACGAAGTGCCAATAGATGCCCGGCACCTCCATGCCCTGGTGCGACTCCGGCGAGTAGTGCCCGCGGAAGGCCCGGATTGTGACCATGAGCAGCAGCATGAGACCGATGATCACGTGGCAGCCGTGCAGGCCGGTGAGCGCGTAGAACACCGAGGACTGGGCGGCGTAGCGGGGGGCGAAGCCGATGTGGATGTACTCGATGATCTGGATGGTCAAGAACGACAGGCCGAGCAGGAACGTCGCGGTCATCCCGGCCTTGAGGCCGAACCGGTTCCCCCGCTTGATCGAGGTCAGCGCCCAGTGCAGCGTGAGCGAGGAGGAGATCAGGATCGCGGTGTTGATGCCGGTCGTCGCCTCCGGCAGGCTCGTCCCCGGCGCCGGCCACGGGTTGTGGTTGACGACGCGGATGAAGAAGTAGGCGGTGAAGAACGCGCCGAAGATCATCACCTCGGAGATGATGAAAAGCATCATCCCCAGCGTCGGCGCCGCCACCCGCGAGGAGCGGTGCGCGGGCGGGGGCCCGTGATGCTCGTGCGCGATCGAGGCGGCTTCCATCTCGCCTCCTAGACGGCCGCGCGGACCGGATCGCGGTGGACGACGTGCTGGACGTCCTTACCGCTGGCGTTGCGGACCCGCTGGATGAGGTCGGCGCGCAACCAGCCGGACTTCGTCTCGGCGAAGGTGGAGATGACGATGTCATCCACCCGGAAGTACTGGAGCGCGTTCATGATGGCGGTGTAGGGATCCGGGTCGCCCACCATCCCGGCGGCGGTCAGGCCCGCCTCGCGCAGCCGTCCCAGCACGAGCGAGAGCCGGGTCCGGGCCCGCCGCGTCGACGCGCCGTCACCGCCCTCCTGGGGCACGACGACGATGAACAGCCGCTCGCGGCGGTCGTCCTCGGCCTGGGCCTTGGTCTTCAGCGCGGCCAGCAGCTCGTCGCCGCTCGCCGTGCGGTTGGCGACCGCCAGGGTGATGTGGAACGACAGGCCCTCGGAGTCGATGTCGGCGACCACGTGCTCGACGGGAAGCCCGGAGGCCTCGCGGATGCGCTCGATGAGGTCGCGCCGCAGCCAGCCGGAGCGGGCCGCCGGGTACGTGGAGATGATGATCGCATCCGGGTTGTACTCGCGAACCGCGTCCATCGCCGCCGCGTAGGGATCCGGATCCCCAACCTCGCCGACGGCGTCGATTCCCTCCGAGCGCACGAAGCCGACGGCGAGGTCGACCCGGGTCTGGGCGGAGTCGAAGACGGCGTCGTCGTAGATCACGTACCCGGCCCGGGGCCGCGTCTGCGGGACGCAGAGCACGAACCTGCTCTCCTCCTCGGCCGCGTGCCGGCGGACCGCGTCGATCAACGGCCGCCCGCCGATCGTCTCGTTGGCGATGACGAGAACAGTCTTCATATGTCTAATGACTCTCCTGACTCGGCGGGGTGCTGAACGCGGTGGCACCGGCGGTCGCCTTCTGTGCCTCGACCGGCGGCTTGAAGATGCCGTGGACCGCTCCCGGAATCCCGTACTCGTACGGGCCGCCGACGACGGTGGGGACAGCGTCGAAGTTGAAGATCGGCGGGGGAGAGGAGACCTGCCATTCGAGCGTCATCGCCCGCCACGGGTTGGCGGCGGCCCGCGGGCCGCCGCGCCAGCTGGCGACGACGTTGTAGAGGAAGATCAGCGTGCTGGCGCCCAGGGCGAACGAGCACAGCGAGATGAACAGATTCCAGCCGGCGAACTGCACCGCGTATTCGGCGACGCGGCGGGGCATCCCCTGCATGCCGAGATAGTGCATGGGGCCGAAGGTCAGATTCGCGAAGATGAACGTCGTCCAGAAATGCCACTTGCCCAGCCGGTCGTCGAACATGCGGCCGGTCATCTTGGGGAACCAGTAGTAGACGCCGGCGAAGATCGTCATCAGCGACCCGCCGAACAGCACGTAGTGGATGTGGGCGACGATGAAGTAGGTCTGGCTGACGTGGATGTCGAACGGGACCATCGCCAGCATCACCCCGCTGATCCCGCCGAGCGTGAACATGGTCAAAAAGCCGAGCGCGAACAGCATCGGCGTGTCCATGTGCAGCACGCCTCGCCACAGGGTGGCCAGCCAGGAGAAGATCTTGATCCCGGTGGGAACGGCGATGATCGCCGTCGTGATCATCATGGGGATGCGGATCCAGGGCGCCATGCCGGAGACGAACATGTGGTGCGCCCACACGGTGAAGCCGAGCACGACGATCGCCAGCAGCGAGAACGCCATCATCCGGTAGCCGAAGATCGGCTTGCGCGCCTTGACGGCGAGGATCTCGGAGATGATCCCGAACCCGGGCAGCATCATGATGTAGACGGCCGGGTGAGAGTAGAACCAGAAGACGTGCTGGTACATGATCACGTTGCCGTTCTTGCCGGCGCCCACGTAGGCGTCGAAGAAGTGAAAGTGCAGCGAGGTGTCAAGCAGCACCAGAAACTGCGAGGCGGCAATGAACGGGGTGGCGATGACGACCAGCAGCGAGGTGGAGAAGTTGGCCCACACGAGCAGCGGCATGCGGAAGAAGCTCATGCCGGGAGCCCGCATCGTGATGATCGTCACGAGGAAGTTCAGTGCCGTGGCGATCGATGACGCTCCGGCGAGCTGGATGGCGATCGTGAAGAACAGCTGCCCCAGGGGCATCGTCGTCGACAGCGGGGCATAGGCCGTCCACCCGGCGGCGAAGGATCCGCCCGGGGCGAGAAAGCTCGCCAGCATCATCAGCCCGGCCAGGGGCAGCAGCCAGAACGACAGCGCGTTGAGGCGGGGGAAGGCCATGTCCGGCGCGCCGATCATCAGCGGCAGCACGAAGTTCGCCAGCCCGGCGAACACGGGGATGACGAACAGGAAGATGAGCAGGCTGGCGTGGACGGAGAAGACGCCGTTGTACTGCTCGGTGGTCAGAAACTGCATGCCCGGCTTGGCCAGCTGGGCGCGGATGAGCATCGCCAGCAGCCCGCCGACGAACAAGAAGAAGAACGAGCTGACCGTGTACTGGATGCCGATGACCTTGTGGTCGGTGTTGACCCGGAAGTAATCGCGCCAGGTGTGGGCGCCGTGCGCCGAGTGGTCCTCGGCCCGCGTGGGCCGTCCGATGGCCCAGTAGAACCAGTAGTCGGCGGCGCCCATGCCGATCAGGAAGGCGAGGGGGACGGCGATGAGCGCGACGATCGTGATCGCCTTGCCGTCGATGACCGGGTGCTGGTGCATGAGCCACCGCACGAGGACGACCAGGCCGAACGCGAAGGCGAATCCGAGCACGTCGTAGAGCGCCGCCCGGTACCAGCCGGGGGTGCGGAGCTTTGCCGAAAGGGCCATCAGCTCTCCTCCATAAAGCCGTTGCTTCTGAAAAAGGGTCTCATTCCTTGGGCGGTTTGGGGTTGGCCACCGGTGTCGTCGATCCGGGGACACCGGGTTGGGCCGCCGCTTTCGGAGGGTTACCGACCGGGGGCGGCCCGTTGGGCTTCTGGGAGCTCAGCCAGGTGTGAAACGCCGCCGGGCTGACGACAAAGGCGCCGGTGCGCATCAGCGAGTGCCCGGCACCGCACAGCTCGGTGCACTCGACGGGGTAATGCCCGGCCCGGGTGGGCGTGATCCGCAGCGTCGTCACGATCCCCGGCACGGCATCGAGCTTCTCGGAGAACTGCGGCACGAAGAAGCTGTGGACGACGTCGAGCGAGCGGAGATGCAGGACCACCGGCCGTCCCCTGGGCAGATACAGGTCCGGGGAGACGACCTCCCGGCCGGCCGCGTTGCGGTAGGAGAACTCAAACGCGAACTGGCGAGCGGTCACGTTGACGACCATCGCGCCGGGATGGGTCTTCTCGTTGGAGCGCAGGACCGAGTAGGAGTAGGCGCACAGGCCGACGAGCAGGATCGCCGGCAGCGCCGTCCAGACGACCTCCAGGCGCGTGTTGCCGTGGATCGGCGGCCCGTCGGTGTCCTCCTCGCCCGGCTTCATCCGGAAGTGCCAGGCCGAGTAGGACACGACCGTCAGCACGATGACGAAGATCGGCACCGAGACGATCAGCAGCACGTCGTAGAGCGTGCGGACGTTGTGCGCCTGCGTTGAGGCGTCCGTGGGGAACCAGTGAATCGACAGCACGATCGCCAGCAGGACCGCGGTCACCGCGGCGCCGAGGACGCCCATCTGCAGCAGAGGGTGCTTACGCACGCTGACCTCTCATCTCTCCACCGCGCATCCTAAGCGTTCTGACCGACGAACACGACATTTCGTGTCGATCCGAGTAATCGGGGAACTATGATTGCGACAATCGTTGCAAACAGCGCCGGGAGGGCAGCATGCTCGTATCCGATGGAATGACCGACGTCGTCCTCAGCGTTGGCCCCGGCCACACGCTCCGGGAGGCGGCGGCCGCGATGTGGGGCCGGCGGGTCGGCGCCGCGGTGGTGCTCGATCCTGACGCCCCCGGCCCCGGGGTCATCACCGAGCGCGACGTGCTGCAGTCCGTCGCCCGGGGCGAGGACCCGGATCAGGAGCGCGTCGCTGACCATCTGACCGCGCACCTGACCTTTGCCCGCCCGGACTGGTCGATGGAGCGCGCGGCCGCGGCGATGGTGCGGGGCGGCTTCCGGCATCTGGTCGTCGTCGACGGCTCCGAGCTTGTCGGCATCCTGTCGATGCGCGACATCGTCCGGGTGTGGTGCGGCGAGGGGGCCGCCTGCGACGTGCCGGCGGTGGCAGCGGGCCGCTGAGCGGCCCCGGGAGTGCAGCGGTGGCAGCGGGCCACTGAGCGGCCGCTGCGCTCAGTACCTAATGGTGGTGGTGCTCCTCCGGGAGCTCGGAGATGTCCCGCCGCGTGTCTCGGATCCACATCACCAGGGTCACCAGGAAGATGGCCACACCGAAGTAGGAGACGATGTAGGCGGGACCGATCGTGGTTCCGATGACGACCAGCGTGATGCCGAACGCCATGACGACCGGCAGCGCGGTCTCGCCGGGGAGGTGGATCTCCTCGCCGACGGGCGGAGTCTCAGGCTCCGGATCGCTCATGCGTGGACGTAGATCGCGGCGGCCACGAACGTGATGCCGAACATAAAGAAGCAGGCGATCCCGGCGAAGAGGCCGGCGCGCAGGTTCTTGCGGGCGAGCTTTCTATCCATGGGATGAAGGGTACCGATCCGGGAGGTTTCAGAGCTTGACGTCAAGCACCATCGAGGCGAACAGCAGGGCCAGATAGAGCATCGAGAACAGGTAGAGCCGCACGGCGGCCCGGCGGTCGGCCCGGCGGCAGAGCATGACCGCGCCGGCGATGAAGCTCAGCCCCAGCACGATCGAGGTCACGAGGTAGAGCCCGCCGAAGACGCCGACGCAGAACGGGAGCTGGCTGACCGCGTACAGCAGGGCGGTGTACAGCAGGATGTGGTTCCGGGTCGTCGCCTCGCCGCGGACCACCGGGAGCATCGGCACCCGCACCGCCTCGTACTCGTCCTTCATCAGGAGGCTGAGCGCCCAGAAGTGGGGCGGCGTCCAGTAGAAGACGATCGCAAACAGATAGACCGCGGTCCACGACAGCGAGCCGCGCGTCGCCGCCCAGGCCACGAGCGGCGGCACCGCACCCGCGGCCCCGCCGATCACGATGTTCTGCGGGGTGCGGCGCTTGAGCCAGATGGTGTAGACGCCGACGTAGCCGATGAACCCGCCGAGCGCGAGCGATGCCGCAAGCACGTTGACGGTCAGCGACAGCAGCAGGAACGAGAGGACCTGGAGGGCGATCCCGTACCGCACGGCGGCAGCCGGGCTGACGCGGCCGGAGGGGATCGGCCGCGCGGCGGTGCGCCGCATGCGGGCGTCGATGTCGCGGTCCCAGTAATGGTTGAGCGCCCCGGCGCCGCCGGCCGACAGATAGCCGCCGAGACAGGTCAGCACCACGCGGCCCACGGAGGGGTTGCCGGCGATCTCCATCGTCATGACCGTCGTGAACAGCAGCAGCGACTGGACCTTCGGCTTGGTCAGGTCGACGTAGTCGCTGATCAGCTGACGGCGGCGAACCGCCGGGGAGACCGTCGCGGTGGAGGCGGTCACAGCCCGGTTGTCATCCGGAGGTGCGCGCGAACTGCTCGGCGCCGCCGGACTTCTGGGTCACGCCGGTCTGACGCTCGACCTGACGGCGGATGTCGCGCATCGGCTCCACCGAACGGACCCGCGGGATCTCGTCGAAGTTGTTGACCGGCGGAGGCGAGGAGGTGAACCACTCCAGGGTGTTGCCCTTCCACGGATCGGGGCCGGAGATCCGGCCGACCTTGAGGCTGCGGGCAACGTTGAAGATGGTGAGCAGGACGCCGGCGCCAAGAATGAACGAGCCGACCGTCGAGATCATGTTGTAGGTCGACCAGCCCAGCCCGGGGTTGTAGGTGTAGATGCGGCGGGGCATCCCGGACAGCCCGAGGGCGTGCTGGACGAAGAACGTGGCGTTGAAGCCGATGAAGACCAGCCAGAAGGAGATCTTGCCCATCCGCTCGTCGAGCAGGCGGCCGGTCATCTTGGGGAACCAGTAATAGAGGCCGGCGAACACCGGGAAGATCGCGCCGCCGAAGATCGTGTAGTGGAAGTGGGCGACGACGAAGTACGTGTCGTTGAGCTGCCAGTCGACCGGGAAGGTGGCCAGGAAGATCCCGGTGATGCCGCCGACGGTGAAGATGGCGATCATCCCCACGGCGTAGTACAGGGCCGCGGTCATCTGCACCGAGCCCCGCCACAGCGTCGCGATCCAGTTGAAGATCTTGACCCCGGTCGGCACCCCGATCAAGAACGAGCTGAGCATGAAGAAGCCGAGCACGACGATCGGCACCGGCGAAGCGAACATGTGGTGGGCCCACACCAGCGTGGCCAGGAAGGCGATGACGGCGCTGGAGGCGGCGACGGCCTTGTAGCCGAAGATCGGCTTGCGGCTGAACACCGGGATGACCTCGGAGATGATCCCAAATCCCGGCAGCACCATGATGTAGACCTCCGGGTGGCCGAAGAACCAGAACAGGTGCTGCCACAGGACCGGTGAGCCGTGGGCGGTGGGGTCGAAGAAGTGGGTGCCGAAGTGGCGATCGGTGAGCAGCATCGTCACCGCGGCGGCCACGACCGGCAGGGCGATGATCAGCAGCACCGCGTAGACGAGCAGCGTCCACACGAACAGCGGCAGGCGATTCCAGGACATGCCGGGCGCCCGCATGTTGACGATCGTCACATAGAAGTTGACCGCGCCGACAAGAGACGAGATGCCGGTGATGTGGATGAGGAAGATCCAGGCGTCCTGGCCGCCGCTGGGCGAGTACAGCGACTCCGACAGGGGCGGATAGCTCCACCAGCCGGCCCACGGCGGCTTCCAGAATAGGCTCGCGTAGAAGACCAGGCCGCCGAACAGCAGCAGCCAGAAGGACAGCGCGTTCAGACGCGGGAAGGCCATGTCCCGGGCGCCGATCATCAGCGGCAGGAAGTAGTTGCCAAAGCCCGCCATTACCGGCACGACGAACAGGAAGACCATCGTCGTCCCGTGCATGGTGAGCAGCATGTTGTAGTGCTCGGAGGTCACCAGCCGGTTCTGGGGAACGCTCAGCTGGAGGCGCATCATCAGCGCCTCGACGCCGCCGATGCAGAAGAAGGCGAACGTCAGGACCAGGTACATGATCCCGATCTTCTTGTGGTCGGTCGTGAGCACCCAGTCCAGCCAGCGCTTGGTGGTCCGCGGCCGGCCCACCTCATGCGCGATGACCTGGGGGACCGGCTTCAGTGTCGTGTCGGTGGTCACGGTCGCCATTGGTTCAACTTCCTAGCTGTCCGTTCGAGGTCAGGATCTGGCGAAGCTGGGACACCTGGCTGTTCTGCGCGGCGATCAGCTTCTGTTGACGGGCGGTCCACGCCTGGTACTGGGCGGGCGTGACGGCCTTGACGTAGGCGACCATGGCCGCGTGACCGGTCCCGCACAGCTGCGCGCACTGACCGCGGAAGATCCCGGTGTGCAGCGCCTTGAACCACGTGTAGGTGGTGTAGCCGGGGACGGCGTCGACCTTGCCGCCCAACGACGGGATCCACCAGGAGTGGATGACATCGGTGGCCTGGATGTCAAGCACCACCGTCGTGTGGACGGGGACGACCATGGTGGTGTACGAGTACGGAAGCCCCTGGCCCTGGTTCTGGGTGAAGTAGCTGTCCAGGCAGCCGCTGCCGTAGGTGTAGCGCCAGATGAACTGCCGACCCTGGACACAGATCGTCAGCTTCTTGCCGTTGGGCGGGGTGGGCTGGTTGAGCGAGGCCGAGAGGGCGAGCCCGCCGGCGTCGGAGTTGGGCGGGTTGACGATGCTCGGCAGCTTGATGAAGGTGACGACGGTCAGCACGACGAGGATGAGGGCGGCGGCCACCGTCCAGCCGATCTCCAGCCGGGTGTTGCCGTGAATCTGGGCGGCGACCTTGCTCTTCTTGGCCCGGAAGCGCCAGACCGAGTACAGCAGGGCGCCCTCGACGATCACGAACACCACCGCGGCGATGTAGAGGATGATCATGTACAGGGAGTGGATCTCGTTCGCGTTCGGAGATCCGCCTGACATGGGCGTGATGAACCCGGCCATCGCGTCGGGGGCGAAGGCCAGGGGGCCGGCGAGCGCCAGCGCGAAGGCGGGGATGCAGCCGAGGAGGCGGAACCTCCACGGGTGACCCTTCAGCTTCGGCTCGCGGCGCCGCCGGGAAGGTGGGGCGTCGTTGACATCGTGTTGCAAGGCGGGGCGGGATTCTATAAGTCCTGCGCCCCGCGCGACTTCGCCACCGATCCCCCGCCGCCGGCGTGGTCCGTCAACGGACCACGGGACCCGCCGCGCCTTAATTTCCCGCGCGGGCGTGTTCACGCGGTCGTCTGCCCTCGGCGGTTCTTATACTGCCGCGCCTTGCGAGTCTCGAAGGCCATCAAAGTAGGCGCTTGGGGACTTGTGCTCGCCGGAGCCGCCGCGCCGCTCGTGCGCCGGCGGGTGAAGGTCCCGGCCCCCGTCGTGCTCGGCGCCGCCGCCCTGGGGGTGCCCGCCCTGGCCGTGGCGGCGCCTCCGAGCCGTCGGCGCGAGATGGCGCTGTGCGTGCTGAACATGTGGGCGTACCTGGCGGCGTACGAGCTGCCCAACGACGATCCCCGGCGACTGGAGTCCCGGGTGCGGATCGATTACCCCATCACCGTCGACCGACTCCTCGGCCTCGGCGTCCCGCCGACGGTGCGCCTCCAGAACGGGTTCTCTGACCCGGAGGCGATCAGCCGCTTCGAGCGGCTGCTCGTGTGGTGCCACTGGGTCTGGTTCGCCGTGCCCCACGGCAGTCTCGCCTACATCCTCGTTCGCCGGCCGGAGCGCTTTGCCTCGGCGGCGGCTCGGATGTATGCCGTGTTCGACCTCGGCGCGGTCTTCTACTGGGCGGTCCCCACCGCTCCGCCCTGGTACGCCGCCCGGCACGGGCGCATGCGGGATCTGCAGGGGCTGCCGGTGCGCCGCATGATGCTGGAGTACGGCGAGCAGTTCTGGGGTGAGCTCTGGCCTGACCTCTACGATGTCCTCGGAGGCAATCCGCTCGCTGCCATGCCATCGCTGCATTTCGCCACGTCGATGATGGGGGCTCACCTGCTGACCGAGGTGAGTCCGGTGGCGGGCGCGTTCGGCTGGACGTACGCGTCTGCGCTCGGCCTTGCGCTCGTCTACCTCGGCGAGCACTACCTGGCCGACCTCCTCGCCGGCGCGGCCCTGGCCGAGCTGGTCCGCCGGCAGGCGCCGCGGACCCGGCCCGCGGTCACGGCGCTCAACCGGGTTCTCGGATCGCTGCAACGGCTCGGCGCCGGGTAGGTGGGCGGCGGGGCTCCAACAGACCAGGGGTGCCCGGGGACGCGGGGCCCCGCTCAAGCCTCCGACTCCTCGCCCGCGTCCATCGCCCGTGACGATGTCGCCGCCGCGGCGACGTCCGCGCCCACGACCCCGGCACACGACGGCCGCACCCCCACCGAGGACCATCAGGAGGAGATGCCGCGGATGCGGCTCACCCGGCGGCGGCTGCTGCTGTCGGTCGTGTTCGTCGTCTCCGTCGTCGCCTTCCTGTACTTCGTGCTGCCGAAGATCCTCGGCCTCAAGGACACCTGGAGCCGCATCCAGCACGGCAACGGGTGGTGGCTGGCGGCGGCCGCGGTGTTGGAGGGGCTCTCGTTCCTCAGCTACGTCATCCTGTTCAGGGCCGTCTTCGTCCGTGATCAGGAGCGGATCGACCTGCGGGCGAGCTACCAGATCACGATGGCCGGCCTGGCGGCCACGCGGCTGTTCGCCTCCGCCGGCGCCGGGGGGATCGCCCTCACCGCCTGGGCGCTGCGCCGGTCCGGCATGGAGCCCCGCCTCGTCGCCTGCCGCATGATCGCGTTCACCGCGCTCATCTACGGCGTGTTCATGGCGACGCTGGTCATCGGCGGGCTGGGTCTGTACCTGGGCCTGTTCCCCGGGCAGGCGCCGTTCGCCATCACCGTCGTCCCGGCCATCTTCGGCGCCGTCGTCATCGCCATCTTCCTCGCCGTCTCCCTGCTGCCCGGCGACTTCGACCGGCTGGTGGCCCGGTGGACGCACGGCGGGCGGGTGGGGCGCCTGGCCAGCGGTCTGGCGGCGGCCCCCGCGGCGGCCGCCAGCGGCGTGCGCAGCGCGATCGGCCTGGTGCGTTCCGGGGACTGGGCCCTGCTCGGAGCCGTCGGCTGGTGGGGCTTTGACATCGCCGTGCTGTGGGCCTGCTTCCACGCGTTCGGCGGCTCGCCGCCAACCGCGGTCGTCGTCATGTCGTACTTCGTGGGGATGCTCGGAAACGTGCTCCCGCTGCCCGGCGGCATCGGCGGCGTCGACGGGGCGATGATCGGCGCGTTCACGGCCTTCGGCGTCTCGGCGCCGCTGGCGGTGGTGGCCGTGCTCGCCTACCGGGCGTTCGCGTTCTGGCTGCCGACGCTCCCGGGGGCGGTCGCGTACTTTCAGCTGAGGCGCACGGTCAGTCGCTGGCGCACCGAGCCGGAGCCAAGCTACACTTAATGAAGTTATGGAGCAGACAATCGAGAACGTGATCATCGTCGGCAGCGGGCCTGCCGGCTACACCGCCGCGCTGTACACGGCCCGCGCCGAACTGTCGCCGCTGGTCGTGGAGGGCTTTGCCTGGGGCGGTCTTCTTCAGCAGACGACCGATGTGGAGAACTTCCCCGGCTTTCCCAAGGGGATCATGGGGCCGGAGCTCATGCAGCAGTTCCGGGACCAGGCGGAGCGTTTCGGCGCCCGGCTGGAGACCGACGACGTCACCTCCGTCGAGTTGTCCACCGACGCCTCCGAGCCCCACAAGGTGTGGGTCGGCGACGATCTTCATCTAACGCGCGCGGTGGTGCTGGCCATGGGCGCCCAGCACCGCAAGCTCGGCGTCCCCGGCGAGCAGGAGCTCTCCGGCCGCGGGGTCAGCTACTGCGCCACGTGTGATGCCGCCTTCTTCAAGGAGGCGGCGACGGTGATCGTGGGGGGCGGGGACTCGGCGATGGAGGAGGCGATCTTCCTGGCCAAGTTCGCCTCCAAGGTGGCCATCGTGCACCGTCGCGAGGAATTCCGGGCCTCGGCGATCATGCTCGAGCGGGCGCGCGCGGTGCCGAACATCGAGTTCATCACGCCGTACGTCGTCGACGAGTTCATCGCCGGCGACAACAAGTCGCTGTCCGTGGCGCGGCTGCGCCACACCGGCGACGGCTCCACCCGCGAGCTTCCGATCACCGGGGCGTTCATCGCCGTCGGCCATGACCCCCAGTCCCAGCTCGTGCAGGGACAGGTCGACACCGACGACGAGGGCTACGTGATCACCCAGGGCCGCTCGACGCTCACCAACGTGCCCGGCGTCTTCGCCGCCGGCGACCTCGTCGACCACACCTATCGCCAGGCGATCACCGCCGCCGGGTCAGGCTGCCAGGCGGCGCTTGACGCCGAGTGGTACCTGCGCGATACCGCGCCTTTTGACAGCGCGGCGCGGGTCGCCGCCGGTTAGGTCAGCGCCCGCGGTTGCGGGTTGCGCATCTCGCACAAGCCTTACCTCCCGCGTTGGACCCGCCGGGGGTGCGGACGGGGAACGGCAGCGGTGAAGGGGGCGCGGCGGTGCCTTCGGCGCCCGCAGTCACGGGGAGCGCCCCCGTTTTGTTCGAGATCCGGATCACCCCTGCGGATCTCGAACGTTTCGGTTGTTGAGCGCCCTTCAGCGCCGAAATCGCAGACGCTCGGAACGAGTTTCGTACAAACCCGGTCGCTCCCGGACCCCGCCCTCTTCATCGCCGCCGTTGTTCGGCTCAAGGGGAGCCAACCCGGCTGGCCCACCCACGCACGTCAGCGGGATCCGGAAGGGGACGCCTAGTACGGGCAGCCGTCGGCCGGGCCCCAGTTGCCCGACGCCGGGTGCTGGCCCATGAGCAGGCCGAAGTCCTGGGTCCACGTGCCCCCACCGCCGAAGCCGGCCACGGCGTAGCGGCTGACGCCCGTGCCGACGAAGCGGAAGGTGGGGTTGAGGATGTTCTGGCAGTGGCCGGTGCTGGCCATCCAACCGGAGACGACGGCGGCTGGGGTCCGGTAGCCGGTGGCGATGTTCTCGCCCACGCTGGACCAGTGGAAGCCGACGGCGGAGATGCGGGCGGCAAAGTCGGCGCCGTGGCTGAAGTAGCGATGGCCGACCATCGTGTTCGTCCACCCCTGCGCCGATCGGTTGAGACGCGAGTTCTCGCGCAGCGCAGGGAGCCCGCGGTCTCGCCGCTGCTCGTTGATGAGACACACGACGGCGCGCTGGAGGGCGGCGCGGGAGGCGTGGGCGATGGGGGCGTGCGCAGCGGCACAACCGCGGCTGCGCGCGACCGCCACCGGAGCGAGGGACATCGTTGCGGCGAGTACGGCGCCGACGGCCAGCGCGCGCACGGCAGACGTCCAGGGGCGTGCCTCATCAGGGCACAGCAACGCTGTGACTCTCACGATCATCTCCCTGTGGTCGGTCGCGCTCAGCGGCTCTTGAGCGTGACCGGATATCGCGGGGGGGGAGGCGGACGGGCCTCCAGGTTCGCGGGCACACTACACGATCGAAATGTCAGAGCACCGCAACGACGGCTTCCGGGCTCACAGCGCACGGCTTTTTGGCCGAAAGCCCGTGCAATCCGGTCACGGCGCGGACGGCTCGGCGCCCCGGCGAGGGGCGCTCAGGGCGTGAGGACGATCTTCAGCGCCTCGCGGCGGTCATAGATGCCATAGGCCTCCGGGGCGGAGTCAAGCGGCATGTGATGGGTGACCAGCGGGGTGGGATCAAGACGCCCCGCCGCCAGCATCCCAAGCACGCGGTCGACGTGGCCGATGACGTTGGCGTGCCCGGTGCGCAGCGTGAGCGCCTTGATCCACACAACGCCCATGTGAACACGACAGGGCTCGGCGTAGACACCGATGGCCACGACCGTGGCCGCCTTACGGGCGAGGCGAATCGCCAGATCGAGCGCATCGGCATGTCCGACGGCGTCGATGCTGGCGTCGACGCCGCGCCCGCCGGTCAGCTGCCGGGCGACGTCGCGCGGGCTCTCCTCGGTGAGGTGAACCGGGACTGCGCCGAACCGGCGGGCCATCTCCAGGCGTTCCGGAACGGTGTCGATCGCCAGCACGGGTCCGGCACCGGCGGCCAGCGCCACCTGCACCGCGCACAGCCCCACCGGACCGAGGCCGAGCACGGCGAGACTGTCGCCGGGTTGGATCTCGCTCTGGGCGACCGCGTGATAGCCGGTGCCCATCACGTCACCGGCGAACAGCGCCACATCGTCGGAGACCGCGTCCGGGACGGGGCGCAGCGTCATGTTCGCCATGGGCACGAGCGCCTGCTCGGCCTGCGTGCCCTGCAGCGATCCGAGCAGCTCGCCATGGCCGAAGACCCGCATCCGGTCGCACTTGTGGTACGCGCCGCGCATGCAGTAGAAGCATGTGCCGCACGCCGTGTGAAAGCAGCCGAGCACCCGATCGCCCACCTTCACCCGGGTGACGTCCTCCCCGGCGGCCGTCACGGTTCCGACGAACTCGTGACCGATCGTGAAGCCGGGCTCCATCTTCACGCGCCCGTGGTAGATGTGCAGGTCAGAGCCGCAGATGCCGCTCGCCGAGATGGCGACGATCGCCTCGTCCCGGGCGGAGAGCTCCGGCTCCGGGCGCTCCTGCACCCGGACCTCCCCGGGGGCCTGGAAGGTGACCGCCCTCATGCCGCCTCGTAGGCGTGAAAGCCCTCGCCGGTGGCGCGGCCCAGCCGGCCGGACCAGACGAGACGGCGCAGCGCCGGGGCCAGCCGGTAGCGCTCCTCGCCCCGCTCCAGATACAGCGAGTCAAGGACGTTGACGACGTGCTCGAGGCCGATCTCATCAGCCCAGGCGAGGATCCCGCGCGGGTAGTTCAGTCCGTGGGTCATGCCGGTGTCGATGTCCTGCGCGCTACCCACGCCCTCGCCGAGGGCAAACGCGGCCTCGTTGATGACCTGACAGACGATACGGCCGAGCACAAGCCCCGGACCGTCGGCGACCCACTCGACGTGCTTGCCCAGCGTCGTGAAGAACGCCTCCGCCGCCCGCGCCGCCGAGGCCGCCGAATCCGGTCCCCGCGTCAGCTCGACGAGCGAGGAGGCGCCCAGGGGCGGGAGGGCGTGGAAGCCGACCGCGGAACCGCCCGGGTCAAGCGCCGAGAGCGATCCGGCGCTGCAGCAGATGGCCTGCGGCGCGCCCTGCAGCGGGGCGTCGGTCTCCTCGCCGCCGGAGAGGTCGAGGATCAGGTGGGGCGCGGGACCGTCGATCGCCTCCACCGGCGTCGCCACGTCCCAGCCGGCGTCGGAGGCCGCCGCGCGCAGTTCGAGCGCCAGCTGCGAATCGCCGGCGATCACGACCAGGCCGTCGCCGCCGCCGGTGGGTGGAGGGGACGGGTCGGGCGGCCGGTGCTCTCCGGACTCCGGATACTCGTAGTAGCCGCGCCGGGACTTGCGGCCGAGGCGCCCGCCGGCGACGGTCTTGACCGTGATCGGCGACGGCTGCCAGCGGGGCTCGCCGAAGCTCTGCTCATAGAAGGAGCGGGCGACGTCCAGGCCGGTGTCGACCCCGACCAGGTCCATGAGCTCAAACGGCCCCATCCGGAAGCCCCCGCCGAGTCGACAGATGCGGTCGATCTGCTCGATCGTCGCGATCCGCTCGGTCAGGAGCTTGAGGCCCTCCAGGCCGAACGGGCGGTTGCAGCGGTTGACGAGAAAGCCCGGTCCGTCGACGGCCTCGATGACGCGCTTGCCCATCGCCTCGCCCGCGGCGCGGGCCACCGCGAGCGCACTCTCGGAGGACTCAAGCCCGGCCACCACCTCGAGCAGGGCCATGAGCGGCGGGGGGTTGAAGAAGTGCATGCCGACGACCCGCTCCGGGTGCGACGCGGCGGTCGCCAGGGCGGTCACCAGCAGCGAGGACGTGTTCGTCGCCAGCACGCACTCGGCCGAGACGATGTCCGACAGCCGGGCGAACAGCTCGCGCTTGAGCTCCAGGCGCTCCGGGGCGGCCTCAATCACCAGATCGCAGTCGGCGAAGTCCTCGAGCGCGGGCGCCCGGTGCAGGTTGGCCTTGGCCGCCTGCGCTGCCGCCGCCTCCATGCGCCCGCGGCTGACCTCACGGTCAAGCTGGCGGCTGATCCGGTCCAGACCCCGGTCCAGCGCCTGCGGATCCGGGTCGTGCAGCCGCGTGGTGAGGCCGGCGACACAGCCGAGCTGAGCGATGCCGGAGCCCATCGTGCCGCCGCCGGCCACGCCGAGGACCGCGGGCGCGCCGGCCGGGCGGCCGGTGCTCATGACGGCACGAGGGCGTTGATGCCCGTCAGCGCCCGGCCGATGATGAGCTTCTGGATCTGCGACGTCCCCTCGTAGAGGGTCGTCACCCGGACGTCGCGGAAGTAGCGCTCCACCGGGTGGTCATCGACGTAGCCGGAGCCTCCGTGGACCTGGATCGCGGTGTTGGCGCACTGCACGGCCGCCTCGGTCGCGTAGAGCTTGGCGACCGAGGTCTCGGTCGAATTCGGCTGCCCCGTGTCCTTCAGGTACGCGGCCCGGTAGACGAGCATCCGCGCCGCATCGGTCTGCACCTTCATGTCGGCGAGCATCGCCTGCACAAGCTGGAAGCTGGCGATCGGCCGGCCGAACTGCATCCGCTCCTTGGCGTAGGCCACGGAGTGGTCGACGCAGCCCTGACAGATGCCGACGCACCCGGCGGCGACGCTGTAGCGCCCGGACTCCAGGGACGTCATGGCGATCTTGAACCCGTCGCCGACCTCGCCGAGCATCGCGTCTTCTGTGACGAAGCAGTCGTCAAGCGAGATCGCGGCCGTGTCAGACGCGCGCAGGCCCATCTTGTGATGGATGACCTGGGGCTGGTAGCCGTCGTTGCCCTCGGTTTCGACGAGGAAGCAGGCGAGGCCGCGGTGGGCCTTCTCCGGGTCGGTCTGGGCGAAGATGAGCGCGAGCTTGGCGTGGCTGCCCATCGAGATCCACATCTTGGCCCCGTTGATGACCCAGCCGGAATCGGTGCGGGTGGCGCGGGTGCGCTGGTTGGCGGCGTCGGATCCGGTGTCCGGCTCGGTCAGGCCGAAGCAGCCCAGCCACTCCCCGGAGCAGAGCTTGGGCAGGTAGCGCTGCTTCTGCTCCTCGGTGCCCCAGCGCACGAGCGCCGAGCACACGAGCGAGGTCTGGACCGAGACGACCGTGCGCATCGCCGAGTCACCGCGGCCGATCTCCTCAACGATGAGGCCGTAGGTGAGGTAGTCAAGCCCGGCGCCGCCGTACTCCCGCGGGACGATCGCGCCCAGATAACCCTGCTCGGCCATCTTGGCGACGAGTTCGACGTCGAAGCGCTCGTTGCGGTCGTTCTCGCGCGCTCGCTCGATGATCTCTCGGTCGGTGAACGTCCGCGCGGTCTCCCGCACCAGCCGCTGCTCGTCGGTCAATTCGAAGTCCATGCGCGGGACGCTACATGAATGAGGCTTTTCAGCGCTCGTGTCTCAAATTGCGTTGAGCCGGGCGAACATGCGCCGCTCGCCCCGGTACAGACGGCTGAACTCTGACCACAGGCGGTCATAGACCTCGCGGGTCGCCGGCGTGGGGGTGAACCTCCGTTCCACGGTGACCAGGTGCGGGATCTCGGTGCGGGTCACCGTCCCCAGCGCGAGCGCGGCCAGCAGCGCCGCGCCGCGAAGGTTGACGTACACCGGATCGCTGACCCGTTCGATCTCCCGGTCGAGCACGTCGGCATAGATCTGGCACCACAGATCCGCCTGCGCCCCTCCGCCGAAGATGCGCAGCCGGTCCAGCCGGTGGCCGACGAAGCGCTCCACCGCGCGCAGCAGCCAGCGGCTGTTGTAGGCCACCCCCTCCAGAACGGCCCGGATGAGGTCGGCGCCCGTCGTCTGCACCGACAGGTTGTGCCATCCGCCGCGGGCATTACGGTCGTCCACCGGGGACCGCTCGCCGGCGAGCCAGGGCGTGAAGATGATGCCGCCGCTGCCGGGAGGCGCCGTTTCGGCCAGCGCGATCAGCGGCGCGAAGCTGGGCTCGCGTCCGCTCGGCAGCACGTCGCGCAGCCACCGCAGGCACTGGCCGGCGGCCTCCTGATCGTTGGCGATCAGGTAGCCGTCTGCGTCCAGTCCCGGGATCGTCGCGATCGAGTGCCGCACGTCGGTCTTCTTGCCCGCCACCGGCAGGGAGATCCACGACGTGGTGCTGATCGACGTATGGGCCAGCCCGCCGGCAACCGCGCCTGTGCCCAGCGTCGAGGTATGAATATCCGGCGTGCCGGTGACCACCTGCACCTCGTCGCGCAGTCCGAGGGCGCGGGCGGGGCCCGGGTGCACGGGGCCCAGGAGCGAGCCGGTGGCCACCAGCGGCGCGAGCTTCTCCGGCCGCAGGCCGGCCCGGCGCACGAGTGTGGCGTCATAGCGCAGGTCGGCGAGGTGACGGTTGTCGGTCAGCCAGGCGGCGCTCATCGAGGCTCGCGTCGCCGCCGGGCGGCCGGTGAAGCGCATGCTCAGATAGTCGACGGGCTCCAGGTACCAGCGGGCCGCCGCGGCGACGTCCGGCTCGTCGCGCTCCAGATGGAGCATGTGGCTGACCGGGTCGCCGCCGTACCGCGACGGCACGCCGGCGGTGTGCCGGATCCACGTGAGCAGCCGCCGCGGCGAGTAGCCCAGCAGCGGGCCGCCGACCACCTGCCGGGCGTGCTCGGCACCGCGCGTGTCCTGCCACATCAGGCACGGGCCCACCGGCTCGCCGGCGGGGTTGACCGGGACCGTGCTGCCCCACTGGCCCGTGCACGCAACTGCGACAACACGCTCGGCGGGCACCTGAGCGAGGACGGCGCGCGCCAGGGCTCGGACGGAATCCCACCAGCCGGCGGCGTCCTGCACGGCGGCGCCGCCGGGCATCCGCCGGGTCTGCAGCGTCGCCTGGGCGACCGCGATCACCTGCCCGGTGAGGGAGACGATCCCCACCTTCAGCGCCCCGCTGCCGAGGTCGATGGTGAGCGCGCAGCTCTCGGTGCCGCCGGCCGCCGGCGCCATCGCATCAGGCCGGGGCCGGAACGCCCTGCTGAGCGTCGAGCAGCGACTCCATCACCGTGCGGATGAACTCGTCGGCCTCAACCGTGAGACCCCCCGGGATGCCGCCATAGATAGCGGCCGATTCCGCAACCTCATCCTTGTGCTCGACGGCGTAGGCGACCGCCGCGGCCAGGTCCTCGGCGAATCGGTCGACGACGCCGGGCTGCACCTGCGGGCGCGTGACCGCCATGTGCAGGGCGTTGGGGTACTGCAGCCCGTTGAAGCGCCAGCCCCGCGCCTTCATGGCGTCGTTGACGTGGTAGACGTCGAACTCATCGGAGGTGAAGGCAAACAGGAACGTGGGCTCGCCGAGCAGCCGCAGCTGCGGGTGGGAGCGGACCGCCGCCTGCATCGCCGCCGAGGTCTCAAAGATCTGGCGCGCGTAGCTGCGGTAGCCCTCCCGGCCCAGCGACACGAGTGACGCCCACGTGGACGCGAGCAGACCGTCGGAGCGCGACCCCTCCATCCCCGGCGAGAAGTACTTGCCGCCGCTCCAGTCCGGCATGAAGAAGTAGCAGCGGTTGCGCAGGGAGCGGTCGCGGAACAGGACCGTCGACGTCCCCTTGAGGCCATAGCCGTACTTGTGGGTGTCGGCCGAGATGCTCGTCACGCCCGGGATACGGAAGTCAAAGGCGGGGATCGCGTAGCCCAGCTCTTCGCCGAAGGGGAGCAGGAAGCCGCCGAGACAGCCGTCGACGTGCAGCCCGACACCGCGGTCGCGGGCCAGCTGCGCCAGGTCGGCGATGGGGTCGATCGTCCCGTAGCCGTAGTTGCCGGCCGAGCCGACGATCGCCACGGTGCGCTCGTCGATGAGCTGCGCGACGGTCTCCGGGCGCACGAGCGTCGTCCGTGGGTCGACGGGCGCGCGGCGCAGCTCGATGCCGAACATGTGGCAGGCCTTGTCGAACGCGGGATGACCCGTCTCCGGCTTGACGACGTTGGGACGCTCGATGCCGCGGCCCTCGCGCCCCTGCTCGCGGTAGGCGAGCATCGCGTGGGTGATACTCGCCGTCCCGCCGGAGGTGACGATCCCCGCGGGCTCACCATCGGTGACGGCGCCCCCGTGGAGCAGGTCGAGCGCCATCGCGATGATCTCGCCCTCAAACCGCGTCGCGCTCGGACACATGTCGCGCTGGAGAGCGTTCTGGTGGGCGAACAGGCCGAACGCCTCCTTGAGGAACGCGTAATGCTGGTGATCGCCGCAGTACATCGTCCCGGAGCAGCCGCCCGCCTCCCACACCGCGTCCTCCTCGATCGCCATCGCGCGCAGCTCGGCGAGGATGGCCTCCCGTGAGCGCCCGTGCTCAGGAAGCGTGCGGTTGACTCCCAGGCGCTCGGCGTACGGGTAGAAGTCGAACAGGTCGGTCATGGCGCAACACGTCACGTTGGATGACCCAGCCTCCGAGCGCATGGTTCAGACCCCGCAGTGCGGCGCGTACAAATCACTCATCCGGCACCGATGCACGGCAAACCTGCAGCGCGCCGTGTGTGGAAGTGCGGTTATGTGGCGGGGCGGGCGGCTTAGGGTGGGCGCACGTCCTGAGTGCGAGGAGGCATCGTGGTGAGCGACCCCGGCCGGGTGGCCGCGCCGGCGCTTGAGAACGAGAGCGGCGGGTGGCCGGTGGTGGCCGCGTACGCCGCGGTCGTGCTGTGCACGCAGATGCTGTGGCTGACGTTTGCCCCCATCGACACCGATGTCGCCCGGGACTTTGGGGTCTCCAAGAACGCCGTCGGCTGGCTGGCCCAGGTGTTCCCGCTCCTGTACGTCGTGCTCGCCCTGCCCGCCGGCATCGCGCTTGACCGCTGGTTTCGGACCACGCTGCTCACCGGGGCCGGCCTCACCGCCGTCGGAGCTCTGATCCGCCTGCAGTCGGACACGTACGCCGCGGCCATGGCCGGCCAGCTGACGGTGGCGGTCGCGCAGCCATTTGTGCTCAACGCGCTGACCAAGACGGCGACCGGCTATCTGCCGCGCCCGGCGCGCCCGGCGGGCATCGCGGTGGCGTCAGCCGGTCAGTTCCTGGGCGCGCTGGTGGCGCTGGCGATGGG
>DASSZQ010000111.1:0-2634 GCA_035702755.1 Solirubrobacteraceae bacterium | reverse complement strand
GTGGCCCACGTCGAGCAGCTCTCCGGTGCTGACCAGGAGCGCATCGATGACTTCTTTCGCTACGGCATGTGGCTCAACGTCGCCGCCGCGATGGGGGTGGAGGATCTCTCGGTCGGCTGCGAGTGGATGAAGGCCGAGCTGAGCTCAGGCGGCGCGGACTCCGCGTAGCTACGCGCCCCTCAAGCGCCCGCCGAGCAGCGCCGATAGCGCTGGTGTGGACGCCCGCAGCGACCGTCTGACCGTCGCAACCAAGGCCTTGGCCACACTCGGCGCATGCGCCGGGGCAGCCTGGGTCGTTCACGGGGTCACCATCAGCGGCGACTATCGCCCGGGCCACGCCGTCCTCGGCGACAACGCCGCCCCGGCCATCGGTGCCCTCGTGCACGGCCGCCTGGCGGTGGTGCCCTCCGTCCAGCCGCTGATGGGTCTCGTCTCGCTGCTCTGGCGCGCGCCCTTCGCCGGTGCCGGCGTCTGGCTCGGCGCCGGGCCGCAACTCGTCTACCAGGTGGGGGTCGTCGCGTGCCTACTGCCCGCGCTGGGGCTCCTTCTGTGGCTGGTATGGCGGGCCGGCTCACCGCGGGACGTTGTCGTCACCGCCGCCGCCGGCGCGCTCATCCTGGCGGGTCCGGCGACGCTCCAGGCACTAACCCTGGGGCACCCGGAAGAGGTTCTGACCAGTGTGCTGGGGGCCGCGGCCGTGGTCGCCGCCGGTACCGACCGCCGAGGCTGGGCGGCGGCGTTGCTGGGCCTGGCGGTCGGCACCAAGCCGTGGGCGGTGCTGGCGGCTCCCTGCGTCCTGCTGGCCACGCCCGGCGGTCGCCGAGCCGTTGCGGTCGCCGCCGCCGCGGTTGCCGCCCCCGCGGTGGCTTTGCTACCGGTCGCTGACCCCTCGGCGTTTCGCACCGCCGAGCACGTCATCGGGACACAGATCGTGGCGACCTTTCCCAGCCTGTGGTGGACGATCACCGGACCCCCGGTTCACCGGCTCCCCTTCTCGCTCACCCGTTCGGACATCGCCATCGTCGTCGTACCTCTCGCGCTCGGCGGGATCTGGGCCCATGGCCGCCGGCTGGGCGGCGGCCGGCTTGCGCCGGTCGACGGCCTGGCCCTGCTCACCCTGCTCGAGCTGCTGCGCTGCCTGGTGGATCCGGCCCCGGACTACTACTACTACGTGCCGGTGGTGGTCACGCTCGCCGCCTGGGAGGCGGGAACCTTGCGACGCCTGCCGGTCCTGGCCGCAGCTGTCAGCGCGACCCTGTACCTGTTCATGAACGATGTCGCCGCCGCCCAGGACAGCGCCTTTGTCCTCGGCGTGCTCAACCTGATGTGGTCATGCGGTGCGATCGCTCTTGCCGTCCACCTGCTCCGCCATGCGTTTCGGCGCGAGCGGCCCGCGCCGACGGCCGCGCCTCAGTCCGGAGCCGGAGTGCCGGACATCCCGGCGCGCTGGCTCTCCGGGTAGCGCGGCAGGCCGTCGTCCGGAATCGCCTCCCCGGCGGCCGCGTAGGCCACGTACTGGTGCGCCGACGGACGGATCCCGGGATCGCCGTCCACGGCACCGAGGCGGACGCCGACGCCCGGCGGATCGCCGGCGGTGGCGCTGAACAGCGCCGAGCCGCAGTCGCCGCAGAAGAACTTCTCGGCGCCGGTCTCCGGCTTCCAGGAGCGCAGGCGATCCTCCCCGGCGACGATGCGAAACGAGCCGGGGACGGTGCGGCCGTTGGCTGAGGCGGCGGTGCCGGTGCGCCGCTGACACCGGGTGCAGTGGCAGTAGACGGCGGCGACGAACGGCTCGGTCACCTCAAAGCGCACGGCGCCGCAGTTGCAGCCGCCGGTCAGCGGCAGGTTCGCCTCCGCGGCGTCGGTCACGCCGCCATCTGCTGGACGAGGTCGCGGTCCGGGTCGATCCGCCAGCGCTGGGCGACGTGCTCCAGGCGCTCGTCAAGCGTCCAGCGATCCGGCTGCTCCTCCCCGGCATGCTGGGGCGAGGCGCCCTTGAGCGCCATGCACCCCGTGTTGTCGCCGAGCCGGCGGATCTCGTCGATGTCGGCGTCGGTCAGGCGCAGGTCGGCGGGCAGCGCGGCGAGCTCGGCGCGCTTGTCCTCGATGGGCCGGGCGGCCGGGCCCACCTCCTGGATGAGCGTCGGCGCCACGCAGGCGACCGGCGCATGGGCCAGGTTCCACTGGCAGGCGAGCTGGATCATCGTCAGCTCGGCGCGCTGGGCGATCGGCCGCATCGCGTCGATGCGCGCGCGGCCGGCCTCGATCCAGCCCGCCGGCCGAAAGCCGCGGTGATCGCCACGGGCCAGTTCCTGACCGGGGCGCAGGTCGTCGAAGAACAGGCCGCCGTAGTCGACGACCCGGGTGATCACGTTCACATCGGCCGCGGCGGCCGCGCCCAGGCACAGCTCTCCCGGCCACGGCTCCAGCGGGTTGAGGATGATCATCGCCCAGTCGATGAGCGCGCCGAAACGCTCCAGGCAGTCGATGAGGTCAAGCGTGAACCCGTTGGCCGGCCCGGGGGCCACGCCGATCAGCCGCGTCAGTCCCGCCTCGCGCAGCGCCGCCATGCCCGCCCACACGGTCTCGCTCGTGTAGCCGGTGCGGTCCGGGTTGTGCAGGAGCAGCAGATCG
>DASSZQ010000058.1:0-2054 GCA_035702755.1 Solirubrobacteraceae bacterium | reverse complement strand
GCGCGGCCGCGCAGCCGAAACAGCGGCGCCGGCCCCAGCACGGCGGCGTCAAGCGAGACCAGCTCGGCGTGGATGGCGGTCGCCGTGTCCCGGGCCAGCGCCTCCTCCTCGGCCGAGCAGACGATGCGGATCAGCGACGCGGAGGGCGGGTAGCGCAGCGCGGCGCGGCGCTCCAGCTCGTCGGCGAGGAAGCCGTCGGAGTCATGGCGGGTGGCGAAGGTGATCGGCCGCGCGTCGGGCGCCAGCGTCTGGACCAGGACGCGGCTGCCGAGGGCGCCCCGGCCGGTGCGCCCGGCGAGCTGGGTGATGAGGGCAAACGTGCGCTCCTCGGCCCGGAAATCCGGGAAGCGCAGCGTCTGGTCGGCGTCGAGGACGACCCCCAGCGAGACGTCCGGGAAGTCGTGGCCCTTGGCCACCATCTGGGTGCCGACCAGCACCCCGGCGGGCGCCGCCTCAAAGCGCTGCAGCGTCCGCGCCCGCTCCGGCAGCGAGGCGGAGTCGGCGTCAAGGCGGAAGACGGGGAAGTGCTCCTCCCCCAGCGCCTCGCGCAGCTCGTGCTCGATTCGCTCGGTGCCCGCCCCGTGGCGGGCGACCGACACCGACGCGCAGGCCGGACAGCGCTCCGGCACCCGCTCGCGATGGCCGCAGTGGTGGCACGCCACTGCAGACGCGTTGCGGTGCAGGACGAGCGCCACCTCGCAGTTGGGGCACAGCCATACGCGCCCGCAGGCGCGGCAGGAGAGGAAGTTCGACCAGCCGCGGCGGTTGAGCAGCAGGATCGCCTTGCCGCCGGCGCGGCGCAGGTCGGCGAGCGCCATCCGCGTCTCCGGATGCAGCGGCTGGTTGCGCCCGCGCATGTCGAGCACCTCAACGGCGGGCATCGGCCGACCGTCGACGCGCTGGGTCAGCCGCAGCCGGCGCATCACCAGCACGCTCTCCGGCCGCGGGGTGGCGCTGCCGACGACGAGCACCGCCCCGTGCCGGCGGGCGCGGCGGCGGGCGACGGTGCGGGCGTCGTAGCGCGGGTCGCCCTCGTGCTTATAGGAGCTCTCGTGCTCCTCGTCGACGACGATCAGACCGATGTTCTGCAGCGGCGCGAACACGGCCGAGCGCGGGCCGACGCAGACGCGCGCCTCCCCGGTGCGCAGCCGCATCCATTCGTCGTGGCGCTCGCCGACGCTGAGCGCCGAGTGCAGAACGGCCACCACGTCACCGAAGCGCGCCTGAAAGCGCCACAGCACCTGCGGCGTGAGCGCGATCTCCGGCACCAGCACGATCGCCGTTCGCCCCGCCGCCAGCGTGGCCTGCACCGCGCCCAGGTACACCTCGGTCTTGCCGGAGCCGGTGACCCCCTGCAGCAGGAACTCCGGGGGGCGGTCGGCCCCGGCGCCGTCGCCCAGCGCCGCCTGGAGCTCTCCCAGCGCCGCCGCCTGCTCGTCGGTGAGCGGTGGCGCCGTTGCCGACGCGGCGCCGACGGCGTGGCTGACCGGCCGTCGCGGTCGCGCCCGGCGGGTCAGGGCGACCAGCCCGCGTCCCTCCAGCCGGCGCAGACCGGACGTGTCAAGCTCAGCGGCGACGGTGGGGCCCTGTTGGGACAACGCCGCCAGCAGTCCGCGCTGGCGGTCGGTGAGCCGCACGTCATCGCCGCCGTTCAGGGCCGCGTGGCCCGCGGGCGTCAGCTCGGCGACGAGCGCCAGCCGCGCGCGCATCCCGGCCGCGGCCCCGGGGGCGAGCATGAGCCCCAGCGCCCGGGCGGGGGTGGAGCAGTACTCGCGGGCCATCCACTCGGCGAGTTCGACGAGATCGGCGCTGACGCCCGCTCCCAGGACCGCCTCGGGCTCGGCGAGCCGCTCCGGCGCCAGCTCCGAGCGCTCGGCCAGCTCGACGACGACGCCGAGCGAGCTGCGGGAACCGAACGGGACACGCAGCAGCGAGCCGACCTGAACGGCCTGGCCGGCGCCGATCCGGTAGTCGAACGGGCCGCGCACGGCGCGCGTGGTGGTGAGGGGCTGCACCCGGGCGATCATCTGCGAGCTCAGCGACTGTAGTGGCGC
>DASSZQ010000147.1:0-2356 GCA_035702755.1 Solirubrobacteraceae bacterium | reverse complement strand
CCTTCCACCCCGGGTCTGACTGCTCGGAGGCGACCACGGTCCCCGCGTAGGGGCTGACGAACGTCTTGCTGGTGAGATCAAACCCCTGGTCCAGGCGGTTGCCGGTGGCGCCGGGGACGGGGTTGACGTCGCCGGCGGCGTTGGGCGTGCCGATCGGGTTGCTGGCGGCGCCGGCCGGCAGCAGCTGGTTGGCGCCGCCGGACTGGCCGAGGATGTGGTCGACGAGCGTGCGGCCGGAGCTGTCGCGGTTGACCGCGCGCATGACCATCCAGAAGCCGATGACGGCCGCCAGGAGCTTGACGCCGGCGTCGTTCACGCGGGCTGTCCCTTGAATTTGGCGTCAAACCACGCGCGCGCGCCGCCCGGGCCGGTCCAGCCGCCGCGGGTGAGCGCGAGGAGCAGACCGGAGGCGAGGACGGCGAGGATGATCCAGGCGGCCTGGTTCACGGCCTCAGCGCTTGCGGATGAAGAGGAAGTAGGCCGCGACGAGCAGCAGGACGATGACGAGCGTCTTCTTCGACATTCACTTGCCTCCGCGGAACCCGGCGCTGGCGCCGGCCCGGACGTGGATGTGCATGAGGCCGAGGTAGACCAGCGCCGCGATCAGCACCCAGCCGATGGGGTTGCCCTTGAGGTTGAAGACCTCTGACCAGTTGGCCCGGGCCGGGCTGCCGGCGGCGACCTGGCCAAGCGCCGCGGAGCCGGGATCGGAGACCGCGACCTGGCGCTGGCCGGCGCCGTAGCCGGGGCTGCCCGCGGTCCCGCCGACGAGCGGGTGCCCGGGCTGCATGCCGGTCATGGTGGCCCAGTCCTGGTATCCGACGTCCGGCACGTCCGGGACTGCGAACACGCCGGCGTCCTGTCCAAGCCCGCCCGCCATCAGCTGCCCGAGAAGAGCGTCTCCTCCACGAAATGGAGGTGCGCGTTGGCGTTGATCGTGGTCCCGTTGGTGATCTTGGCCACGGCCTCCAGCTCGCTGACGCCGCGCGGGTAGATCAGGTCGCGCTGCGGGTTGTCGTTCTCCAGGTCCAGCACCAGGTAGCCGGGCTGGATGAGGCCGTTGTAGTTGCGCTCGTTCTCCTCCAGGCCGAAGAGCGCGCCCTGACCCGACGGGCCTGACCACACGATCGGGGTGCGGTTGCCGCCGTATTGCAGAGAGAACTGGTCGACGGCGCTGGTCCAGGAGATCTGCGCCGCGCCGCCGTTGTCGATGTACTCATAGAACGCAATCAGCTGGCCGGCGTTCTTGATGAGCGGGGTGACGACGTTGCCGGTGTTGGCAAACGGCTGATCGGAGGCGATGAAGCCGTGCAGCCAGCGCAGGTCCGGGATGGCGACCAGCCGGCCCTGCTGGGAGTCGATGTAGGGGATATCGAAGTAGGTCAGCTGCGGGAAGAAGGTCCCGGTCAGCGACACGGTCCCGCCGGAGGCGACCGAGAACAGGTCGGCCTGCAGCGCCGGCTCGACCGTGTAGGACAGGTAGTTGCTGTCGGACTGCGCGAAGAGCGCGCCGGTCAGCGTCGTCATGTCGTGCACGATCGGCAGGTCGTAGATCAGCACCACGCTGTAGTTGCCGTTGGCGATCGTCCCCGGGTTGGGGTCGCCGGTGGCGGCGGTGGTCGCCGGCGCGGTGACCAGGCTCTCGGTCGGCTTGCGGAACAGGCGCTGGCGCCGGGCGCGGAAGTCAAGCCCGGAGGCCTGCATCAGCGAGGTCTGTCCGTTGGCCTGGACGGTGATGCGCTTGGCGACGTTCCACGGCCACTGATAGGTGGAGGTGACCGCGCCGGTCCCGCCGACGACGAGGGTGCCGATGAAGATCAGGCGGATGAACGCGAGGATCCCGGTGTTGGTGATCCGGTTGTCCATCCGGGAGCCGCCCAGCCCGGTGTAGGCGAAGGACTGCTGGGGGACGTCGTTGCGCTCCGTCTCCTGGTTGAAGTAGCCAGGATTCATCACGTAGGTGCCGTCGGGCGGCATGTTGAGGAAGAACGCCGCGGCGCCCTGGCCGGTCGCTCCGCCGCCGATCGGCGCGATGCCGCGCTCGACGAGCCGCTGGATGTGCGGGTCCCCGTCGGGGTTGTGGCCGCGCAGGCGGTACATCTCGCGCAGCTCCCCGGAGTACATCTCCTTGAAGGCACGCCGGCGACGAGCTCCGCGATGAATCGCGCTCTCTGCCTGCTGGCGGCTGATGACGTCGACGGTGCCCATGGCCCTACAGCTTCTGGGCGGCGGCGTTGAGGGCGGCCACGTTCGTCTTCGGGGCGAGCCACTTGGCGACGAGGATGAAGACCGCCGCCGCGAACCCGATCCGGAGGAACTCCCGCCCGGTGTATCCGAGGAATCGCATGGTGGCCAC
>DASSZQ010000227.1:0-4622 GCA_035702755.1 Solirubrobacteraceae bacterium | reverse complement strand
GCCGGCGAGGGCTTCCTGGCGCTGGCGCCAGACCTCCTGTCCGGAGGCCGGAAGATGGCGTGCGTGCGCTCGATCATTCGCGATCTGCGCGCGCGGCAGGGACCGACGTTTGACGATGTCGAGGCCGCGCGTCGATGGCTGGCGGCTCGCGCCGATTGCACCGGCCGGATCGGCGTGATCGGATTCTGCATGGGCGGCGGGTTTGCGCTGCTGCTCGCTCCCGGTCACGGCTTCGATGCCGCCAGCGTCAACTACGGCACGGTACCCAAGGACGCCGAAACGCTGCTCGCCGGCGCCTGTCCGATCGTCGGCAGCTATGGCGCCAAGGACTTCACCCTGCGGGGGGCGGCGGATCGGCTGGAGCGCGCGCTGGCCGCCAACGCCGTCGCGCACGACATCAAGGAGTATCCCGGCGCCGGGCACGCCTTCCTCAACGATCATCGCGACCGGATCTCCCAGGCCATGAGGATCGTGCACATCGGCTATCACGACGCCTCCGCCCAGGACGCGCGCCGGCGCATCAGCGCGTTCCTCCGCGACCACCTCGAAATCCAGTCTGCACCAGCATCGCCGTGAGGGTGCACTAGCCTCGACGGACGATGAAGGTCGCCATCGTCGGCTATCCGAACGTGGGCAAGAGCTCGCTCGTCAACCGTCTCACCGAGTCGCGGGAGGCCGTCGTGCACGAGCAGGCCGGCGTCACCCGCGACCGCAAGGAGCTGCGCACCGAGTGGAACGGGCGGCCGTTGACGCTCATCGACACCGGCGGGGTCGACCTCGACGATCGAGACGCACTGGCGCGCCAGATTCAGGAGCAAGCCCGCGCCGCGCTCGCCGACGCCGATGCCGCGGTGCTCGTCGTCGACGCCAAGGCGGGGCTGCGGCCCGGCGATGAGGAGATGGCCGAGCTGCTGCGTCGCTCGCCGCTGCCGGTGCTGGTGGCCGCCAACAAGATCGACAGCGTGCGCGACACCCCGCTGGCCGCCGACTTCTACGCCCTGGGGCTCGGCGAGCCGATCGCCGTGTCGGCCGCGCAGGGGCTGGGCACCGGCGATCTGCTGGACCGGATCGCCGCGCTGGCGCCGGAGGCCGGCGACAAGGAGCGCGACGACGACGCCGTGCGCTTGGCGCTCATCGGCCGGCCCAACGTTGGGAAGTCATCGCTGCTCAACCGCTTCGCCGGCTCTGAGCGGGTCATCGTCTCGCCCGTGGCCGGGACCACCCGGGATGCCATCGACCTGCCGATCACGTTCAACGGCCGCGAGCTCATCCTCGTCGACACCGCCGGGATCCGCCGTCAGGCGAAGGTGGGGGAGTCGATCGAGTACTACACGTCACTGCGCTCCCGGCGTGCCGCCGAGCGCGCCGACGTCGCCCTCGTCGTCTGCGACGCCACCGACGGCGTCACCAGCCAGGACCTGCGGATCGCCGAGCTGGCCATGCGCAGCGGGTGCGCCACCGCGCTGGTGCTCAACAAGTGGGATATCGCCGAAGGGGTCGACCTGGACCACGAGCGAGCCCGCGCCCATCAGAAGCTCCGCCTCCGCCCGCGGGTGCTGACCGCCTCGGCCAAGACCGGGCGCCACGTCGAGCGGCTGCTCATCGAGGCCACCGCGCTCGCCGACCGCAGCCGCACCCGGATTCCCACCCCGCAGCTCAACCGCTTCCTCTCCGAGGTCGTCGCCGCCCGCCAGCCGCCGGTCGGCAAGCGGCCCGCCCGGCGCGGCGCCGCCTCCGGCCACCGCCTGCGCCTGATCTTCATGACCCAGACCGCCGAGCGCCCGCCGCGGTTCTCGATCCAGGTCAACTCCCGCGCCCGGGTGACCCGTGACTACGCCTACTTCATCGAGAACCGCCTGCGCGAGCGCTACCGGCTGGAGGGGGTGCCGGCGATCATCGACTTCGTCGAGCGCAACGAGCGCGTCCCGGCCGGCGGCCGGGGCGAGCGCCGCACCGCCGCCGAGCGCCGCCGGGGGCGGACCGCGGACGAGCCCCAGGACTGGGGCGTGGACGAGGCCGGGGAGCCGCCGGACGCCGAGCGGCCTGCCGAGGTGCTCACCGACGCCGGGTCCGACGCGGCCTAAAACGCCGCGCCCGCCGGCACCGCCCGCCGGCCGAGAGCCACCGATCTGTACGAGATCAGGACGAGGTCCCAGGATCTCGAACGATCCGGAGGCTATCGAGCCGAATCTGACGAGATGCAAGGCCGCAATCCGGATTTCGAACGGATTGGGGGCCGCGAGGCGGGGCGGCGCACGCCGCGCCCCGGCGTGCTTCATTACCCCAGAGCGTGACTGAACTGGCGCCGAACAGCCTGCGGCGCCGCTGGGCGGCCGTGGTGGTGCTGCTGGCGGCGCTCGTCATCGCCGGGCTCGCCGTCGGCCTGAGCGGCGGTGCGGCCGGGGTCCCGCCGTCGGCCAGCGGCACGACCGCGGTCATCCCCGCGGACGCGCTCGCCTACGTGCGCCTGTCGCTCCAGCGCGACAGCCCGGCGGTGCGCCAGTCCCTGGCGGTGGCCGAACGCCTGCCCAACTTCGGCCTCGCCGGCACCGAGGTGCTCGGCCGCCTCGGCGAGGTCCTGGCCGGCGGGCGGGCCGTCGACTTGGCCGGGCAGGTGTCGCCGTGGGCCGGCTCGGCCGCCGCGCTGGCGCTGCTCAACAGCCCCACATCGACGGCCGGCTCCGTCGTCGTCGTGGAGGTCGCCCACCGCCGCCGCGCGGAGGCGTTCGTCCGCGGCGAGGGGGCGACTGGCGCCGGCAGCTACCGCGGCGTTGCTCTGAAGCGCTACGCCAACGGCAGCGTGCTGGGGTTCGTCGGCTCCGACCTCGTCGTCGGCCAGCCGGCCAGCGTGCGCCGGGCGATCGACGTCGCGGCGGGGTCACGGCCGTCGCTGGCCACCGCGCCCGCCTACCGCCGCGCGGCCTCCGGCGCTCCCGCCGGCAGCGTGCTGAGCGCCTACGCCTCAGCCGAGGGCGTGCGCCGCGTGCTCGCCGGCCAGAGCGGCGCGCTCGGCGCCCTCGGCGGGCTGCTGAGCGCGCCGGCGCTCCAGGGGACGTTCCTGTCGGTCGTCCCCGCCGCCCAGGGGTTCCGGGTCCAGATCCACAGCGCCGTCGGAACCACCGCCGGGAACACCGGGTTTGCGCCGTCCCTGCCGGGGGTCATCCCGGCGAACGCCGCCCTCATGCTCGACGTCAACGGCCTGAGCCGGGAGATGCCCCAGATGCTCGCCGCCGGCTCGGCCGCCGGGGTCTCCAGCGGGCTGGGCTCGCTGCTGCAGCGATTGGGGACGGCGCTCGCCGGGGCCGGCGTCAACGTCCGGCAGATCGTCTCGCTGTTCTCCGGTGAATCGGCGGTGGCGATCCTCGGCTCCGGCTCGGCGGCAACGCTTGTCGTCGTCACCCGCGCGCAGGCCGCCCGGGCCCAGGCGGTCTTTCGCCAGTTCCAGCGCGCCATGGCGCGGCTGGTGCCGACCGCCGGCCGGCGCTCGCGCGCGCGGTCGGTGTACGGCACCCACCGGGTTGCCGGGATCGACGTGCATGAGTTCCAGCTGACGCCCACCCTCCAGCTTGACTACGGCCTCGTCCGCGGGCTGCTCGTCGTCGCCACCAACCCGCGCGGGATCGCCGAGCTCGCCCGGCCCGCCCGCTCGCTGGCGGCGACCCCCGGCTTCAAAGCAGCGTTCAGCGGACGCCCGGCTCAGGTCACGTCGCTGGTGTACGCCGATCTCGGCCAGGTGCTGCGCTCCCCGGCCCTCGCCGCGGCCGGGGGGACCATCTACAGCCGGCTGCTCCCGGACCTTGAGCACCTCGGTGGCGCCGGGCTGACCTCGGCGCGCACCGCGGGCGGGACGACGACGGAGTTGACGATCCAGATCAGATGAGAACCGGCCGGGTGAGGTCAGGGGGCAGGTCGGCAACCGACGGCCCCGGGCCGAGTCAGCTCACGGGCGCAGGTCGGCGACCCACGGCCCCCAGTCGCCCTCGCTGTGGTCAAGCGCCCCGTCGACGGCGCGCACGATGCCCCGGGGGTCGTCGACGCCCCGGAAGCGAACGGCGAAGTCAAGCTCCCCGGTGGTCTCGAAGTACACGGTGCCGATGCCGAGCACGCGCTCGTACAGCGACTGGCGGTAGGTGACGTCCTGGATGCCCTCCAGCCGCGCCTGGTGCAGACGGCGGGAGATCAGGCCCCGCCGCTCGATCGTCACCCGGCGACTGGTGACCGCGTAGGTGACCTTCATCCGGCGGCGCTGCCCGCGGGCATAGACGAGGACGAGCGTGCCGAGCACGCCGCCGATCACCCAGCTGGTCTGCACCCGGTCGCCGGCGGCGACTGCCGAGGCCAGCCCGGCGACCACACCGACCAGCAGGCTGAAGATCAGCCCCTTGACGAGCAGGCGCATCATCGACAGCCACGACGGGTGGCCTCGGAAGAAGACCTCCTCGCCGGGCTCGCGGTCCATGGCGAAAGCGTAACGCCGGGGAGCGCCACTACAGTCGCTGAGCTCGCAGATGATCGCCCGGGTGCAGCCCCTCACCACCACGCGCGCCGTGCGCGGCCCGTTCGACTACCGGATCGGCGCCGGCCAGGCCGTTCAGGTCGGCTCGCTGCTGCGTGTCCCGTTC
>DASSZQ010000143.1:0-11533 GCA_035702755.1 Solirubrobacteraceae bacterium | reverse complement strand
CTTCCGATCGGCCGCTTCAGCCGCGCCAGCAACGTGCCGGGATCGGTGGTGGAGGGGCCGGTCGAGTATCTCGCGGGCGATCCGGGAGTACGCCAGGGCCAAAGCTGACCCACCCAGCGCTGGCTGATCCGGCGGCTCTCGGATCACCGTCCACATCCGCGCCGGGGTGTCACCGGCGCCTGCCCTGACTCACCGCCGCCGGCCGTCATCGCTCCGAAAGGAGGTCTGAAACGGCCGCCGAGCCGGCGGGCGCGAAAGGCTCGCCACGGGCGGTCCGGGCGGCTACTGTTGGACGGCTGATGTGGCTTTGCCGCGTCAGCTCGACGCACTCGGACGCCATGGTGACTTGCGCGAGTTGTGGTCTTGAGCATCCGCAGGGGTTCCGGTTCTGCCCCTCGTGCGGGTCGCCGCTGACACCGGGCCCGGAGCCGCGCCGGACCCGCAAGGTGGTGACGGCGCTGTTCTGCGACGTGACCGGCTCGACCGCGCTCGGTGAGGAGCTTGACCCTGAGCTGCTGCGGGAGGTCATGAACCGGTATTTCGCCGACATCCGGGCGACCATCGAGCGCCACGGGGGGACCGTGGAGAAGTTCATCGGTGACGCCGTGATGGCCGTGTTTGGCATCCCGCGCGTGCGTGAGGACGATGCGCTGCGAGCGGTGCGGGCGGCGGCGGAGATCCGTGAGCGGCTGGCGCTGGTGGCGCAGGACGTGGGCGTCAGGTTGCGCTTCCGGACCGGGGTCAACACGGGGCCGGTGCTGATGGGGGAGGGCGAGAACCTGGCGATCGGCGACGCGGTCAACGTGGCCGCTCGCCTGGAGCAGGCGGCGCAGCCCGGGGAGATCGTCCTCGGCGGCGACACGCTGCGGCTGGTCAGGGATGCCGTCGACGTCGAGCCGTTGGCGCCGCTGGCGGTCAAGGGCAAGTCTCAGCCCCTGGCGGCATTCCGGCTGCTGGCCGTCGACCCGGTCGCCCCCGGGGTGACGCGCCACCTTGAGGGGCCGCTGGTCGGCCGCGAGCGGGAGCTGCGCCTGCTGACCGCCGCGTGGGAGCGCGCCGTCGACGAGGCCGGTTGCCATCTGTTCACCCTGCTGGGGGTGGCGGGCGTCGGCAAGTCGCGACTGGTCGCCGAGCTGCTGGCCGGGGCGCGCGCCACCGCGACGGTGCTGCAGGGGCGCTGTCTGCACTACGGAGAGGGGATCACCTTCTGGCCCCTGCTGGACGCACTGCGCAGCGCCGGAGACGAGGCCGAGTCCGTGATCGAGCAGCTCGGCGGCCGAGGCGCCGCCACGCCTGAGGAACTGTTCTTCGACGTCCGCCGGCTCCTGGAGCGGCTCGCCGCGGCGCGGCCGGTCATCCTTCACGTCGATGATCTGCAGTGGGCCGAGCCGATGCTGCTTGACCTGCTTGACCACATCGCCGAGCTCTCCCGGGGAGCGCCCATCCTGCTGCTGTGCTGCGCGCGCCCGGAGCTGCTGGAGGACCGCCCCAGCTGGGGCGGAGGCAAGCTGAACGCGACGACGGCGCTGCTTGAGCCGCTGCCCGCCGCCGACTGCGAGCGGCTGCTGGAGCACCTCGGCGGCGACCTGGCGCCGGCGGCACGCGCCGGGGTGATCACGGCCAGCGAGGGCAACCCACTGTTCCTGGAGGAGATGGCGGCGCTCATGCGCGAGCGCGGGACGCCCGCGATCCCGCCGACGATCCAGGCGCTGCTCGCCGCCCGGCTGGAGCGGCTCCCGGCCGAGCAGCGCGAACTGCTTGAGTGTGGTGCGGTGGAGGGCGAGGTCTTTCACCGCCTGCCGGTTCGGGCGCTCGCCGGCCACCGGACTGCCGCGGAGATCGACGAGGCGATCGCCGGCCTCGTCCGCAAGGAGCTCATCCGTCCCCACGCGCCGACGCTCGGAGACGGCGAGGCGTTCCGCTTCCGCCACCTGCTGATCCGGGACGCCGCCTACGACAGCCTGCCCAAACGCACACGGGCGCAGCTCCACGAGCAGTTCGCGTCCTGGCTGGAGGACAACGCGTCTGAGCTGCTCGAGCTTGACGAGATCTGCGGCTGGCACCTGGAGCAGAGCGCGCGCTACCAGCGGGATCTCGGACGAGACCCGGGGCCGGAGCTCTCGCGGCGGGCGGCCGAGCACCTCTACGCGGCCGGCAGACGCGCCGGTGAGCGTGGCGATGACACCGCCGCCACCAACCTGCTTGACCGGGCGCTGGCCCTGGCCCCGCTGGACCGCGGGCTGAAGGCTGCGGCATCGGCCGAGCTGGCCGGCCGGCTGATTGACATCGGCGACCTCACCCGGGTGGACGCACTGCTGTGCACCGCCGAATCCGACCCGGATGTCGCGGACCTTGCCGCGCTCACCAGGTTTGAATGGATGCTCCACACGGAGCCGGAGGGAGCGATCCAGGCCATCCAGGCACGCCTTCCGTCGATCATCGATCGGCTCACCCGGAGCGGTGACACAACCCGGCTGGCCAAGGCCCATCTGGCGGCCGCGTCCGTGCACTGGATCGCGGCGCAGGCAACGCTCGCCGGGGCGGAGCTTCGTCTCGTTGCCGACTACGCCCGCCAGGCCGGCGACGGAGGACTGCGAGCACGGGCGCTTGCCCAGTACGTCCTGACGCTCATCTACGGTCGTGAGCCCGTAAGCGTTGTGGCCCGGGAGATCACGCTCATGGAGGACGAGGACCTCGGCCCGTATCTGTCGGCATTCGTCGACCTGGGACGCGGGGAGCTTCGCCGGCTCCAGAGCGACTTCGAGGGGGCCCGCCGGCTCACCCGCCGGGGCATCGAAGGCCTGGCTGCGCTGGGGATGGGGGCGGCGCAGGGCGGGCTGGAGCAGGATCTGGGGCAGATCGAGCTATCGGCGGGAGACCCCGCCGCGGCGATCGTCGCGCTGGCGCGCTCTGACGCGATCCTCGCCGAGCTCGGCGAGCGGGCCTTACGCTCGACCACCCAGGGACTGCTGGCCCTCGCCCAGGCACGCTGCGGCGACCGCGGCGCGGCCCGGGAGGCGATCGCATTGTGCGAAGAGCTGGGCGCCGCCGAAGATGTGATCAACCACGCCCTCGTCGCCCAGACGCGCGCCGTCCTTGCGCTGGGCGACGGCGACCTCGCCGGCGCCGAACGGTGGGCGAGGCAGGCCATCGGTCATTGGTCACGCACCGACACGATCCGCAGCACCGCGGGGGCCAGGCTTGACCTGGCGCGGATCCTCTGCGAGCGCGGCCGGCCCCACGAGGCGGCGGCGGAGCTCAAGGCCGCCGGCGAGCTGTTTCGCATCAAGGGGGACGCACCGGGAGTCGCGGCGGCCGAGGCATTGCTCGACCAACTCGGCGCCGCCCGGTGAGCGCCCGTCACAGCCCGGAGAACACCGACTGACAGCCGGGGGAGAGGAGCGCGCCGTCGCTCAGCCCCACACTGCGCAGCTGGCCGCCGACCGACCGGGTCCGCAGCGTCAGACCCGCCAGCTCCTGCTGAAGCTGGGGCACGCACGCCCGCAGGCCGGCCGCCTGCTGCTGGGTCAGGGTTGTGCTGCTCTGAAGCCCGTGGACGGTGCGCTGCAGGCCGGCCACACGCGTGGTCAGTCGCCTGAGGCCTCCGGTCGCCAGCGCACTCTGGGCCGCCGAGCGCCCGGCGGCGGTGCGGAGGGCGGCGAGCTCGCCCTGGGTGGCGTCCAGCCGGTGGGTGAGTGCCGCCACCTCCTGCTCAAGGCGCGTCGCCGTCGGCTGCGCGGCCAGCAGCAGGATGGCCACGACGCACCCCACCAGCGCGATGACCGCGAGCATCGCGCCGACCACCGCGTGCACCGAGCCCGTCCGGCCCGGCCGAAGTGACCGCGGGCGGCCCCGGCGCCGGGGCGGCGCCAGCCGGCCGTGATCACCGCGGGAGAGAGCGCGCGCCGGGCGCCGTGTCTCCTGAGCCACCTGCTCTTGTCCCATCCGCTTCTCCCGTCCGATCGAATCCCTTCGAACCGACACGCTTGTGCGTATGAGAACAACGTGCGGGGGGCGTGCGGACTGCCGCGCTGCCTCATGGCGGCCCCGGCGACCCTGGCGCCGGCGGCTCTATCCGTCGTCCAGGCTCGCCGCGATCATGACCGCGGCGCGCTCCTGGGCGGCATATGTCGCCTGCAGGGCGGGCACCACGTCGGGACCGCCGGCATCGACCGGGGGCGGGTGGACGACGAGCAGACCGCGGACATCGCGGCCGAGCTGCTCGCCGCCGATCGTGTCGGCGAGCTCGCCCAGTGCCTCGGCCCGGACCCGCGCCCCCTCCACGAACGACGCGATCACCGTCTCCCGGGTCAGCGGCGCACGCCCAAACACACGGGCATGGAGCACGGCGGGATTGACGGCGTGAGGGCGGATCAGCGCCCGGCGCTCACTCACCGATAGACCGGCGGCGACCGCCAGGTGGTCGATGGCCTGGGTCACGCCCTGGGCATCGACGGGCAGCGACGCCTGCAGATCAGGCGGCAGCCGGGACATGAGGCCGGCGTGCTCGGCGGCAGCCTCGCGCAGGAGCGCCTCGACACGATCGCGGTGCGTGGTGGCCATCGCCCTCACGGTAGCTTCCGACGCGGTGAACACCGGGCACCGCCCGGGGACGACAAGCCGCCCGCGCCGACCGGGTGTCAGTCAGTCGGCCTGCGCCAGCGGGGGCCGGTCGGCCGGGCCCATGATGGCGAGGATCCCCGCGCCCAGCGACTCCTGGGGATCAAGGATGAGCGCTGCGGCCTCGCTGCGCGACCGCACGCCGAGCTTGCTGAAGGCGGAGGACAGGTGGCTTTTGACCGTGCTCTCGGCCAGAAACAGGCGGGAGCCGATCTGGCCGTTGGTCAGGCCCATCACAACCATGCCGAGGATCTGCTTCTCCCGGTAGGAGAGCGACGGTTTCTTGACGCTGGCGCGCAGGCGCGTGGGGACCGACGTCTGCCCCACAAGCACGGCCGCGACCGTGGGGGCGAGCGCGGTGCCGAGCTGCTCGGTGAACACGATTCCATCGGCGCCCCCGTCGACGGCGCGCCGCGCGCTGCGGCCGGCGCCGGCGTGACAGATGACGACGAGCTGCAGATCGGCGTGCTCGCGCTTGAGCTCCCGCAGCTCGGCGAGCTCCTCGGCGTTCAGAAGCTCGCAGTGGACGACGAGCAGATCAGGGGCCACTCCGCCGCTCATGACCTCAAGCGCCGAGGCCGCCCCGCGCACGCGCCAGCCGGACGGGGCGAGGGCGGACACCGTCCGGGCGCGGATCTCCCGGTCCGCGGCCACGACGAGGACGAGGGGTCCGACCTGCGGCTCCATGCCGGCGTGGACTTCAGCGGCGCTGCTGGTCATTGCCCAAAGAACGGGTCGGTCGGCCCCATGCTTCCGTTTTCCGGCGGGCACCCCGCCGGCGGCAGACGGCGGCGCCGCTGGTGGTCAGCCTGAGCCCACCGGCGCCACGGAACGGCGGGCGCCGGCGTCGGCTGAGCGGCCGCCCGGGCGGGGAACCCCCAGCAGCGCCGCCTCCACGTCGCGCAGGCGCGCATGGTCGCTGCGCAGGCCGAAGGCGGCATCGTTGTAGAGGAACGCCTCGGCGAGGCGCACCACGGCATAGGCCAGTGTCTGAGCATCGGCCGGAGGGTCATAGCGGCCGGCGGCGACCTCGGCGGCGATCAGCTTGGCGATGCAGGCCACCGAGCGCTGTTGCACGCCCCCGTCGCTGGCCGTCAGCAGCCGCAGCGCCGCGGCCCGTTCCTGCTCAAGAAAGCAGCGCAGCGCCATCGACTCGGTCAGCCGGCGGTTGACACGGTCAAAGACCTCCAGCAGTCCCCGGGCGCCGTGCTCCTGAACCTGGGCGCGCTCACGGCCGATGAGCTGCTCAAACTCATCGGCCACCACCTCCGACAGCAGGCCCTCCCGGGAACCGAACCAGCGATAGATGGTGGCGCGGCCGACGCCCAGCTCGCGCGCCAGCGTCGTGAGGTCGACCCGCCGCCCGGCCAGGAACTGGTCACGGGCCAGGCGCAGCACATCCTCGCGCGACGCGGTCGCCGGGCGGCCCCGCTTCCCCCGGTCGCCGTAGCTCATGCCGGCACCTTAGGGCCTATCCCGGGCGGCGGCAGGCCGGGCGGGGACGAGAAGCGTCCGGCGGGCCGCCCGCCTACGCGAACCGGGCGGGGGTGCGGGCGTGGACGAGCGCGGCTTCAAGTTCGGCGCCGAGCAGGGGGAGAGCTCCGCCGCCGGCCAGCCAGCGCTCCAGGCGGGCGCGGACCGCGCCGCGCGTCCGCTCGTCGACGCGCAGCAGGTCAGACAGTCCGCGGCTGCGCCAGGTGGTGCGCGGCGCGCACCGGTGGCGGACCGACGCGTAGCGGCCGGCGAGGGCATGCATCCACGGGGCTTCGCCGGCCTGAAGCTCGGCGCACAGCAGCTCGGCGAAGCGCCCGGCGGCCAGCGCCCGCAGCCCCTCGCCGAGGCGCGCCGGATCGCCGGTCTGCGACGGTGCGCAGGCACAGGCGAACAGCATCTGGGCCGCCTCGTGCTCGGCGGCCGTCCAGCCGGGTGCCGGCGAGCGCAGTCCCAGCGCCGACCACAGCCCGCTCGTGGCCCCGTGGACGAGCCGGGCGGTCTCATCCGAGGCGCGGGCGAGGAACTCGCCGAACTCCGGGATGGCCACGGCCAGCGCCCGCATCCGTTCGAGGTCCGGGCGGTCACCGGGACCCGTCGCCCCCGCCGCGGCCACCAGCCCCCGCGCCGCGGCAAACGCGCGCTCCAGCTCCCCGGCAGCCGAGCCTCCGCGGTCACGGGCGAGGGCAAGGCGCAGCTCCTCCACGTAGGGGAGGGCGGCCATGGGGATCCGGGGCAGCCGCCGGGTCGCCGCCGGCCACGTGCCGTCCGCGGCACCGGATGACAGCTGGGCTTCGTCGTCAGATACGAGCAATCCGTTACTCGCCGGTGTACGGGGCGCGGGACCAGCGCGCCGGGATGCAGGGTCTCACCCAGCATATGGCCGCCTTTGGCAACGGTCAAACCTGCAGGGCGGGCGTCATCGTTGGCTGATGCGGGCCCGCTCCTCTCCGCGCCGCAGCTCGCGCCGTTCGCGCCGGCGCTGCTCGCGGACCTCGCGCGGGGGGCGGAGCGTGATCGGCTCGTTGCGGGTGCGGCGGAGGATGATGAACGCAACCGTCCCCCACATAGCGGGGATCCACAGCGCGATCGCGTGATAGACGACGGTGGCGGCGGTGGCGAGTGTCGCCGGGACGCCGTAGAGGACGAACATGCCGACGAGGCTGCCGTCGAGCACGCCGATGCTCCCGGGGATGGGGATTATGTTCGACAGGTAGCCGATCTGGTAGGCGAGCACGATCGGCGCCAGCGGCGGCACGCTTCCAGCGGCGGCGAAGCAGGCGGCGAGCACCGCGATGTCACACCACAGGTACGCGATCGCGCCGAGGATCCGCCAGTCGCGGCGGAACATGACCTCCTCGGTCTGGCGGATGCTCGTCGAGACCTCCAGGAGCATCGTCCGGATCCGGCCCGGGGCGCGCCGCTTCGCCAGCCGGTCGCTCACCAGCGGCAGCGCGAGGAAGAAGACGAGCACGGCAACTCCGACGAGCCCCGGCACGAGGCTGAGGAGCGGGTTGCTGGGTCCGGGGAGGATTCCGAAGAACAGCGCCAGTCCGGCCAGCGCGAGTGTGATCACGTTGATGGCGCTGGTCAGCAGGAACAGCACGGCCGAGCGCTCGGCGATCCGCCGCGGGTTGCCGCCTCGCTCGTGCAGCAGCCACGCGCCCACGGCGACGCTGCCGGCTCCGCCGAGCGAGACGGCGGCGCCGAACGCCAGCTCGCTGAGCGCCACCCGCGCGCCGAACCGCACCGGCGCGCGTTCGAAGACCTGGAGGAAGGCGACGATGTAGCCGACGCAGGAGAGGATCTCCAGGACGATCGCCACTGCGATCCAGGCGCCGTTCATCTCCGAGACCTGGGCGGCGACGCCGTGCAGCCCCGGCACCGCCAGCAGCAGGCCGACGACGATCGACACCAGCAGGGCGAGCGAGATCAAGCCCCGCCACAGGCTGCGACCGGGGTCCTCGTCGTCGCGGGCCGAGCCCGCCTCCTCCTCGCCGGCCGCGGGGGTTATGCCGGACGCGTCAGCAGCCGCGGAAGGGTCGGTGAGGTCGTCCCCAGAGGGACGGGGATCGTCGCCGTCCGCCGCCATGGTTGACTATTCAAGCAATGACCCGCGTCGACGTACCAGGAGGGGGGATCGTCGGCGTGCGCGCCGACAACCCGGGCCCGTTCACCCTCACCGGCACCAACTCGTGGATCGTCGGCAGCGACCCAGCGTGGCTGATCGATCCCGGTCCGGCGCTGGAGAGACACGTCGCCGCGATCGCCGCGGAGATCTCCGCCCGCGGCGGGCTGGGCGGGATCGCCCTGACCCATGACCATCCAGACCACGCCGAGGCGGTCCCGGCGATGCGGCGGCGGTTCCCGTCAGCCCCGGTGGCAGCCGCCCGGGGCGAGGTCGACCAGCGGCTGGCCGACGGCGATCACTTCGGCCCGCTTGAGGTCATCGCCACCCCGGGCCACGCGCCGGATCACCTGGCGTTCGTCAGCGGGACGGTCGCGTTCTCCGGCGACGCCGTGTTGGGGCAGGGCAGCGTCTTCATCGCGCCGGACCCGGGCGCGCTTGCCGCCTATCTCGCCGGGCTGGAGCGGCTGCGCCGGCGCGGCCCCTCGCTCCTGCTCCCCGGGCACGGGCCGATCGTGAAGGACCCGGAGGCGAAGATCGCCGAGTACATCGCCCACCGAACGGAGCGGGAGCGACGCCTGCTGGCCGCGATCGAGTCCGGAGCCCGGTCGGTGGGCGAGATGCTCGACGCCGCCTGGGACGACGTGCCGGAGATGCTGCGCCCGGCGGCCACGGTCACGCTGGCCGCGCACCTGGACAAGCTCGGCGACGAGGGACGGCTGCCGGATGGAGTGCAGCGGCCGGGTTAGTGTTGCGCCCGGCGGGACACTAGTTGCCGGTCATCGTGAAGACGGCGACGGTCCGGCGGTGCTTGCCGGTCCTCCCGGACTCCCCGGAGCCGCCGTTGAACGACCCGGTGGTGTCGGCGGGGGTGACACTGGCCGGCGGCGAGCTGCCTCCGGTCGACGGCCCGGAGCTCTGGCCGGTGCCCGTCGCTGTGGTCTGCCCGGGGCTCTGAGCTGAGGAGCCATCGGTGCTGGTCCCGGTGCCCGTCGCCGTCGTCGAGCCGGTGGTGCTCGAGCCGGGGGTGGAGGTTGTGGAGCCAGGGCCGGTGGTCGCGGTTCCCGGCGTTGCCCCCGGCGTCCCGGTCGCCGCCGTTCCCGGCGCGGGGGGCGTCGCCGTCGGCCCGCCGGTGGTGGTCGGCAACGTGGTGGTGGAGCCGGGGAGCGTCGATCCAGGCGGAGGGACGGTGGCGTAGTACAGGGAGTCCGGGTCAAGGCGCTCAACGAGCGGCAGCTTCGCGTGCGCTGTCCGGCGGTGAGCGGTTTGGGTCAGCGGGGCGGCCGGAGCCGATGACGTGGCCGGGGTTGCGGTCCCCTCGGCGACCGCCGGGGATGAGGGGGTCGTCGCGGGCTGCTCCGGCCCGGCGACCGCGACGCCGCCGGTGGCGGCCGGCGCCGTCGCCGCGCGCGTGACCGGCGGGGTGGTGGGACGCGCGACGACACGATGGTGGTGGACCGCGGGGCGGGCCGGTGGCGAGATGTGCTGGAGCTCGATGGCGCCCCCGGCGGTCACCACCGCCGCGGCGAGCAGGGTGACGACGTGCCCCGCGCCGGCGATCGACCCGGCCGCCGCGCCTGAGGAGACGATCCCGGTCGCGGCTGCGCCGGACGCGACGCCCGCCGTGGCCGCGCCGGACGCCACCCCTGCGGTGGCCGCACCTGAGGCGGCGGCCGCGCCGGTGGCCGCTCCACCGCCGGCCACGGCTCCGCTTCCGGCGGCGGCGCCACCGCCCCCGGCGCCGCCGATCCCCAGCAGCTTGGCCACGATCCCAATCGGACCGAGGGCGGGCACCAGCGCCGCCAGCTGATGGCTGACGCCGCGCACCTCACGGCGAAACTGCCGGCAGCCCGGGCAATCGCGCATATGGCGGCGGGCCAGCCCGCTCGTCCGGACGCCCCGGTCATGGGAGAGGATGAGATCCTCGCGGATCTCAGCGCACGCGGTGTCGCGCGCCTCGTTTGCCTGGGCCAACCCCACCCGGGCGCGGACGAGCAGCGACTTGACCGCCGGCACCGACACACCGAGCGCGCCGGCGACGTCGGCGTAGGTCATCCCGCCAAGCTCGCGCATGAGCAGGGCCGAGCGCTGCTGCTCCGGCAGGCGCCCCACGTCGACGATCAGCCGGCGCAGGGCGTCGCGCTGCTCGGTCTGGGCGACCGGGTCCGGACCGCTGCCGGCGGCCGCGTCCGGGATCTGCTCGGTCGGCACCATCTGGGGACGGCGGAGCTCATCGATGCAGCGGTTGTGGGCGATCCGGTACAGCCAGGCGCGCAGCGCCAGCTGGCGGCGGGAGGCGCGCAGGCCGGCATACGCCCGCACAAAGATCTCCTGAACCGCGTCCTCGGCGTCGGCCGCCGACCCGGACAGCATCTGACGCGTGTACGCGAACATCCGGGCCCGGTAGCGGTCATGGATCGCCCGGAAGGCATCCTCGTTGCCGGAGCGGAACATCGAGACCAACTGCTCGTCGGAGCGGATCCGCAGCAGCGGAGCGCCGATGACCGTCCGAGGGCGCGCCAGTCCTACAGTCGCTGGGATGGCGGATGCTTCCACAAAAACCCCGCTGTGCATCGTAACGGCTCACCGCGACGAAGGTCGCTTCTGTGGCCGGGGGACCTCCTCGCGGGGGGCGTGGGTCTAGGCTTGCGGTCGCCCGCCGCCGGCCTTCGCCTCTTTTAGAAAGGACCCCATGACAGACGTCGTCATCGCCTCCGCCGCCCGCACCGCCATCGGCTCCTATGGCAAGGGGCTGGCCTCGGTCCCGCCATCGGATCTCGGTGCCATCGCCACCGCCGCCGCGCTGGAGCGGGCCGCCGTCGCCCCGGATGAGGTCGACCACGTCGTCTTCGGCAACGTCATCCACACCGAACCGGCGGACGCGTACATGGCGCGCGTGGTGGGGATGAAGGCCGGCATCCCCAAGGAGGTGCCGGCGTACACGGTCAACCGGCTGTGCGGCACCGGGGTGCAGGCGATCGTGTCCGCGGCCCAGGCGATCCAGACCGGGGAGGCCCGGGTGGCGGTTGCCGGCGGGGCGGAGTCGATGAGCCGCGGCCCGTACTGGCTGCCGGCGGCGCGCTGGGGCGCGCGGATGGGGGAGGCCGAGGTGATCGATCCCGTGATGGGCGCGCTGACCGATCCGTTTGAGTCGATCCTGATGGGGGTGACCGCCGAGAACCTGGCGCAGCGCGGCTCGATCTCCCGCGAGCGCCAGGATGAGTTTGCGGTCCGCTCGCACCGCCGTGCCGCCGAGGCCCGCGCCGCCGGGCGCTTTGATGACCAGATCGTCCC
>DASSZQ010000084.1:0-16388 GCA_035702755.1 Solirubrobacteraceae bacterium | reverse complement strand
CGACTACTGGCTGCCGGCGTGGCCGGGCACCGAGGCGGCGGCACTGCTGGCGATTGCGCGGATCCTGCTGGAGGAGGACCTGTTCGACCGCGAGTTCGTGCGCCGCTGGGTCAACTGGCGCACCTACCTCGCCCACCGCGCGCCGGGGGCGGAGCCGACGTTTGACAACTTCGTGCACGAGCTGCGCCGTGAGTACCGCGACTACACGCCCCAGTTCGCCGAGCGCGAGTCCGGCGTGCCCGCGGCGACGCTGGTCGCGGTCGCTCGCGAGATCGCCGCGGCCCGCCCGGCGTTCGCCTCCCACATCTGGCGCGCCGCCGCGGCCGGCAACCTGCACGGCTGGCAGATCACCCGCGCCCTGCACCTGCTCAACGTCCTGACCGGTTCCATCGGCCGCCCCGGCGGCGTCTCGCCCAACGCCTGGAACAAGTTCATCCCGGCGCCACCGAACAAGCCGCCGGCCATCCGCACCTGGAACGAGCTCAACTGGCCGCGCGAGTACCCGCTCGCCCACAACGAGATGAGCATCCTGTGGCCGCACCTGCTCCACGACGGCCGCGGCCGCCAGCCGGTGCTCTTCACCCGGGTGCTCAACCCGGTGTGGACCTACCCGGACGGGTACTCATGGCTGCGCGCGCTGCGCGACACCGACAAGGTCGGCCTCCACGGCGCGCTCACGCCGACATGGTCGGAGACGGCATGGTGGGCCGACTATGTGCTGCCGATGGGCCTGGGGCCCGAGCGCCACGACACCCATTCCTATGAGACGCACTCCGGCCGCTGGCTCGGCTTTCGCCAGCCGGTGCGCCGCGTGGCGATGGAGCGCATGGGGCATGCGGTGACGCACACCTACGAGGCCAATCCGGGTGAGGTGTGGGAGGAGGGTGAGTTCTGGATCGAGGTCTCCTGGCGGGCCGATCCGGACGGCTCGCTCGGCATCCGGCGCTATTACGAGTCGCCGTACCGGGCGGGGGAGAAGATCACCCTCACCGAGTACTACCGGTGGATGTTTGAGAACTCCGTCCCGGGCCTGCCGGAGAAGGCGGCGGCCGACGGGGTGACGCCGCTTGAGTACATGCGCCGTCACGGCGCCGTCGAGATCGCGCGCGATGAGTATGACCAGCACGAGGCGCCGGTCGGCGACGTCGACGGGACGCAGGTGCGCGGTCGTGAGCGGACGGTGACAAAGGTGGCCTTCGACGGGTCGCACATGCCGCTCACCGGTCGCCCGGACACGATCGCCGCCGAGGTTGAGGGGGTCGCGCGGCGCGGCTTCAACACGCCCTCGCGCAAGCTGGAGCTGTACTCGGAGACCATGGCGGAGTGGGGGTGGCCGGAACTGGCGACGCCGGCCTATGTCCGCTCGCACGTCCACCACTCGCTTATCGACCACCAGCGGGGCGAGTACGTCCTGCTACCCACGTACCGGCTCCCGACGATGATCCATTCGCGCTCGGGCAACGCGAAGTACCTCAACGAGCTCTCCCACAGCCATCCGCTGCTCGTCAGCCCGCCGGACGCCGAGCGGATCGGGTTGGCCACCGGCGACCTGGCACGGGTGGAGACCGAGATCGGCCATTTCGTGATCCGGGCGTTCGTCACCGACGGCATCCGGCCCGGCGTCGTCGCCGCGTCGCACCACATGGGCCGCTGGCGCCTGCAGGAGCAGCAGGGCGGTGAGCGGTGGTCGACGGCGCTGGTCGAGATGGAGGAGTCCGGGGACACGGTGACGTTCCGCCGGCTGGAAGGCGTGGCGCCGTTTGCGTCCGAGGACCCGTCCTCGGCGCGCATCTGGTGGAGCGACGCCGGCGTGCACCAGAACATCACCTTCCCCGTGCACCCGGACCCGGTCTCCGGAATGCACTGCTGGCATCAGAAGGTGCGGGTCCGGCCGGCCCTGCCGGGCGACCGCTACGCCGACATCCATGTCGACTTCGCGCGTGCCCGGGGGGTGTATCGCAAGTGGCTGGCGCTGGCGCGTCCGGCGAGCGGCGAGCTGCGCCGTCCGATCTGGCTGTTCCGGCCGCTCAAGCCGGTGTTCGATGCCTACCGCCTGCCTGACGACGAGCGCACGGCGGCGGCCCGGCGGGCGGCCGCCGGATCTCGGCCGAGCGCGCTTGACCTCCACACGCTGGTGGACTGGGACCCGGCCGAGGTCTGGGGGCCGCTGGCCCCCGGCGACGGCACCGGCGGCTCCGGCACGCCCGCCCCCGTCGCCGACGCGCCGGTCGTCGCCGGCAACGGCAACGGCAACCCCGGCAGCCGGGCGACGGCGGCCGCGACGAAGATGAGATGAATCCCCGGGACGCGCGGCCCTCTCCGCGGCGGGTCGGCGGCCACGTGCGCGGCGTGCCGATCCAGCAGCGCCCGGATTGAGGCGCCGGTCGCCGCGTGAGGATGTCCGGCGGGCAGTGCGCAGGCCATCCGAGCGAGGTCCAGGTACTCGTCGGCCGGGTAGCCGGCGGTCAGGCGGGCGGCGGCGGCCACGAGCAGCGTGTGCGCGCGCTCGAGCAGCGGCCCGGGCGCCGGAGCCGGCGTCATCGGCGCCGGCCCGAGGTACAGCGGGTCGGCACCGGCAAGCAGGCGCTTCAGCTGTCCGCCGGCGACGGCGCGGATCTGCTCCCGGGTCAGGCCGACCGCCAGGGCGGCGCGCAGCACGATGGCGGCGGACGCGACCGTCCGCCCATACGGGGCGTCAGAGGCGAACAGGATCTGACCGGGTGGGATCAGGGTCATCAGCGCCAGCTGGTCGGCCGTGTTCCACCAGGCGGTGTCGAAGAAGAGGTTGCGCCGGTCGGCGGCCTCGCGCCAGATCCAGGCGAGGTCGGAGATGGCCAGATGGGCGAGGATGATCGGCGCGCGGGGGAACTGGCGGGCCAGGGTCAGGGCGTCGCGGCCCAGTGACGGGATGCCCCGGCCGGCGTGGACGATCACCGGCAGCCGGCGCTCGTCGGCGAAGGCGACGACGCGGCGGACCGCCGGGTCGGCGAGACCGAAGCGCTCCGCCCGCGGGTGGAGCTTGATTCCGGCGGCGCCGAGCTCGACGGCGCGGGCCGCCTCGCGCAGCCCGCCGTCGGCGGGGTCGACGCGGCAGAAGGGGACGAGCCGCCCGTCGTCCTGTGCCGCCCGGATCACGCGCTCGTTGGCGGACCGGTAGGAGCCGGGTTCGGCGAGCGGGAAGACAACGGCGCGGCCGTCGACGATCCTCAGCGCATCGCGCAGCTCATCGGCGCCGAAGCAGGAGCCGTCCGGGTCCGCACAGCCGATGTGGGTGTGGCAGTCGAAGATCGAGACCGCGCCGACGCGCTCTCTCAGACAGTCAAACCACGGCGCCACGAGCGCATCGGCGGCGACCGCACCGTCGATCACGGGCGAATCGGTCATCGCGTTCGCTCCTTTGCGGTCGCGGTGCAGCGGGCCACGCGCACCCGGCTGGCGCGCCGGCCCCATGCCGGCGCAGCGCCACCGTACCGCTCGTTCCCGTGTGGACGGCACCGTGGTTCGCACGGGATCGGACCGCGGAGATCGCCGCAGCGGGTCCCGTGGCCCGGCGGTCAGAGGGTGAGCTTCGTCTTCAGCTGGCGATAGCCGACATGGGCGACGATCACGGCGACCGGTCCGCCACCGGCGCCGGAGAGGGTCAGCGTGGCGATCCCCTTCGCATTCGTCGCGGCCTTCTTCCCCTTCGCCGCGAGGGTGGCGCCGGACACGGCGTCGCCGGCATCGAGCACCTTTGCGGTCAGCTTGTGAGCGATGACGTGGCCGGACTTGTTCTTGACCGCCTTCGAGCCCAGCTGCACGGAGAGCTCCGGGAGCACGCGCCCGTAGAAGGTGCCCGCCGGCGGGACCGAGCCCTTGCCGGTGGGGATCTGATCGACGAGCAGGTCCAGGGGCCCGAGGCGCCCATCGCCGGACAGCCGGTACAGCGTGAACGGGTGGGGGTTGAGGCGCTGGATCGGCTCAAACCGGGTCACGGCCCGGTTGGAGCGGGTGACGGCCAGACCCAGGCCGTCCTGCCCCCACATGACCCAGATGCGACCGTCTCGGCCGGTCGCCACCCCCAGCACATTTGCGGAGAGGCCCTTCACCCGGCCCACCGCAACCGACCCGCCGCCGTAGCGGAGCAGGCGCACGTGGCTGCCGTCCGTTGTGTAGGCGGCGAACACGCCGGGGCCGGAGTCACGGCCGGCGAGGACCAGCTCCGTGCGCGCCGGTCCGGGCGCCCGCACCGCGGCGCCGAGGGTGGGGGCGACCCCACGGATGAAGTCGCCGCCGGAGCCGGCCAGCGATTGCCAGCTCGCCACCACCTCGCCGGTCGCGGCGTCGACCGCGCTGTTGACATCACCGGCGAAGTTGTCGCTGGCATCGGTGACCAGCTGCGTCGGCGAGCCGACTCCCAGCCCCTGCTGGATCACCACGCCGCCGGCCTGTGGCACGGTGAGGACGGGCGTGACGCCCGCCAGCTGTGCGGTGATGTCGGATCCGTACGCCAGGGACTCCAGCGAGCCGCTGCCGACGTTCCCGGGCGCGCTCCAGGAGCCGCCGCCGTCGCCGGAGGTGATCGCCCAGAGGCCGCTGACCTGGTTCGGTGGGGGAGATGTGGCGCCGAACACGGCCTCAAGCGTTCCGTTCGGCAGCGCCAGCAGTCCCGGTCGTGCGGTCGACCAGCCGGAGAGCGCCTGCGTCTGGGGCCCGAGCGTTCCGGCGGCGCTGATCGACCGCGTGGCCAGGCCGTTGGGCGCGCTCGACCCGGGGGCCGTCGTCTGGAAGATCAGGTGCAGGCGGCCGTCGGCGCTGCGCTGCATCCCAAAGTCCGGGAAGGGACCGACACTGAGCGTCGTGACCCGGAGGAACTTCGCCGGCGCGGCGGTGCTGATGCCGGGAACGAGCATGGTGGCGACCGCCGTCAGCGAGACGGCCCACAGCGCCGGTTGCCTGCTGAGGCCTGCGAGCTTGCCGAACATGTTGTGCGTGAGCCTCCCTATGTGATCGTGATCGTCGCCCGGGCGCCGTACGTCCTGCCGTGGTGGCGGTAGCTGAGGCGCAGGATGTACCGGCCGCGGGGCAGGGCCCGGCGGACCGTGAGTGCGAGCCGGCTCGGCCGGTGCAGATCGCCGGCGATCCCGGTGGCCACGATCCGGCCCGCCCGGGCCAGGACGGCGTGGACCTCCCCGCTGGTGACCGAGAGGGTTCCCGTGACGAGCCGGCCCCGGCACCGGGCCCCGGTGCAGCTGAGCAGCTGCACCAGCCCGGTCCCCGCCGGACGGAGCGACATCCGCCTCGGCGGTCCCGGCAGCAGGTTCGGTCCGCCCTGGGCAACGACGGTGGCCGTGAAGCGCTCCGGCGCCAGCACCTGGCCGAGCACGACGCGCCGCCGGCCGGGAGCGGTGAACATGCTCACCCGGCGGCCGTCTGAGCCCCAGACCTGGACGAAGTACCGGCGGGCGGCCCGCGCCGCCGCCCAGGTGAGAACGGCGGTGTTGCCGGACCGGCGGAAGCGCAGTCTGGAGGCAGGACCGGGCCGCAGGGCGGCCGGGGCGGTGTAGTGGCCGACGGTCAGGGTGCGCAACGGGGCGCCGTCCCGGGTGCGCAGGTAGGCGACGATCCGGCGGCGGCGGCCGATCGCGTCCTGGGGCACGAAGCGGATGACGCCGCGCGGGCGGCGGGCGGTCCCCAGCACGTGGGTGCTGTCGCGGCCGCGCTCGACGAACTGCACCTGGCTGCCGGCGACGTAGTTGGCGATCCGGTAGGCGAGCGTCCAGGTGCGCCCGCGGCTGCGCCTGACCCTCACCCTGACCCGCGCCGGGGGCACGTCCTGCGCCGAGGCGACGCTGCTGATCGGAGCGGACGCGGCGGTCGGCTGGATGTTGTAGGTGCCGCTGCGGGGATGGCGCAGGAGCACGATCACGCGGTGGGGGTCGGGCGCGATCGCGCTGATGAAGTCGCCGCCGGAGGTGGTGACCTGGCCGGGCGCCGACGGCGTGGTGTACAGCCGGTGCCCGGGGCCGTAGATGTCGACGACCGGCGTCCCCGAGGCCGAGCTGATCTCCAGTTCCTGGCCCAGCGTGCCGCCGGGGAGGGTGATCGTCCCTCCGCCTCGCGTGTCGGCGGCGGTGACGGCGAGCCGGCGGGCGGTGTGGCGCACGCTGGAGACAAAGCCGCCGGTGTGGGGGGTGACGGGCTGCTCCTTGTACTGCTTGAGCTGGTCCGAGCAGTTGCTGAAGGCGAACAGGCCGCCGTCGATGTTGCCGTCGGAGAACCGGTAGCGGCCCTGGGCCCCGAAGCCGTTGATGTCGGCACAGCCGGCGACGTACTGGTCGTTGACCAGGCCCGCGACCTCGGCGTTGATGATCCACAGCTTGAGGGCGACGCTGCCGTCAGCCTCCCAGCGGCCGCTCGTCGGCTCATCCCAGAAGCCGATGTGGCCGGTGACCTGGACGACGGGATTGCTGGAGTCAAACGGGAAGTGCAGGTCGATGTCCAGCGCCGCGTCGGTGTAGCCGTCGGAGTACACGTCGGCGGCCAGCGTGGCGATCTTGTCGGCAGACAGCGACAGCGTGCCCTGCCCGCCGAAGAAGCCGAGTTGGGTGTCGGTGGCCTCCGAGTACTTGAACGACAGGCTCAGCTGCAGCTGAGTGGCGATGCTGGCGCCCAGCGTCCCGCCGAACTGGAGCGGGTCGACGCCCACGGCGCCGCCGAGCTGATTGAGGAGGATGCCCGGGTAGATGGGGATCCCGGTGCCGGACGGCGCGGTGAACAGCATGGAGGCGTAGTGGAACTGCCCCTTGCGGAAGTCCAGCTCCGCGGCCAGGCTGGGCTGGCTGAGCGGACCGAAGATGAAGGTCCCCTTGGCCTGCCAGGTGTCGCGCTTGGACGGATCCGGGTCTGAGGGGAAGTAGTAGGTGAACGAGGCGTCCTTGACCTCGAAGATGCTGGCCAGGCCGGCCTCCGGGATCGTGAACTGCAGGGAGCCGAGATTGATGCCGCTCTGCAGGTCGGCGATCACCTCCAGCGCGCCGGTCGCCTGGAAGTTGACCGCCTGCAGGTCGAGGCCGACCTGCACGTCGAAGAGCGTCTGGCCCTTGTCGTTGAGGTAGACGTTGATCTGCCCGGTCAGGGGGAAGTCGCCGGGAAGCGTCGCGCAGGCGGTCGTCGCGCCGGACGGGGGACAGCAGCCGGGATCCTTGCTGGAGGCCGCGCACTGATGACCGGCCCCAAGGCTCATGAGCAGCGTCTTGGTGCCCGCGCCGGCCGCGCCCGCCGACGGGCCACCGGCAAGGTGCACGAGGGGCGGGTGGAACGCCTGAAAGGTGAGCCAGATCGGCTGGGTGGTCAGGTCGCTGCCGCCGAGCACGAGATCGCCGATCGGCGTGTTGAGCAGCTCGACGTCAACGGCCGGACCGGAGAGCTGGGTGCCTGAGCCGATGCCGAGCTCGTTGACCGGACGGATCCTGAAGATCCCGTACCCGCCGGCCTTGGGGACGAGCACCATGCCGTTGAGGTCGAGCTGCCGCGTCTCAATGATGTAGCCGCCGCCGGCGAGCGTCTGCACGCACTCGGCGATGATGTGCACGCTGCCGTTGTCGTAGGTGGGCTGGCAGGCACCCTGGCCGCCGTCCGGCGTGAACGGGGGAGGGCCGGGCGGTGGAACGACGGTCAGCGACAGGTGCGTCGTCGCCTGCTGGCCGTTTGAGTTGGTGACGGTCAGCCCAACCGTATGGATGCCGGGCGCGAAGATGAAGTGGGCGTTGGGGTTGGCACCGGTGCTCGTGTCGGTGCGGCCGTCGCCGTTGAAGTCCCAGTCATAGGAGATGATCTGGCCGCCTCCGGGGGCGGAGCCCGCCCCGCTGAGCGCGACCGCCTCACCCGCCTGGGGGTGCGGGGTGAGGACCGCCAGCGCCGCCGAGGGCGAGCCGGGCGAGCCGCCCCCCGCCGGGCCGGCGGCCACGGTCGCCGTCGTATCGGCCGCGACGGTGCGGCCGTTGACCTTTTGGACCGCTGCGTGCACGGGATACGTGCCTCCGGCCGACCACGTGTGCGAACCGGAGACGGTGAACTGCCCGGTGGCGGGACCGGCGGCGACCGAGCCGGATGAGGTCGTCCCGTCGCCCCAGGTGATGGTGGCCGCGTAGTCGGAGGCGACGGCGGTGGGGTCGGCGTCGGTCACGGTGGCGACGGTGCCGGTGAAGGCGCTGCCGGCGGTGGCGCCGATCGCTGCCCCGGCCGCGGACAGCGGCGCCCCCGCCTGGTCAAAGCGCAGGTCATCGATGGCGATCTGCGGGGGCGATCCGCTCGCTGTGCTTGTGGTGATGGCGAAGTAGCTGATCGCGGGCGGGCCGGAGGCCTGCGTCGCCGCAAGCGTCGTCCAGCCGGTGGAGGCGGCGTTGGCGGTCCCGGTGGCGACAACGTTGGCGCCGGCGTCGTAGGCGGTGATCGTCATGCCGACCGCCGGCACCCCCGCGGTCAGCAGGCGCACCGAGACCGAAATCGTCGCTCGCGGATAGTTGAGCAGTGCGCCGTACGCGGCGGCGTAATACACCACGGTCGCCCCTGTCACCGGGCAGGTCGCCAGTTGCGCGTAGTTCGGCGGCGATACGGCCGGCACGGTGCCGCTGGCCACGGTCGGCGACCCGCAGTTGCTGTTGCCGGGCGCCGGGAGCCCGAACGCCGACGCTGCGCCGAGCTTCAGCCCCTGTGCCTGGTACTGGGTGGACACCGCGGTGCCCGGGGCGAGATCGTCAAAGCCGATGACCGTGTCGGAGGTGGCCCGGGCCGCGCCGGCCGCCAGCAGCAGCGCCGGCAGCATCGCCACCAGCGCGGCGACGATCCTGCTGCCGGCAGCGGCCGTCGCTCGGCGCCGGGACGGGCCCCGGCGGCTGTCCTCCCCATCGGACACGGCGGGGAACCGTATGGGCCTGCCCGCCCCGCGCGAAAGCGGGAAAACCCTACGTCTCTGACATCCGCGGCTGGGGGGACGCGCTCTGGATCGCGTACGTCCGCGCCAGGCCGGTCCGCGACCGCACGCCGAGTTTGCGATAGACGCGCGTGAGATTGGCCTCCACCGTCTTGACCGAGACGAACAGCCGCGCCGCCACCTCCCGGTTGCTCAGTCCGGCGGCGACGAGTTCCGCCACCCGGGATTCGGCCTCGGTGAGGTGGTCCGGGGACGGCGTGCGATGGCCCACGCGCGCCAGCTCGGCGCGCGCCCGCGCCGCCCACGCCGTCGCGCCCGCCCGTTCGAACTGCGCGATCGCTTCGCTCAGCAGCTCCCGGGCCCGCCCCCGGTGCTTGTAACGGCGATGCGCCTGGCCGGCGAGCAGCAGCGCGCGGGCCCGTTCCACGGGCATCGCGACGTCGGCGTACAGCGCCAGCGCGTCGTCGAAAGCGGCGAAGGCCGCCGCCGGATCACCGCGGGCGGCCAGCAGCGCGCCGCGGCAGCGGGCGGCGGCCGCCCGCGCCCAGCGGCGATCCAGCTCCCGGGCGGACTGGTCAAACGGCTCCAGGTGCGCCTGCGCCCGGTCGAGTTCGCTGAGGACGATGAGCGCCTCGATCTCATCCGGCAGGAACACGGCGAGCACGGGATCACCGGCGCCCATGCCCGTCACCTGGTCGGCGAGCGGGCGCAGGAGCCGGTCGACCGCGGCCGCGTCACCGTCGGCCAGCCCGGCCGATCCCAGCGCCCACAGCGGCCAGATCACACCGGATCTCCACCGCAGCCGCTCGAAGAGCTCAAGCGCCTCACCAGCATCGACCCGGACCCGCTCGGTACGGCCGCGCGGCGCGTGCGCGATCGCGCTGGCGCTCAGAGCGAGGGCGCGGGATGCTCGGTCGCCGACGAGGTCGGCCGCCTGCCTCGCCGCCTGAGCAACGGCCGCGGCCTGCTCCAGCTGTCCGCGCCACACGGCGGCCCAGACGAGATACAGCGACTGCAGTGGGAGAACCGACTCCTGCCCACGCTCGGCGGTCTGCGCGCGCACGGCCGCCAGGCTGTCCGCAGCGGCGTCCAGCTCGCCGCACCAGAGCTGGAGAAGTCCCTGGATGAACCGGGGGCGCATCATGAGCGGGCCGCTCCGATCCGGGTCCTCAAGCTCCAGCGCCGCATCGAGGCGTTCGCTGTTGATCCCGTGACCGCACAGAAACTGAGCCATCGTGAGCACGGCCAGCGCCTCGGCCAGCAGCCCGCCGTCAGCCGCCGCCTCCGCATGCTCGACAGCGGCGCGCGCGTGCTGCGCGGTCTGCGGGAAGACGCCCAGGCTGGAGCAGCAGAAGGCGAGCTCCAGCTCAAGCGCCGCCTGGACCCCCGGATCGCCGGCGGCCAGCGCGAGCCCGCTGCGGGCCAGGTCGGCCGCCTCGGTGAAGCCGCTGCGCCGCCCCTTGCACTGAGCGAGCAGCTGGAGCGCGCGGCTGCGCTCCCGGTCCGAGCTGGGGCCCGACATCACCTCGTGGGCCAGAGCCTCGGCTCGCTGAAGATCGCCGGCGTCGAAGTGAAACCGCCCGGCGTCCAGCCGCCGCCGGGCACGCTCATGCGCCTGCCCGCGCGGGGTGCGCTGCACCGCCAGCTCGGCCAGGCCGGCCGCCGCATCCGGCGCCCCCCGCCGCGCCGCCAGTGCCGCCGCCTGCTCCAGCTGGGACGCGACCTCGTGGTCGGCGCCGGCGATGCCGAGCGCGAGGTGACGCGCGCGCTGCTCAGGCTCGGCCACCAGCTGTGCGGCGCGCCGGTGCAGCTCTCGCCGCCGGCGGCCGGTGACCGACGCCAGGACCGCGCACGCGAACAGGGGGTGGGCGAATTCGACCGCTGCGTCCGGACCGGCGATCAGGATCCCCGCCTGGCGGGCCGGTGCGAGCGCGTTCCGGTCCACCCGGGCGCGCGCCGGGGTGGGGAGCACCGCTGTCAACAGGAGGGCCTCGCGGGTCGGCTCCGGCAGCGCGTCGATTCGCCGTGTCACCAGCGCCCGCAGGTCGTCCGGGACGGGAAGCGCGGGCGCGAGGCCGGCGTGGTCGTCGCCTGCGAGACGGGCGACCTCCAGCGCGTAGAAGGGGTTGCCGCCGGTCATCTGGCTGATCTGTGTGAGCAGCGGGCGCGGAAGCGACACGCCCAGGCGCGCGGAGATGATCTCAGCGAGGACGGGGAGCGAGAGCCCGGAAAGTGTGAGACGGTGCATCCGCTCCGGCGGGACCACGGTGCCGAGGCTGACCGGAGCCGCCGGGGGACGCACCGTGTAGATGAGCCGAACGTCATCCGCGCCGCCCAGACGTCGCAACGCGAACGTCAGTGCCCCAGTTGACGGCCCGTCCAGCCACTGGGCGTCGTCGATGGCCAGGATCAGCGGGCGTCCGGCAGCGACCCCTCTGAGCAGCGCGAGCACGGCCGCGCCCACGGTGTCCGGCGGATGGGGGTGATCGCCGGGCGGCGCGCGCAGCAGTGCGATCTCGATCGCCTCGCGCTGCACCGGCGGCAGTGCCTCCAGCGCCCCCTCGTCCGCTGCCGCCAGCAGGTCGGCCAGCGCCGCGAACGAGAGGCCCGCCTCGGTCTCGAAGGCGCGGCAGGACAGCACACGGGCCCCCGCAACCCCGGCCCGCCGCTGGGCTTCGCGCCACACCGTCGTCTTGCCGATCCCGGGCTCACCGAGGATTGCGAGGGCGCGCAGCGGTCCGCGGCCTGCCGTCAGAGCGGCCTCGACCTGCGCAAGCTCTCCTTCCCGTCCCACGACCCCGGTCGCCGGCACGCCGCAACCCTACTCGGTGACCCGGCCGGGGGCGGTTCCGGTGGACGGCTTGGAGGGGAGTGCCCGGGCGGGTACGATCGGTCGGCCAGGCCCCCAAACCCGCCCAAGGAGGCAACTCGGTGATCTTCCGCCAGATCATTCATGACGATCTCGGTTGCGCGTCCTACCTGATTGGGGATGAGAAGGCGGGCGTGGCGGCGGTGGTGGATCCGCGGTTTGAGATCGACGAGTACCTGGCGCTGGCGCGGTACATGGGCGTGACCATCGAGCACGTGTTCGAGACCCACAACCACGCCGATCACGTGTCCGGCCACGGCCGGCTGGCGGCCGCCACCGGGGCGACGATCCACGTCAGCCGGCTCAACGGCGCCGAGTACCCGCACCAACCGTTCGACGACGGCGACGAGTTTGAGCTGGGGGCGCTGAGGGTGCGCGCGCTGCACACGCCCGGCCACCGTCCGGAACACACGTCGTTTCTGCTGATCGACACCAACCGGGGCGAGAAGCCGTGGGCCGTCCTCTCCGGAGACACGCTGTTTGTGGGGGACATCGCCCGCCCGGACCTGGCTGTGGAGAAGACCGAGGGGGCCCGCGGGATCTTTGAGTCCCTCCACGACACCCTGCTCGCGCTCCCGCCGGAGGTGGAGGTGTGGCCGGGGCACCTCGGCGGCTCGATGTGCGGCGGGCCCGGCATGGACATGAAGATCTGCTCGACGATTGGCTTTGAACGTGAGCACAACGAACTGCTCCAGATCGCCGACGCCGACGAGTTCGTCGACCGCGCGCTGGCCAAGCTGGGCCCCCAGCCGCCGAACTTCAAGGCCATTGTGGAACTCAACCGGGGGCCGCTGGTGACCGACGGCGTCGAGCTGCGCTCGCTGGCGCCGGGCCGCGTCCAGGAGCTGCGCCAGGCGGGCGCGATGCTGATCGACGTGCGCACCGACGGCGAATTCGACGACGCCCACATCCCGGGCTCCATCTCCATTCCCATGATCCGGGCGGGATTCGGCACGAAGCTGGCCTGGCTCGCACACCCGGAGCGGGAGATCGTGTTCGTCGGACGCGACGCGGCCGACGGCCGCCACGCCGGACGGCTGGCGCAGGCGATCGGCCTGCGCTGCCTGGCCGGCTACCTCAGCGGCGGGATGACCGACTGGCGCCAGGAGGGGCGCCCCGCGCACCGGACCGAGCGCCTGCCCGCGGCCAAGCTGGCGGCGCGATCAGACGCCGAGCCCGGCCTGCAGATCGTCGACGTCCGCGAGCGATCGGAATGGGACGCCGGACACATCCCCGGCTCGGTCTTCATCCCCTGGCACGACCTGACGGCGCTGCCTGACGGTCTGGACCCGGGCCGTCCGGCGGCCGTCGTCTGCGCCTCCGGCCAGCGGGCGGCCACGGCGGCGAGCCTGCTGCGCCGCCACGGCGTGGGGGAGGTCATCCACGTCGTCGAGGGCGGTGTCGGCGACTGGGCGGCTCCCGGGAGACCGCTCGTCACCGAGGCCCAGCCGGCCGCCGCGTCCGCCTGAGCTCATGGCGCCCCCGCTCTGGGGGCGGATGCGCCGCTGGCCGCCGGCTGGACGAGCCGGTACTCTGAGCCTTCACTTCATGGGACCGGGCTCTTTCACAAGCTGATGGCTATGACTGTGACCCAGCTGCGGGCGTTTCTCGCCGTCGTCAGCCGCGGGTCGGTCACCGCGGCGGCCGATGAGCTGTTTGTCACGCAACCGTCGGTGTCATCGGCGATTGCGGCGCTCGGCCGGGAGTTGGGATGCGAGCTGTTTGAGCGCTCCGGACGCGGCATCCGCTTGACGGCCGCCGGCGAGGCGTTCGCGCCCTATGCCGCCGACGTCATCGGCCTGATCGAGACCGGGAGCACGGCGGCGCGCGAGGCCGCGGCGCTGTCGGTGCACCGGCTGCGCATCGCCGCCGTCACCACCGCCGCCGAGTCATTTGTGCCGCCGCTGATGAGCGCGTTCGCCGCGGCGCAGCCCGCCCTGGAGCTCAGCCTCGACGTCGGCAACCGCGAGTACGTGTTCGACCGGGTGCTGTCGCACAGCTCCGACATCGCCGTCGCCGGGCAGCCGCCGGAGGACGGCCGGCTTGTGGTGGAGCCGCTGTTGGCCAACGAGATCGTCTGCGTGGCGGCGCCGGACGATCCCCGGGTCGGCGGGCGCCCGGTGGCGGCGGCGTCGCTTCTCTCCACGCCGTGGCTGCTGCGGGAGCCCGGCTCCGGGACCCGGGCCATGGTCGAGCGCTTCCTCGCCGAGCGCGAGCTCAGGCCGCGCACGCTCACGCTTGGGTCAAACGGCGCGATCAAGCAGGCCGCCCGCGCCGGCCTGGGCGTGGCGCTGCTGTCGCGGGTGACGGTGAGCGAGGATCTGAGCGCGGGGCGGCTGGGCGAGATCCCGCTCAGCGACCCGCCACCGGCGCGCACGTGGTTCCTGGTGCGCTCCGGCGTCGGTCCGGTGCGGCCGGCGGTCCAGACGTTCTCCTCGTTTGTCCTGGGGACGCGGGCGGCGCCAGCCGCCGGTGCGTTCGAAACTCGATCCGGTCATTCGGATCTCGCACACAAGGCAGGCTGACCGAGCGTTCTCGGCGAAATCCAACAGCCGGTCGCCTGATTTCGCACAAACAGGCTGTACACCTCCGCCAGCGCCGCCGTTGGAGAGGTGAAGCAGCCATCTAGTCCGGCCGGGGCCAGTGAGACGGGCAGCGGCCCGTGGGCGCCAGATGGCAGAGGTGGGCGCCCGTCTCCGGCAGCGGCCGGAGCGTCCGCGGGCAGCAGCCGGTGAGGCGCAGGTCGCTGGTTGGGTTCAGTTCGATCTCGGAGAGGACCGCCGCCAGCACCCGGTGAGGCGATGGGCTGAGGACGAGCCGGCACGGCTCCCACCGCTGGGTGGGGACGTCGGCACAGGCCTCCACCAGGCAGCGGCCGCCGGCGGTGATGATGGTCTGTGCTGCGGCCAGGATCCGCTGGCGACGAGCCGCCATCGTGTCCGAGGGTCCGGGCTCTGGAACCACCGGCCCGTGGGCGCCGTGGGGCACGGACTGCGGCCCGTCAGAGGAGGCCCGCGCCGGCCGCCGGACGATCGGCGCGCGCGCCGTTGGCGCCGACGGCCACCGCGGCGCGGGCGGTCACCAACTGGTAGAGCAACAGCAGCTGGGTGATGGCCAGCGACTCCGAGCGGTGCAGTTGCGTGTCGACGGTGAACTCGCCGAGCCGGTCGGTGCGAAGGTGGCTGGCGAAGCGCATCCGGTTCCAGATCGCCTCCTGGATGGCGGCGCTGCGCGACGCCGGAATCGTGCCGGAGATCCACAGGCACAGCTCGGCTCCGCGCTCGACGAGCATGATGCCGCTGCCGTCGACGTCGACCAGCGGGGCGAGGTCCGGATGCACCAGGCCCGGACGGAGCGAGATCTTGGCGTCCAGATGCTCCTGATCGCCGCGGTCGCCGGGCATGAACGAGATGACGACATCGGCATAGCGGTGCTGGGTCCGGATGAAGCTGTCGGCATCGGCCTCGCGGCGGTCAAGCTCCTCCAGCACCTGATCGGTGGTGTAGCCCCGGCGGGAGCAGTCGCGCTGGACCTTCCAGCGCCGGCGCAGATCGTCCGGCGGATCGAGGAACACCCGGACGTCGTAGGCCTCTCGCATCGCCGGCGTGTGGAAGCCGAGCATGCCCTCGACAATCGTGAACTGCCGGGGTCGCACGTGCTCAGGCGCGTCAAACGTCCCGCTGCGATGGCGGTACACCGGCTTGAGGATGGCCTCGCCCTGACGGAGGTGGAGCAGGTGCTGCTCGAGGATGTCCAGGTAGTTGCCGTCCGGGTGCAGCGGCGTCACCCCCCGCTCGGCGCGCTGATGGCGGTCGAGGCTGACGTAGTCGTCGCCGGAGATGTGGGTGACCCGGCCCTCGCCGAGGATGCGCACCAGCCCGCGGGTCAGGGTCGTTTTGCCGGCCGCCGAATCGCCGACGATCCCAAGCAGGATCGGTCTGGGCATCACGCGACCACCGTATCGGTTGCGCCGAGCCAACTGGCGGAGGCCACGGCCGGGCCTGTGAGCGCCTGAGCGACGGCAATTCCGGTTTCGGCCAGGCGCGCCTCGGCCACGACGTCGAGCACGGACTCCCGCGCGCAGTCACAGACGTCCTGTCCAAGCCCCACACTCCGCAGCCGGACGGCGTTGGCACTGGGCGCGAACGCGGCCAGCGGCGAGCGGTGCGCGCGGGCCACCGCCTGGGCCATCAGCGCGCAGTCGCTCCGGGGCCCGTACAGCGCGGCGGCAATTCGGCCGGCCACGTAGACGTCCTCCAGCGCCGGCTGCCCGTCGGTCCCCGCGCACACGATGAGCACATGCTCGTCGCGGGCCAAGAGCTCCTCGATGAGGGCATCGAGATTGAGCAGGCTGCCGAGCAGCACCGTCGGCGCCACCCCGGTGGCGGCCACCACCGCCGGCGTTCCGTTCGTCGTCGCCAGCACCAATTCGCGCCCGCGGCGCTCCGCAGCCTCGGCCGGAGAGTTGCCCTGATCGAACTGGGGCGGGCGCACGCACCCGCGCTCGCCGGCGAGCACGCGCCCGGGTCCGCGCAACGTCAGCGCGCGCTCGACCGTGTCCGTGAGGAGGACGCGCTCGTAGCCCGCTGCCAGCGCCCAGGTCGC
>DASSZQ010000056.1:0-17676 GCA_035702755.1 Solirubrobacteraceae bacterium | reverse complement strand
ATCTCCTGCGGGCTGTGCGGCCCGTGCCGGCGCGGTGACGACATGCACTGTCTCAACGGCTCGTTTCCCGGGATCAACCGCGACGGCGGGTTCGCCGACTTCCTGCTGACCTCCGCGCGCTCGGTGGTCAAGCTCGACCCCGATCTGGAGCCGAAGGACATCGCCGCCCTCGCCGACGCCGGCCTGACCGCGATCCACGCCGTCAAGAAGGCCATCCCGGTGCTCGGCGCCGGCACGCACGCCGTCGTCATCGGCGCCGGCGGACTGGGCCACATCGGGATCCAGTGCCTGAAGGCGTACACGCCGGCCGAGATCATCGTCATCGACCCCTCGGAGAAGGCACTCGCCCTCGCCGGCGAGATGGGCGCCGACCAGACGGTCACCGTCGACGGCGGGCACGTCGAGAAGATCCGGGAGATGACCGACGGCCTCGGCGCCGAGGCGATCATCGACTTCGTGGGCGAGAAGGGCGCCATCGAGGACGGCGTTGAGATGATCCGCGATGGCGGCTTCTACTACGTCATCGGCTACGGCGAGAACATCAACATCCCCACCATCGACGTCATCTCCCGGGAGATCTCGTTCATCGGCAACCTGGTCGGCACCTACGCCGACCTGCAGGACCTGATGACGCTGACGGCCCAGGGCAAGGTCAGCCTGCACACGTCCACCTATCCGCTGGACGCCATCAACGACGCCATGGCCGATCTGGACGGAGGGAGGCTGCAGGGTCGCGGGATCCTCATCCCCAGCGGCGCCTGACGCGCTGACGGGCGGCGCCTGAGCCGCCCTCCCCGGACCCGTCCACTGGCCCGGCGCGTTCATTTGAGCGTAAACGGACAAGGAAGCGGGTAACGGGTGGGCGTGTCCACTCCAGACCCCCGCCTTCAGACGGGCGCCTACATCACCGACGGAACCGACCTCTACGAGGTTCTCGGCATTCAGCGCGGACCCGGCCCGATGGGGATCCGCACCGTCCGAGTCCTCGTCGAGAACTGCCGCAACCTGCGCGGCCTGGAGTTCGTCCCGGAGAAGGTGCGCGCGACGTTCAATCTCGTCCGTCACCCGCCGGCCCCCGCCTGCCCAGACCTCATCGACGACATCGGCTGGTAGCTCCGCGCCGCTCCCGCCGCCTCAGCGCCCCCACGTGGGGACGAAACGGCTCATCTGGGGGTGTGGCGATGACGTGGCGGGCCGCTGCACCCGGCCGCCGCCCGTCCGTGGGTGAGCGGCGCAGCGACTGACGGCAGCAGCGAAGCGGGCGCAGGCTACGGGCGCGGGCTCCGAGGGTCAACTCCGTGCGAAATGCGACGGAGCCTGACGCTCTGGAACAGACCGGCCGCCATACCGCACTCACCGACGAAATCGCACGGCGCGATCCTGGTTTCGTACAAACCGGGCGCTCCGCACCCTCCCCCGGCTCCCCCTCATCGCCGTCGTCAACCCAGACCCCGGCGGCATCGCCTCACAGCTGCCAACTCCGCGGCGGAGAGCAGTGCGCGGCAGTCACCGCCGCTGCCGACCCGGGCAGGTCGCCCGGTCCCGCGCTGACTGCCTGAGATCCGGCCCGGGCACCGGACCTCAGACCGTCGACGGGTGCGGCGGGTCCTGCGGCGTGGGGAAGTCGCCGTCGATGAGCTCAATCCGGTAGCCGTCCGGGTCAGAGACGAAGCAGATCCGGTACTCGTCACGGCCCCCCGGGGCGTAGGGCACCTTCTCTGGCTCGATCCCGGCCTGCGCCAGGTCCGCGAGCAACCCATCGAGATCGTCGATGACCAGCGCCATGTGGTTGTAGCCCTCGCCCAGGTCATACGGCTCGTCGCGGCCGACGTTGACGGTGAGCTCCAGTACGTCGCCACCGCCCGGCAGCCCCATGTACACGTTGTAGGCCGATTCGAAGTTCAGCCGCCCCCGGGGCTCGAATCCCAGCCGGCGGTAGAAGTCGGTTGACCGGTCGATGTCGCGGACGCGGATGCAGGTGTGGACGTATCTGGCGCTCATACGGTCGAGCATAACCCCGGGCCGGCCGCGGGCGTCGCGGCGCGACCGGTGGCATCTGGGGAAGAATGGCGGGCGTGAGCGACGAACCCGCCGCCGGCATCCCCCCGCTGGGACAGCTGCGCATCCTTGACTTCTCCCGCGTGCTGGCCGGCCCGTTCGCGACGATGATGCTCGCCGATCTGGGCGCCGAGGTGGTCAAGGTGGAGCGCCCCGGCGGCGGCGACGAGACCCGCAGCTGGGGCCCGCCCCACGACGACCGCGGCGAGGCCACCTACTTTCAGGCGGTCAACCGCAACAAACACAGCATCGTCCTCGACCTCAGCCGGACGTCGGACCTGGCGCGGGCTCGTTCGGAGGCGCAGATCGCCGATGTGATTGTGGAGAACTTCCGACCCGGCGTCATGGACCGCCTCGGCCTCGGCTACGACGCGCTGAGGGCCACCGCGCCCGGCCTCATCTACTGCTCCATCACCGGCTTCGGCGCCGGAGAGGGTGCCGCGCTGCCTGGCTATGACCTCCTGGTGCAGGCCCTGGGCGGTCTGATGAGCATCACCGGCGCCCCGGAGGGTGAGCCCCAGAAGGTCGGCGTCGCCCTCGTCGATGTCCTCGCCGGGCTGTTTGCCTCCGTCGGGATCCTGGCCGCCCTGCGCCACCGCGACCGCAGCGGCGAGGGGCAGCGCGTGGAGGTCAATCTCCTGTCCTCGCTGCTGGCAGCGCTCGTCAACCAGGCGTCGGCCTACACGATCGCGGGCGTTGTCCCCGGCCGGATGGGCAACGCCCACCCCAGCATCTCGCCGTATGAGCTGTATGAGACCGGCGCCGGCGACCTGGTGCTCGCCGTCGGCAACGACCGCCAGTTCGCCGCCCTGTGCGAGGTGATCGGCGCACCGGGACTGGCCGGCGACCCCCGCTTTGCCACCAATACCGACCGGGTGGCGCACCGCCGCGAGCTGCGCGATGAGCTGGTGGCCCGCCTGGCGGCGGCATCCGCGGCCGAGTGGGCGGCGCGGCTGACGGCGGCGCGCGTGCCCGCCGGCGAGGTCAACGACCTGGCGGGCGCATTTCGGCTGGCGCAGTCGCTGGGGCTGGAGCCGACGGTCGACGTCCCCCGCCCGGACGGGTCAAGCGTGGCGCTCACCCGCAACCCCATCCGGCTGTCGCGCACGCCCCCCAGCTACCGCAGCGCCCCGCCCTCGCTGCCTGACGGGTAGGCGCGGCGGCCGCCACCAACCGGCGGCGGCGGCGGCCAGCGCCGGCGACGGGGAAATCCCGGGGCGGGGCTCAGGCGGCGGTCAGCTCGCGCTCGGCCCGCAGCCAGTTGCCGAACTCATCGGTATCGCCGTCCTCCAGGGAGATGAAGTAGGCGCGCTCGGAGATCTCGGCGTGACTGGGCTGGCGCCGTCGCGGCCGGCGGGGCTTGGTGGCGGCGGTGGTGGTGCGCTTGCGCGCCGGCTGGGCGCGCTTCTCGGCGCTGGTCGTCGTCTTGCTCGCGGGCATGTCAGTCCTCCATGTGGCAGTTTCAAACCGGCGTGCGCTGGGTTTCGACGCCGGGATGCCCGCCCCTGCCGCCGCGGAGTGACCGTGTCAGCTGGCCAACGCCGCCTCGATCGCGGCGATGATCCGGCGGTCCTCCGGCGGCGTCCGGGTCGACCAGCGGGCGATCAGGCGTCCGTCGCCGCCGACGAGGTACTTGGTGAAGTTCCATACCGGCGGCGCCGAGTTGGGTTGGCGCGCCAGGTCACTCCACAGCGGGGTGGGGCGCTCCCGGACCGACATGCGCTCGGTGAGCGGGAAGCTGACGCCGTAGTTGCGCTGGCAGAAGGCACCGATCTCCGCCGCCTCCCCGTATTCCTGGCCGGCGAAGTCGGCCGAGGGCGAACCCAGGAGGCGCAGCCCGCGGTCGGCGTAGCGCTCATGGAGCCGCTGCAGCCCGGCGTACTGCGGGGTGAAGCCGCACTTGCTGGCGGTGTTGACGAACAGGGTCGGATGCCCGCGCCACGCCTCAAGGTCGAGCTCGTCGCCGTCGAGCAGCCTGACCCGGTGCGCGTAGAGATCGGTGGGCTGCGGCAGCCGGCGCGGCCGGTGGAGATACATCCGCAGCGTGCTCGCAAGGCTCACGTGGTGAAAGCTACCGCGGCGGGACCTGGCGCTCGACGTTGCGGGCCACCTCCTCATGGGAGCGGTCGCCGGCCGGGACCCGGCGCGCCGTCAGCTCCGATGCCGCCTGGCGCACCCGGTCTCCGCGGCCCTCGTCGGCCAGCGCCAGCTCCGTCAGCGTGCGCATCCGCCGCTTGGTGCTGTCGAGGAACACCGACCGCTCGTGCCCCTTGAGCGCCCAGAAGCCGATCCGCACGACCGGGTTGGCGATCGGCGCCGTCCGCGAGACGGCGTGCACGCGGAACTCCACCTCGCCGGTGGCCGGCCACTTCCACACCTGCCAGTCCATCTGCCCCTGCTCGACGTGACCCTCAAGCGTGCGATAGGCCCAGCCGAACACGCGGGCCTCGCGGCCGTCGACCTGGCGATTCTCGTTGTAGACCTGAACGACCCGGACGCCGACGAAGACGCTGATCAAGCCGAGGGCGCGCAGCTCCAGCAGCATCTCGCGGCCCTCCAGCGGGCGGTGCGGGTCATAGTGGGCACGCACCAGCGACGGGTCGGCGAACTCATAGCCGCGGATGAGCCGGCAGGCGATCTCCCAGCTGCCCCCGGAGACGGGCGCGCCCGGCGCCTCCGAGGGCAGCGGCTGGCGACGGCGGTCGATGTTCCAGCCGGGGGGAGGATGATCGAGGTCCAGCGCCGCCGGGTCATAGTTGACCGGCGTGCGCGACAGCCGCGCCAGCCGGCGTTCGATCTGCCGCTCGCCGATCTTGGGGATGCGCTCGACGATCACGGTCAGAAGGCGCTGTCGATGCGGCGGGTGTCGATGTCGATCCCGCCCGTCATCCGGCCCCCGGCGAGCGACACGACGCCCTCCAGGAACGAGATCCACATGTGCAGCTGGACCTCCTTGGCCATGCGGGCGTGCTGGTAGAGCAAATCGGCGAAGCGATCCGCGCTCCGCGCCCAGGACTCAATCTCAAAGGCCATCGGCTCCGCCGCCACCACCCGGAACTCGATCTGCCCCGCCTCCAGGTGCCCCTCCAGAGTGGCGAGACGAAACGACCGCTCGTCCTCGGCGACGACGCGGACCGGCCCGTCCCACGGTCCCGGCATGCGCACCACAAACTCGTGGCCGACGCGGAGCGGACCGTCCTCACCCCACACGCGCTGAAACCGCGCGAACTTCGTCGGGGCGGCGGCATTGATGTCGGCCTTGACGCGCCTCATGAGCTCCGCCGAGCCGACCGGCGATTCGGCGATCGCCGTGCGGTAGCGCCGATGAAAGAGCGGGCCCTCCCCCCGGTCGGCACCGAGGATCTCGGCGTGGTCGACCCCCGGCGGCAGGGGCGGGGGCAGGTGTCCGGTGGCGTCGGGCTCCGCCACCTCGCGGCGGTGCAGCGGGGTGATCCGCCACATGTAGTCCCAGGAGGTGAGCGCGACCCCCAAAGGCCAGGTCGCGGCGGTTAGCCAGCGCCGCGTGGGGGAAGGTCTGCGAGGCATGCCCGTGACAGCTACCCGCTCCCCCGCTGCCGAAAATCTTCACCACCTCGCTACGATCGCCTCCACGTGCTGATCAAATTCTTGTACAAGTGCGGGCTGCGGTCCTGGCAGATGCACGCCACGGCGCTCGGCGCGATCGGCCTGTGCATCGGCCTGTGGATCCGCGCCAAGACCGTTGATCAGGAGGCGCGCGGCAACGCGGAGCGCCGGGCCCTATTCGTCGGCCTGTGGCCGCCGATGTTCTGGCTGATCGGCGACTCGCTGAGACGCCATGAGATCGTGCGCCCCGGCTGGCTGACGCGGCTGGGCCGCTGATGCGCCCCGCCATCACCGAGCGCTGAGCCGGGCACCGGGACTGACCGTGGGCCTCGCCTATGACCGCATCGGCCATGGACCGCCGCTGGTGCTCCTGCACCCGCTCGGCGCCGATCGCCGCGTGTTTGGGCCGGTGGTGGCGCGCCTGCGCGAGAAGCGAGAGCTCATCGCCATCGACCTGCCGGGCTTCGGCGAGTCCCCGCCCCTGCGCGGTCAACGGCCGCATCCGCGGGCGCTGGCGGGGGCGGTCGCCGAGCAGCTGGCGACGCTCGGCGTCGACCGGCCCCACGTCGCCGGCAACTCGCTCGGCGGGTGGGTCGCCCTGGAGCTGGGCCTGGCCGCGGCCGTGCGATCGGTGACCGGGATCGCCCCCGCCGGACTGTGGCCGGAGCCGCTGGTGGCCAAGGCAAGCCTCGCCCACCGGGCGGCGCGGGCGCTGCTGCCAATCGCGGCAACGGCGGCCGCCACCGGCCCCGGGCGGACGCTGCTGCTCCGCGGCTCGGTCGCCCACCCGCGGCGCGTTCCCGGGGGCGACGCCGCCCACCTTGTGCGCGCCTACGCGCGCGCCCCCGGGTTCCGGGAGACAAACGACGCCATGCGAGCCGGGCGGTTTGAGGGGCTGGAGCGGATCCGCTGCCCGGTCACGCTCGTGTGGCCGGACCATGACCGGCTCGTCCGGCGCCCGGTCTGGGTCCCGGACCGCATCCACAACGTCGTGCTGGACGACAGCGGCCACATCCCCATGTGGGACGCGCCCGGCCGGCTGGCCGAGATCCTGTTGCGCGCGACCGCCGACCCGGCGGGGGCCCCGGAGCCGCCGCCGGCATCCGTCGGCGGGCTCCAGCCGTAGCCGACATCGGTCGGTGGGCTCCAGCCCTTAGCCGCCCAGCCGTTCCCGGGCCAGCCGCAGCTGACGGGCGAGGGCTTCGCCGCGCACGTCGGTGTACGCCGGACCGGCGCCGTCGGTGAGGACGAGCTCGACGACGGCAACTCCCCGGGCATACGCCGGGCGGCCGCTGCGCAGGATGCCGGCAAGCTCAAGCATCCGATGGCGGTTGCGGCGCATGGCCTCGCGGCGCGGGACCGTGCGCAGGCGCGCCCGGGATTGGAGCGACACCGACACCGCCTGCTCCAGGGCGGCCGCCAGCTCCAGCCGGTGCCGTCGCTCCACAAGCTGGGCGGCCCGCGCCGCCAGGAGCGGAGACGCGGCGAGGTCGGCACCGCCGGCGATCGCGCGGTCCAGCTCAAACCGGCGAAGGCGCGCCCGCAGGCGGGTCACCCGGCTGGGGGCAAACAGGTCGGCGACAGCGATCGCGGCGGCGTCGTGACGGCGCCGCGGGATCATCGCCGCAGTCCGCATACCTCCCATCTCCACCACTCCTGTACCCACATCGCGGGTCTTCGATCTGCAGGCGGTTGTGCCGCAGACGCGGTCCCACTGCATGGACTACCACGGGAGCTCTGGGTTCGTCAACTGGCTACCGGCGCGGCCCGGGCGAGGCCGCGGCGGCGTCAGGCGCTCTCGACGGCCTCGGCGCGTTCGCCGTCCGGCGGCGAGCGCCGGGTCAGGCTCAGGGAGGCAGGGATCCCGATGACGATGCAGAGCAGCGCTCCGAGCAGGAGCGTGCGGTGCACGGTCGATGCGGTCAGCGTCCCGGAGAGCGCGATGCCGGCCAGCCCGGCGCCGATCGCCGCGCCGAGCAGCCGTCCCACCGACAGCAGGGCCGAGGTGCGCCCGTGCGAGGCGAGCGGGGTGGCGTTGAGTGCGGCCCGGGAGGTCGGTACAAACAGCATCCCCAGCCCCAGGCCCACCGGGATGAGAGGGAGGATCGTGAGCACGCCGTCCAGGGTGAAGCCGGGGATCCCCAGGATGAGCAGGCCCACGGCGGTGGCGATGAATCCCGCGAGCGCGGGGAGCCTCTCACCGTGGCGGTCGACGAGGCGTCCGGCGAGCGGCGCCGCGGCGCCGACGAGCAGGGCGACCAGGATGAGCGCGCCGGAGGCGCCGAGGGCCGAGAAGCCGGCGTCGCGCTGCAGGTACTGCTCGGCGATGTAGAACGAGCCGATCATCACCGCGAACGTCAGCGCCGCCACCGTTGTGGCCGCCAGCACGATCCGGTTCAGCGCCGGGTTGCCGCCGTCCTCGTCGTTGTGGACGATCGCGGGCAACAGGCGCTCGATCGCCACCATGGCGGCCAGCGTCATCGGCACCAGCGCCCACCAGTCGGCGCGCCAGCCGAAGGCGACCGTCAGCACGCCGCCGAGCAGCGGGCCGATGAGGTTCGACGTCCCGGCGCTCGCCCCCCAGATGCCAAGCGCGCTGCCCCGGCGATCCGGTGGGAACCCGGAGACAGCCCCGGCGAGCGCGGCCGGGCTCACCAGCCCGGCGCCGGCTCCCTGAATGATCCGGGCCGCCAGCAGCTCGCCGAAGCTGCCGGACAGGGCGCCGAACACGGCGCCGAGGGCGAACAGGGCAAGGCCCGACAGGGCCAGGCGGCGGGCGCCGAAGCGATCGACGAGCTCGCCGCCGGGGATGAGCAGGAGCGCATAGGCGCCGAAGTAGGCGCTGAGGACGATTGAGGTGGAGCTGCCGGTGACGTGGAGACCGCGTGCCACCGAGGGCAGGGCGACGGTGATCAGCGTGCCGTCGAGCTGCAGCAGCGCCGCCGCAGCGGTGCAGGCGGCCAAACGCGACCAGGCGGAGCGGGGAACGGGGGTCTTCTGCGGCGTTCCGGTGTCGTCCGGCGCCGCCACCGTGGCTTGGGACACGCTTTCAGTATGGACGACGGCGACGGCAACGGCCGGGCGCATCCCGTCACCACCGTGACCGGAACCCTCCCCGGCCGCGAAACGACCGCGGTAGCGCGACATCTGGGCCGTCTCGGCGCGGCGTCGCCCAGGTTATGAATCGCTTATGAATCGGCGGGTAACGGGATCGCGACCCTCTATCGTTAGCGCCATGTCCTTCACTCGCCAATACGCCGTTGATCACCAGGCCTATACGCGCGACCAGACGCGCGGGGTCTTCGGTCAGGTCATGGGTCTCGTCGCTCTCACGCTCGCCTGCACCGCGCTCGGCGCGTACGTCGGCAAGGACCTCAAGGGCGGCATCGGAATCTTCTTCCTGTTCGCGATGTTCGGTCTGGTGTTCGGCCTGCGCGCGGCCGCTGTTCGCGGCCATGAGCAGCTCGCCATCGCGCTGCTGTTCGGTCTGGGGCTGATCCTCGGCATCGCCGTCGCGCCGCTCCTGAACTACTACGCCCACGCAAACCCGGGCGTCCTGTATGAGGCCGCCGGATCGACGGCCGTGTTCGTCGGCGCGCTCGGCGCCTATGGCTACGCCACCCGGCGAGACCTCTCGTCCTGGTACCGAACGCTGTTCTGGGCACTGATCGCGCTGCTGGTGTTCGGCTTCGTCGCCATGCTCGTGGCCATCCCCCATGCCAACGTGATCTGGGCCGTGCTCGGTCTGGTGGTCTTCGGCGGATTCACGATCTTTGACTTCAACCGGCTGCGGCAGACGCCGATGCAGGGTTCGGTCCTGATCGCGGCGTCGATCTTCCTGGACGTGTTCAACGTCTTTTTGTTCATGCTCGCGCTGTTTGGCGGCGGGGGCAGCTCGCGGCGGTAGCCCCGGGGGCGGGCGTCAGGCCTGGTCGTCGTCGACGACGTAGTGCCGACCGCCCGCCGGGTCCTCCCACACCCGCATGACGTTGCCCGTCCGCGGATCGCGGAAGCGCTCGGCGGTCGGCCGCCAGTCCGCCGCCGGAGCCGCCGCGTCGCCGTGACCACGGCCGCGCCGGGGGCGCGCGCCACTGCCGGGTGACGGCGCGGCCGGCAGCGGAGGCAGGTCGACAAGCGCAGCCGCCGCCTCCTCACGCGTCGTGGCTGCGGCGACGATGCCGACCCGGCGCTCCAGCTCCGGGACGCTCAGGCGACCGGCCGCTGCGTGGCGGCTGAGGCGCTCGTAGAGCTCCTCGCGGTCAGCGTCGCCCAGTCGCACCGCCGACCGCCGCGCCCCTACCGCGCCTCGCCCGCCCCAGCCGAGCTCACCTTGACCGCGGTGCCGTAGGCGACGATCTCGGTGAACTGCTGACCGATCTCCGAGGAGTCAAAGCGCACGGCGATCACCGCGTCCGCACCCATCAGCCGGGCGTTGTCGACCATGCGATCGATCGCGTGGCGCCGGGAGTCCTCCAGCAGCTGGGTGTACTGAGTGATCTCCCCGCGCCGCAGCGCCTTGAACGACGAGGAGACGGTCCCGGCGAAGCCCATGCTCCGGACGACGAGGCCGTAGACGACCCCCAGGTTCTCGGTGACGACCAGCCCCGGCAGCTCCAGGGCGGTGGTCATCGGCAGTCCGGCGCTGACAGGCTCCTCGGCCACGACGGCGAAACCTACCAATGCCCTCTGACCGGCAGCCAGCTACCGTTGGATCGACCCCATGCGTCCCCGCCTGCTCATGATCATCGCGGCGCTCGTGTGCGCCGCGCTCCTCGCCGCCTGCGGCGGGAGCTCCGGCAGCTCCACCGCCTCCGGTTCGGCGACCGCAAGCGCGGGCGCGACGACGTCATCCTCCTCGTCAGGTGCGACCACCCAATCGTCGAGCGGCACCGCCGCGCAGATGGGCTTTGAGGGCGTGCCCCTGGAGCAGGGTCCCCTGCTGGCCCCGGCGAGCACCACCGGGACCAAGACCGTGAACGGCATCTCCTGCGCGTCCACCGAGCAGCTGGCCTACCACATCCATGCCCACCTCGCCGTGTTCGACAACGGCACTCCGCGGGCGGTTCCCGGCGGCATCGGCATCCCCGGCTCCACGATGCAGCAGACCAACCAGGGGCCGGAAGCCGCCGGCGGCCAGTGCATCTACTGGCTGCACACCCACACCAATGACGGGATCATTCACATCGAGTCGCCGACGAAGCGGATCTACACGCTCGGCGACTTCTTTGACATCTGGCGCCAGCCGCTCAGTTCAACCCGCATCGCCTCCCTGCACGGAACCGTGCGGGCCCTGGTCAACGGCAAGCAGTGGACGAAGAGCCCGCGCGCCATCCCGCTCATCCCCCACGCGGACATCCAGCTGGAGATCGGTCAGCCGACACCCCCCGTCGTCAAGGTCAACTGGTCACAGACTCAGCTGTAGGCTGGCAGGGGGCAAACGTGGCGCCCGGCGCCCGTGCCGGCGCCGACGCCGGCGGCCGGGCAATCCGGGTTGTCCGCTCAGCGGCTCAGCTTTCGGTAGCGCCGCGCCACCTCGAGTGCGACGATCCCCGCCAGCACCACCGCCACCGCGATGGACATCCCCGTTCCCAGGTCCCCGACCGCCTCGAGCACCGGTGGGCCGACGAAGTAGCCGCCGACACCGAGCACCAGCGTCCAGACGGCCGCCGAGGCGACGTTGACCGCCTGGTAGACGCCGACGTCAACGCGATGAACACCGGCGACAAACGCCGGGGTCATCAGGATCGCGATCACCGGATGGCGGTCAAAGATCGCCTCGCCGCGTTCGACCACCCGGACGCGCAGCTTGCGGAACGGCCCGGGCCCGGTGAACACGGCGCGCCCGGCGATGCGGCCGATCGCCCACCCGGCGATGCCGCCGGCCACCGCGGCCAGGAACGCCACCAGCAGGACGTCGGCCAGGTCGAGCTTGTGCCGGGCCGCCAGGACGGCGGCGGCGAGCAGGAGCGGCTCGCCCGGACCGGGCAGCCCCACCCAGCTGGCGAACGCCGCCAGCGCCAGGCCGGCGTAGTCAAAGGACTGCGGGCGCTGGAGGTGGAGATGGATGTGGACGAGCGCCGGGACGACCAGCGCGACGATCGCGGTGCCGGAGCGGCGCACGGCAGCGATCGTGGCATACGGAACGGCCGCGCCCGCCGCCGGGACAGCCTCGCCGGGCAAACGTTGTCCATGCGGCCAATGTCCGCTGCGCCGCGGTCACTGAGGATTCCCGGTCATGGCGCCATCGGTCATCGTCTCCTACGACGGAACCACCAACGACGACGACGCGCTGGCGCTCGCTCGTCAGCTCGCGGCCGCCGGCGCCGGCCTGGCGCTCGCCTACGTCCGCCACAGCCGTGAGTACGACCCCCGGCGCGAGGAGATCGGCGAGTACGACGCGGCGCGCCGGCTTGAGCAGGGAGCGGCCTGGCTGGAGGATCCGGACATCACCCGCCACGTTGTCGTCGACCCGTCCACCAGCGCCGGGCTCGCCCGCCTGGCCGCCGAGACCGGCGCGCAGCTGATCCTCTTCGGCTCCGACTACCGCACCACCCCCGGCCGCGCCGAGCCCGGCGGCACCGCCCAGGGACTACTGGAGGGCGGTTCGGTGGCCATCGGCGTCGCTCAGGCGGGGCTGCGCACCCACGCCGGCGCGCCGATCTGCTCCGTCGCGGCCGCCGGCGATGCGGGGGGACCGGCTGAGCAGACGGCGCGGTCGCTGGCCGCGAGGCTCGACGCCGAGGTCGTGTCGGTGGGCGGCGGGGCGGACCTCATCGTCGCCGACTCGCAGAGCAACGCGCCGGAGGGCCGGATCGCGCTCGGCGGCTCAACCCGCGCGCGCCTGGATGCCGCGCTCGGCTCGGTGATCGTGCTGCCGCGCGGCACCGCGCTCTCGTTCTGAGCATGCCGCTCCCGGCCGGGCACTGGCACCAGATCGCCCAGCCGCGGCGGATGGGCGCGCGTGAGCGATGGATGACCGGCCTGGGGGCGGCCCTGCTCACGGCGCTCGTGGTGGCCGTCCTGATCTCCTTCACCAGCACGCAGCGCACGTCCGGTCACGGCTGCATCGACGTCAGCGCCGCCACCGTCATCGGTGGATCTGAGCTGTATGAGTGCGGGAGCGTCGCCCGGGAGCTGTGCGCGGCGCCGGCCGGGCCCGGGACCGCCAACGCCGCCTTCCGCGTCGCCCTCGTGCGGGCCTGCCGCCGCGCGGGCCTCCCCCTCCCCCGCTCCTGATCTGCCCGGCTTCCCCGGCCCCGGGCGCGTCTGCGGCGCGTGTGCTGCCGTGGCCGGCGACGCGCCCGCCCGCGGCTTTTGCCTGCGTACGAGCGGGCGTTGTCCATATGTCCAGCCGGCTTTGGATGATCGCTGGCCGTGAGGCTATGGCTCGCGCGGGGCGCGTTGAGCAGCCTGTGGACGACACACGGGCCAGCCGGCCCAGCCACCGCCCGCGGTTGCGGGGGTGTCCATCGAAAGAAGGAGTTGCATGCCTCTCGAAGCGCCAACATGGCTCAACGCGGGAGATACCTCTTGGCAGATGACCGCCGCGACGCTGGTGGGGCTCATGAGCATTCCGGGCCTGGCCGTGCTGTACGGCGGAGTGATGCAGAAGCGCTGGTCGATCAACAGCATGATGCTCACGTTCGCGGCGTTCTCGGTTGTGCTCATCATCTGGGTGCTCTACGCGTTCAAGATGGGCTTCGGCGACCCGTTCCACGGCCTGTCGCATTCAGGCTTCTTTGGGAACTTCGTCGGCAAGCCCGGCCCGGTCCTCAGTCCGACCGAACTGCAGACCCAGGGCAGCGTGCCCCTCGTCGGCTCGCAGGCGTTCCCCAAGTCGGCACTCGTCTACTTCCAATTCGTGTTCGCCGGCATCACGCCGATCCTGATGCTGGGATCCGTGCTGGGACGGGTCAACTTCAAGGCATGGATCCCGCTCGTCATCCTGTGGTCGTCGATCGTCTACACCGTGGACGCGTTCCTGCTGTGGGGCGGCGGGTTCTTCGCCCATCACGGCGCGCTTGACTACTCCGGCGGCTATGTCATCCACCTGTCGGCCGGCGTCTCAGGCTTCGTCGCCGCGGCGGTGATCGGTCCGCGCCTGCAGCGCGATCGCGAGGTGGATGCGCCCAACAACCTGGCGATGGTGGCCGTCGGCGCCGGTCTGCTGTGGCTGGGCTGGAACGGCTTCAACGGTGGCGACCCGTACGCGTCGAACATGTCGGCGTCGGCGGCGATCCTCAACACCAACCTGTGCACCGCCGTGGCGTTCATGGGCTGGGTTGGCTGGGACTACCTGATGGGCCGCAAGCCGAGCATGATCGGCGCCATCAACGGGATGATCACCGGCCTGGTGGCGATCACGCCGGCGGCCGGCTATGTCAACGGCTGGGGCGCGATCCTGATTGGGCTGATCGCCACGACGATCGTCTACTTCGCTCTGAACTACCTGAGCCGCCTGCGGCCGTTCCGCAACGTCGACGACACGCTGGGGGTCATCTACACCCACGGCTTTGCCGGACTCGCCGGCGGCCTGTTGACCGGCGTGTTCGCCGATCCCGGGATGGCCGTGTTCTACACGCGCGTCAAGGGTCACCTCATCCCGGCGGGCAGCACCGCAGGGGTGCTGTTCGGCAGCTGGACGCTGCTGAAGTGGCAGGTGCTGGCGGGGCTGTGGATCATCGTCTGGTCCGGCGCGGTCACGTTCGTGCTGCTCAAGTTCGTGGGCCTGTTCGTGCCGCTGCGAATGTCGCAGGAGGACATGGAGGTCGGCGACACCGCCGTCCACGGCCACGAGGTCTACCCCTCCGATGTCCCGTCGCTGGGCTATCCGGACGGGATCCCGGGGCTGGCCACGGGCGCAGAGGCACCGGCGCACACGCCCGCGTAGAAGGTGGGCTGCGGGCCGGGGAGCGGCGGGCAGCGCTTCCCGGCCCGGCCTTACAACACGATCTCGGCGACGGCCCGCAGTGTGGCCGGGTCACCGCCGACGAGCAGCGTCGTCACGATCGAGTCCCGCCACGCCTCCAGGTCGTGGCGGATCTTGTCCGGGGGGCCGATGAGCGTCAACTGCTCAAGCAACCGGGTGGGAACGGCGGCCGCCGCCTCGTCCTTATGGCCGGAGAGGTAGAGCTCCTGGATCTTCGCCACCTCGGCTTCATAGCCCATGCGGATGGCGACGTTGGCGTGAAAGTTGGTCCCCCGCGCCCCCATCCCGCCGAAGTAGAGCGCGTACATCGGCCGCAGCGCGTCGGCCGCCGCCTCGACGTTGTCGGTGATGATGAGCGGCACTGTCGCCGCCACCTCAAAGTCCTCCGCCGTGCGACGGGCCGCCGGGCGCCCCAGCCCCTCCTCCAGCGCTTCGCGGTAGAAGCCGTCGTGGTGGGGTGAGTAGAACAGCGCCAGCCAGCCGTCGCACAGCTCGCCGGCCATCGCGATGTTCTTCGGCCCCTCGGCGGCGAGGTAGATGGGGATGTCGGTGCGCAGCGGTCGCAGGCTGGACTTCAGCGGCTTGCCGAGACCGGTCCCGTCCGGGACGGGCAGCGGGTAATGGGGGCCGTCGTTGGTGACCGGCCCCTCCCGCGCCCAGATGTCGCGCAGGATGCCGATGTACTCACGCATGCGGGCCAGCGGCTTGGCGAACGGCTGGCCATACCAGCCCTCCACCACCTGGGGCCCGGACACGCCCAGGCCGAGGATGACGCGGCCGCCGCTGAGGTGGTCAAGCGTCATCGCCGCCATCGCCGTGGCCGCCGGCGTGCGCGCCGAGATCTGCACGATGGCCGTTCCCAGCTTGATCCGCTCGGTGCCGGCACCCCACCAGGCCAGCGGCATGAGCGCGTCTGACCCATACGCCTCGGCCGTCCACACCGAATCAAAGCCCAGCCGGTCGGCCTCCCGGATCGCCTCGGCGGCGCCGGGCGGCGGGCCTCCGGCCCAGTAGCCGAGGTTGAGCCCCAGTCGCAGATCGCGCGCCATCGGCCTGCACCCTATCGCCGGAGCAGACGCCGCAGCCACCTGCCGGCGGCCGGGGAGCCGGTCCCTGGCGGTCCGCTGGTCGCCGATGTTGCCCGGGGCTGGGCCCGCTCCCACTCCTCCCGGGTCGGCAGACGCCCCTCCCGGCGCGCCCGCAGCACGCACTGGGTGTGGGCGTGACGGCGGCGGGCGTGGTCGCCCTCCGGGAACAGGAGCATGTGCTCGCTGAGGGCGGGCAGGAACTCCCCGCACAACGGGCAGCGGTAGGTGGCCGGCTTGCGGTTCTGCGCGCGGCGCGCCTGCCACCACCGAGGTGCCGGTGCCTTGGCCATTTGTCGAGAGGATGGCACCGGCGGGGAGGTGGACCGGTATCGTGCCGGCGGATGGAGCAACGGGACGAGCGCATCATTGTCGAGACCGACCGCCACCGGATCCGCGGCGTGCTGCGCCTGCCGACCGACGGCTATCGCTCGCGGCTGACCGATTACCTCAACAGCTCCGAGCGCGAGTTCCTGGCGCTGACCGATGTGGAGGTGACCAGCCTCGACGGTTCAAACGGAGTCGAGCGGCGCGAGTTCATCGCCCTGTCGCTGCGTCACGTCGTTCTCGCCATGCCGGACGCCGCCGGCTCGGCCTGATCCGCGGCCCGGCGGCCCCGCGGCGTGATCGACGGCGCGGCGGCGACCCGCAGACTCGCGGTTGCACCCCGGCGGCTCGGTAGAATTCGGGCTGATGGCCAGTCATGGCGCCGATGAACTGAACGGTCTGAGCCGCAGCGACCGGCTGCGCGCATCGCCGCGCATGTTCGACAACGATCTGTTGGACAAGCTCTCCCGGGTGCACCCGGCGGTGCCGCCGATCCTGTTTGTGCCGGTGATCGCGGTGCTGCTGATCGAGGGCTTCATCCACGGGGCGGGGGCGCTGACCGTGCTGTGGGTGCTGTGCGGCTACCTGTTCTGGACGCTGACCGAGTACTGGCTGCACCGGATCGTGTTCCACTTTGAGCCGGAGAAGGGCATCGGCGCACGCCTGCACTGGATCATCCACGGCGTCCACCACGACCACCCCAATGATCCGATGTGCCTGGTCATGCCCCCGTCGGTCAGCATCCCGCTGGCGGCGCTGTTCGTCTGGGTCTTTTCGCTCGTGCTCGGCAGCCCCACGTTCCTGCCGTTCGGCGCCGGCTTCTTGGCCGGCTATCTCGCCTACGACATGCTGCACTATCACGTGCACCATCACCGGCCGACGACGGCCCTCGGCCGCCGACTGCGTGAGCTGCACATGCGCCACCACTTCCAGAACCACGAGCGCGGCTACGGCGTCAGCGCCCCGTTCTGGGACCACGTCTTCGGTACCGCTCCGACCAAGAAGCGCTAGCCAGCCGCGCGCGCCCACGGGCGCACGGGCCGCCGCCGCGATGTGGATGTTCTGCCGATAGGCCGTTCATTTGGTCGTGCCGGGTGAGCGGCACGCCGGGCGGCTTGTGGGCGGGCCCGGTGCAGGTCACGCTGACACCGTCTTGGGTCTCGGCGTCCCGCATCCGTGGATTGCTGCGACACCAGCCTCCCCTCATCGCAGCAAAAAGCGGTCATGACCTGCACGTTTCCGGAAAGCGTCCGCGGGGTTATCTGCATGGTCAGCTTCCACCTTTTCCCCGATGTGCGCCGCCAGATGAGAGCGCAGAATGAGCGCATGTGTTCGATGGTGCGATTCGGCCGGTCGGGCACCGGGGCAGAGAACGTGTAGGGGGCTTTCCTGCTGCGGCTGGAACGAGCGGCGCGTGAAGAGAAGGAGGACGCAGATGAGGCGTCTACTGATACTGGTCGCGACCCTGGTCGCGATGTTGGGCGTCACCGCAAGCGCGATGGCCGCGGGGGGCCCGCCGGCCGGCCGGGGTGGCGGCGGGGGCGGCGGGACGGGTGGCGGGTCGACCGAAACGCTGGGCAACAACCTGTCGGTCCCCGCGGTGTTCGTCCCCAGCACGACAGCGACCGGCGCGCCGGCACTGCGGCTGGGATGCGGCCCGGCCGTGGCACCCAGCGGACCGCAGTCCGCGAC
>DASSZQ010000289.1:0-2163 GCA_035702755.1 Solirubrobacteraceae bacterium | reverse complement strand
ATCGGGTAGCCGAGTGACCGCAGCTTCTCGACGTCGCGGCGGACCGTCCGCACATCGACCTCCAGGCGCGCGGACAGCTCGGCGCCGGTCCACTCCCGGCGCATCTGCAGCAGCGAGAGGAGGGCGAGCAGCCGGGCGGAGGTCTCGATCATCCCGTCGGATGATGACCCCAATTGAGGACGGAAACTGTCCTGAGCATCAGCAAAGGGGACCGGGACTGTCCTCAATCTCCCGGAGGCTGGTCGCCATGCCCACCATCTCCCTTCCCCCACAGCCGCAGGTCGCCGCACCACGCAGGGCGCGCTCGGCCTGGATCGGCTTCGCCGTCGTCATCGCGGCCTGCCTGATCGACCTGCTGGACTCCACGATCGCCCAGACCGCCGCGCCGGCCATCCGCCGGGATCTCGGTGGCTCGTTCGCCGTCCTGGAATGGATCTCGGCCGCCTACACCCTGGCGATGTCCGTCACGCTGCTGCTCGGCAGCCGCGTCGGGGACATCGCGGGCCGCCGGCGCGCGCTGCTCGCCGGCATCGCCGGGTTCGCCGCGACCTCCACGCTCTGCGCGTTCGCGCCGGATCCCGGGACGCTCATCGCCGCCCGGGCGCTGCAGGGGGCGTGCGCCGCGTTGATGGTGCCGCAGTGCTTCGGTCTCATCCGGGAACTGTTCGGTGCCGACGGGCAGGCGAAGGCGCTCGGGATCGTCGGGCCCGTGATGGGCCTCGGCGCGATCGCCGGGCCGCTCGCGGGCGGCGGAATCATCGACCTGAACCTGCTCGGCTCCGGATGGCGCGCGATCTTCCTGATCAACGTGCCGGTGGCGATCCTCGCCATCATCGCCGGCGCACGCCATCTGCCGGTGGTGCCCCGGAGCGCTCCGCACGCTCGCCCCGACCCGCTGAGCGTCGTGCTCTCGATGGCCGGCGGCTTCGGTCTCGTCTATCCCCTGATCGAGGGTCGGGCGCACGGCTGGCCGGCCTGGTCGTTCGCGCTGATGGGGCTGGGCGCACTCGCCTTCGGCGGGTTCGTGCGCCGCCAGCACGCCCGGGTGCGCCAGGGCCGCTCGCCGCTCATCGACCCCGCGATCCTGCACCGGCGCGCCTACCTCGCCGGTCTGGGGACCGTCCTGTGCTTCATCGCCGCGATGGGCGGGATGATGATCGCGCTGAACGTGATGCTGCAGGCCGGTCTGGGCGACAGCCCGCTGCACGCGGGCCTGGAGACCGCCGCGATCCCGGTGGCCGCGATCGCCGGTTCGATCACCTCATCGATCCTGCTCGGACGACTCGGGCGGCTGACGATGCTCATCGGGACCTCGGTCATGGCCGTCGGGCTGCTGGTCACCGTCCTCGTCCTGCACGCCGCCGGTGCCTCGCTGGCGTTCTGGCAGCTCGCCGGGCCGCTCACGCTCACCGGCTACGGGATGGGGATGGTGTTCGTCCCCATGTTCGACATCGTGCTCGCGGGCGTGGCCCATCACGAGATCGGGTCCGCATCGGGGCTGCTCGAGTCCGTCCAGCAGTTCGCCATGTCGGTGGGGATCGCCGCCGCGGGAACGGTCCTGTTCGACGGGCTCGGCATACGCGCCGGCGCGGCGGCGTTCGTGGGCGGGGCCGCGCGCGGGCTGCTCGTCGCCGTCGGGTTCCTCGTGGCGGCGGCGGTGTCGGTCCTGTGGCTGCCCCGGCACGCGCGCCGGGACCACTGAGCCAGGCGCCTCCGGTCCGCCATCGGGCGGACCGGGAGGCGCCGGCCGGGGCGCTCGGTGGTAGGGTGCCCGACCCTGATGGCGGCGGCGACGTCGGTTCGGTGGGGGAGGGCGACTGCCCGGCTGCTCGCCGTCGCGGCGTGCGCCGTCGGCGCGGCCTTTACGGGCGGCGGGGCTCAGGCGACGCCGCTCACCGGTTTTCTGGCCACGCCCACCGAGCAGCTCGCCGTACCGGGCCTGGTGCCGGGCGGTGAGATCACTCCCGAGGGCGACATCTACACCGGATGGGCGGAGTACGAGCTGCTCGCCGGCTCGCAGCCGCGCCCCTGGTCGCAGTCGACCCGGATCGCGCCTGATCCGGGCGAGCCGCTCTACGTCGCGGATCTGCGGCGCGGGTCGGTCGACTACCGCCAGCAGGTCTTCACCACCGAAGTGGGGGGTGAGCCGGTCGTCTACCTGAC
>DASSZQ010000299.1:0-15981 GCA_035702755.1 Solirubrobacteraceae bacterium | reverse complement strand
GTCGGCGCCGGCAAGAGAGCCGTCAGGGCTTGCCCGCGGAGGCGCCGGGGTAGTACAAAGCGTTCATGCCCCGCGCAATCTGGAGTGGAGCCATCAGCTTTGGCCTGGTCAACGTGCCGGTCAAGATGTACACGGCCACCTCGCCGAAGACCGTCCGTTTTCATCAGCTTTCCGGCAAGACGGGGGCGCGCATCCGCCAGAAGCGGGTCGATCCCTCCACCGGCGAGGAGGTCGCCTACGAGGACATCGTCAAGGGCTATGAGCTGACGCCGGACCGCTACGTGCTCATCGGGCCGGAGGAGCTGGAGGCGCTCGACCCCAAGGCGACCAAGACGATCGACATCGAGGAGTTCGTCGACCTCGCGGAGATCGACCCCATCTACTACGACCACTCCTATTATCTGGCTCCGGCGGCGGGCGGGGCCAAGGCCTACCGGCTGCTGCTGGAGGCGATGCGGGAATCCGGCAAGGTGGCGATCGGCAAGATCGTGATCCGCTCCAAGCAGCAGCTGTGCGCGCTGCGGCCGACGGGGCAGGTGATCGCCCTGTCGACGATGCTGTTCGGCGACGAGGTCCTCGCCCCGGACCGGCTCGACGAGCTGGACGCGATCGGCGAGGCGGAGGCGACCGATCGGGAGCTGACGATGGCCCAGCAGCTGATCAGCTCGCTCTCGGCCGACTTCGATCCCGGACGGTTCAAGGACGAATACCGCGAGCGCGTGCTGGAGCTCATCGAGCGCAAGGCGGCCGGCGAGGAGATCGCGATGGCGCCGGAGGCGGAGGAGGTGGCTCCGGCGCCGGACCTGATGGCAGCGCTGGAGGCGAGCCTCGCCGAGGTGCGCGCCGGCAGCTCCGACGCCCCGGCGCCCAAACCGGCCCCGGCGAAGGGCCGCTCCCGCTCAACGGCGCCCAAGTCATCAGGATCAGCCGCCCCCAAGCGGCGCGCCAAGGCGAAACAGTAGTTCTCCCTCCCGGGGCGATCAGCCCGGCCGTTGGTACGATTTGGCGGCCGCGCGCAGTGCCTGCCTGCCCACCGACCTGCCAACGAGGCACCGCTTCATGTACCGCATCGCCAGCGGGTTTCACCCGCCCAACGGTCTCTACGACCCAGCACACGAGCACGATGCCTGTGGCATCGCGCTCGTCGCCAAGCTGTGGGGCGAGGCGAGCCACGCGGTGGTGGAGAAGGCGCTTGAGGCCCTGGAGAACATGGAGCATCGCGGCGCCGAGGGCGCCGACCCCAACACCGGTGACGGCGCCGGCATCCTCATCCAGATTCCCGATGCCTTCATGCGCGGGGCGGTCTCCGGCATCGATCTGCCGGCCCCCGGCCGCTACGCCGTCGGCGTCTGCTACCTGCCCGCGGATCCGGAGCGTCGCCGCGCCTTTGAGCAGCTGATCGAGCAGACGGTGCAGGCCGAGGGCCAGAAGGTCCTGTGGTGGCGCGACGTACCCGTCGACGATCGCTACGTGGGGGAGACCGCGCGCCTGTCGGCGCCGGCCATTCGCCAGGTCCTCGTCGAGGCCGCGCCGGAGATCGAGGACCAGGACGCGTTCGAGCGCAAGCTGTACGTCATCCGGCGCGTCGTCGAGCGCGCCGCCGGGACCGAGATCGCGCTGCCCAGCTTCTCCAGCAAGACGATGGTCTACAAGGGGATGCTCACCGCGCCCCAGCTGCCGCGGTACTTCCCGGACCTGCGCGATCCGCGGGTGGCGTCGCGACTGGCGCTGGTCCACTCCCGGTTCTCCACCAACACGTTCCCCAGCTGGGAGCTCGCCCACCCGTACCGGATGATCGCCCACAACGGCGAGGTCAACACGCTGCGCGGCAACGTCAACTGGATGCGCGCCCGTGAGTCGCAGCTCGCCTCCGAGCTGTTCGGCGACGACCTGCACAAGGTCCTGCCCGTCGTCCGCGGTGGCGGGTCTGACTCGGCGACGTTCGACAACGTGCTGGAGCTGCTCGTCCTCGGCGGGCGCTCGATCGCCCACGCGATGATGATGATGGTCCCGGAGGCCTACCGGACGCGCAAGGACCTCGACCCGGACGTCAAGGGCTTCTACGACTTCCACTCCTGTCTGATGGAGCCGTGGGACGGGCCGGCCGCCATCGCCTTCACCGACGGGCGCATGGCCGGCGCTGTGCTTGACCGCAACGGCCTGCGACCCGGGCGGTGGGTCCAGGACACCGAGGGCTACGTGGTGCTCGCCTCCGAGACGGGTGTCATCACCGTGGCGCCGGAGCACGTCTCGCGCAAGGGGCGCCTGGCGCCGGGCAAGATGTTCCTGCTCGACCTCGAGGACGGCCGCATCGTCGAGGACGAGGAGGTCAAGCGCCGCGTCTCGCGCCGCAAGCCCTATGCGGAGTGGTACGAGCGCTCGGTCGTGGCCATCGACGACCTGCCGGAGCGCGACCCCCGGGCTCCGCGCGTCGAGCCGCTGCGTTCCAAGCAGCTGGCGTTCGGCTACTCGCAGGAGGACCTGCGGATGATCATCGCGCCCATGGCCTCCAAGGGCGAGGAGCCGGTGGCCAGCATGGGCAACGACGCCGCGCTGGCCGTCATGTCCGACCGACAGCCCCCGCTGTTCGCGTACTTCAAGCAGCTGTTCGCGCAGGTGACCAACCCGCCGATCGACCCGCTGCGCGAGAACGTCGTGATGAGCTTGCAGGCGAGCGTCGGCGCCGAGCTCAACCTGCTGACCGAGGCCCCGGAGCAGGCCCACCAGCTCGTCATGCCGCAGCCGATCCTGCGCAACCACCAGCTGGAGAAGCTCCGGCAGGTCTCGCATGAGATCTTCGATGCGGCCACGCTTGACATCACCTGGCCGATCGAGGCCGGCCCGGACGGCATGGAGCGCCGGCTGGAGGCGCTCTGCGACGAGGCCGCCAGCCAGGTCGACCACGGCGCCAACATCCTCATCCTCTCGGACCGCAACGTCGGCCCGGAGCGGGTGGCGATGCCGTCGCTGCTGGCCGTCGCCGCCGTCCATCACCATCTGGTGCGCCGCGGGACACGCCTGCGCACCGGGCTGGTGATCGAGTCCGGCGAGCCGCGTGACATCCACCACATGGCCACGCTGATCGGTTACGGCGCGGCGGCGATCAACCCGTACCTGATGTTCGAGTCGCTCGACGAGCTCGCCGATCGCTCCCTGCTCCCCGCGGATATCGATCGCGAGGAGGCCGAGGAGCGAATCGTCAAGGCGATCGGCAAGGGCCTGCTCAAGACGCTGTCGAAGATGGGCATCTCGACGATCCAGTCCTACTGCGGCGCGCAGATCTTCGAGGCCGTGGGGCTGGAGCCGGAGCTGATCGACACGCACTTCACCGGCACGGCGTCGCGCATCGGAGGCGTCGGCCTGGAGGTCCTGGCCGCCGAGGCGCTGGGCCGCCACTTCCGCGCCTACCCGCGGACCGAGCGCGAGGTCCTGCCGGTCGGCGGCGTCCTGCAGTGGCGGCGTGACGGCGAGCGGCACATCTGGAACCCGGACACGGTGGCCACGCTTCAGCACGCGGTCCGGGCGGCCGCGGCCGCCGACGCAACAAACGGTGGCGGCATGGACGGCCACCGCGCCGCGACACCCGGCGGCGCTGTCGCCCGCGATCCCCAGGAGACCTACGACGAGTTCGCCCGCATGGCCAACGAGGAGTCGACGGCAACGGCCGCGCTGCGCGGGCTGATGAAGCTGCGGTTCGCCGATGAGCCCGTGCCGCTTGCCGAGGTGGAGCCGGCCACCGAGATCGTCAAGCGCTTCACCACCGGCGCGATGAGTCTCGGCGCGCTGTCACGCGAGGCCCACGAGACGCTGGCGATCGCCATGAACCGGCTCGGCGCCAAGTCCAACACCGGTGAGGGCGGGGAGGACCCGGCACGCTTTGTTCCGGACGCCAACGGCGACCGGCGCCGCTCGGCGATCAAGCAGATCGCGTCCGGGCGCTTTGGGGTCACGATCGACTACCTCGTCAACGCCGACCAGCTGCAGATCAAGATGGCCCAGGGGGCCAAGCCCGGCGAGGGCGGTCAGCTGCCCGGCCACAAGGTCGACGAGTACATCGCCAAGATCCGCTACTCCACGCCCGGCGTGGGGCTCATCTCCCCACCGCCGCATCACGACATCTACTCCATCGAGGACCTCAAGCAGCTCATCTATGACCTGCGCTGCGCCAATCCCACCGCTTCGGTCTCGGTCAAGCTCGTCTCCGAGGTCGGCGTCGGCACCGTCGCCGCCGGCGTCGCCAAGGCCAACGCCGACCACCTGACCATCTCCGGCCACGACGGCGGCACCGGCGCCTCGCCCCAGTCCTCGATCCAGTCCGCCGGCATCCCCTGGGAGATCGGCCTCGCCGAGACCCAGCAGACACTGCTGCTCAACGACCTGCGCTCGCGGATCACCGTCGAGGTCGACGGTCAGATCAAGACCGGCCGCGACATCGTCATCGGCGCCCTGCTGGGGGCCGATGAGTTCGGCCTCTCCACCGCGCCGCTGATCGCGATGGGCTGCATCATGATGCGCGTCTGCCACCTGAACACGTGCCCGGTGGGGGTCGCCACCCAGGATCCGGAGCTGCGGGCGCGCTTCCGCGGCACGCCGGAACACGTGACCGCGTATCTGATGTTCGTCGCCGAGGAGGTGCGCGGCATCATGGCCCGGCTGGGCATCCGGCGCTTTGAGGACCTCATCGGCCGCGCCGACCTGCTGGAGACCGACGACGCCGTGGAGCACTGGAAGTCACGCGGCGTCGACCTCTCGATGGTGCTCGGCACCCTCGATCTGCCGCCGGAGGTGCCGCGGTCTCACACCCGCAAGCAGGTTCCAGTGCTTGACGACGCGCTTGACTGGGAGCTGGTGCGCTCGTGTGAGCCGGCGATCGAGTCCGGGGAGCAGGTCCGCCAGGGCCCCATCCCGGTGCGCAACGTCAACCGCGCCGTCGGCGGCATCCTGTCCGGGGAGATCGCCCGCCGCCGGGGAGCCCTCGGCCTGCCGGAGGGGACGATCGAGATCTCGTTCTCCGGGTCGGCGGGACAGAGCTTCGCCGCGTGGCTGGCGCCCGGGGTGACGTTCTCGCTGCGCGGCGAGACCAACGACTACACCGGCAAGGGGCTGTCCGGCGGGATCGTCTCCGTCCGGCCTCCGGAGACGGCCCTGTTCCGCGCCGAGGAGAACATGATCGTCGGCAACACCGTGCTCTACGGCGCCACTGCCGGCCGCGCGTTCATCCGCGGCCTGGCCGGTGAGCGCTTCGCCGTGCGCAACAGCGGCGCGCACGCGGTGGTGGAGGGCGTCGGCGATCACGGGTGCGAGTACATGACCGGCGGCCGGGTGGTGGTGCTCGGCACCACCGGGCGCAACTTCGCCGCCGGGATGAGCGGCGGCATCGCCTACGTCTATGACCGCGACCGGCGCTTTGAGGAGCGCTGCAACACCGAGCTCGTCGACCTGGAGGCGCTGGCCGAGGCCGACGAGACGGAGGTCAAGGCGCTCATCTCCGAGCACGCGGCGCGCACCGGATCCCTGGTGGCGCGCAATGTGCTGGCCTCCTGGGACCGGGCGCTGCAGCGCTTCGTCAAGGTCATGCCGCGCGATTACAAGCGCGTGCTCGAGCAGCGGGCGGCGGCCGAGCGTGAGGCGACGCTGGCCGCCTCCGGCGAGCGGGGCTGAAGTCACATGGGCGAGCTCGGAGCATTCCTGAAGATCCACCGCGTCGGCTTTGACAAGCGCGACCCCCAGGCCCGCGTGCATGACTACCACCAGTACTTCGCGCTGCAACCGGAGGCCGAGCTGCGCCGGCAGGGCGCCCGGTGCATGGACTGCGGCGTGCCGTTCTGCCACGAGGGATGCCCGCTGGGCAACCTCATCCCGGACTGGAACGACCTCGTCTACCGCAACAAGTGGCGCGACGCCATCGACCAGCTCCACGCGACCAACAACTTCCCGGAGTTCACCGGGCTCATCTGCCCGGCCCCGTGCGAGTCCGCGTGCGTGCTGGCGATCAACGACCAGGCGGTGACGATTGAGCAGATCGAGCTGGCGATCGCCGAGCGGGCCTGGTCGGAGGGCTGGATCAAGCCGCATCCCCCGGACCGTCGCTCCGGCCGCACCGTTGCCGTCGTCGGCTCCGGCCCCGCCGGGCTGGCCGTGGCCGACGAGCTCAACCGCTGCGGGCACGCCGTCACCGTGTTTGAGCGCGACGAGGCGCCGGGCGGGCTGCTGCGGTTCGGCGTGCCCGACGCCAAGCTGGAGAAGTGGATCATCGACCGGCGGGTGTCCGTGCTGGAGCAGGAGGGCATCGAGTTCGTCTATGACACGAACGTCGGGGTCGACATCACCGCGCAGGAGCTTGACGAGCGCTTCGACGCCGTGGTGATCGCCATCGGCTCGCGGGTGTCCCGGGGCCTCGACGTCCCCGGGCACGAACTGGCCGGGATCCACCCGGCGATGGACTACCTCTACCAGCGCAACCGCTGGGTCGCCGCCCACCAGGACCCGCCCATCCAGCCGGTCCGCCACCCGGAGCCGGGCACGGAGATCAGCGCTGCCGGCAAGCGGGTGATCGTCATCGGCGGCGGTGACACCGGGATGGACTGCATCTCCAACGCCCACCGCGAGGGCGCGCGGAGCACGGTCATGCTCGACGTCTACGCCAAGCTCACCGACGCCGGAGACCCGCGCGCTCCATGGCCGCTGCCACCCAAGCGGACCGAGATGACCTACGCGCTGGAGGAGGGGGGCAAGCGCCGCTGGGGCACCGAGGTGACCGGCTTCGGCGGCAAGGACGGGCGCGTCAGCCACGTCTACGCCCGCCAGGTGACCGGCAGCTCGTCCCGTGACCTCACGCCGGTCCCCGGCAGCGAGTTCGTGCTGGAGGCCGGGCTGGTGCTCGTCGCCATCGGCTTTGAGCATCCGGAGCACGACGGCCTCGTCTCCCAGTTCGACGTCGAGCTCGACCGCCGCGGGAACATCCGCACCGAGATGACCTACCGCACCTCGGTCGGCCGGGTGTATGCGTGCGGGGATGCGCGCATCGGCCAGTCGCTGGTGGTCACGGCCATCGCCGAGGGCCGCAAGTGCGCCCGGATCGTCAACGCCGATCTCGGCGGCAGCCCCATGGATGCCGACCGCGAGCGTCTCGCCGTCGGCGCGTGGAGCGGCGAGGCCGATCGCACCCTGCGACACGAGGCGGAGGCGGCGGGAACGGTACGGCCCGGCGAGGAGTTCTTCACCGGGCCGGCCACGCGCGACCGCTGAGCTCGTCGCCACCCGGTCGATGTTGGAACCCCACATTTTGCGGGGTGCTCATCCGAAAATGCGTCCCCCCGCGGCCATGAAACTGCTAGGTTATTTCTGGTGGTGCGGCGCTCTCGCTGCGCCTAGACGAAATTGTTCGGGGCATTGAGGTTTACTCAAGGCTTGGGACGGGGAAACTCGCCCCTGTCGGTCAGGGAACTGCGCCCCCACTTCCCTGACTCTCCGGGGGGCCCAGATGGATCTGGGCCCCCCGGTCCTCTTTTCAGACCCCGACAGTGACCCTTTTTCGCCGACTGGCAGCTGTGGCACCGTGTGAGCATGGCGTCTGAACTGGCGCACCGCTTTCTGGTGACGGGTGCCGCGGGCGGCACGCGTGACATCGTCATCGTGCACCACCAGGGCAACTCCGTCCTGGACACGATCAGCAGCCTCCTGTCCTCGGCCGGGACGTTCTTCTCCCAGCTGGCGGCGCTTCAGTGGGTGCCGCTGCTGCTCGGACTGGCGCTGTTCGGCGTCTATCTGCTGCTGCGCTCCCGGGCCCTGTTCAACGCCGTCCGCGCCGCGTACCCGGATGGGCGCGTGCGCTGGCGCGACGTGTGGGGCGCCTACATGGTCGGCTACACGGTCAACAACGTGTTCCCGCTCGGCGGCGGCAACCTGGCGCAGCTGTTCTTGACGCGCATCGCGATCCCGCAGAGCAGCTATCCGACGATCGCCACCGCGCTGGCCACCGGGACGATCTTCGACTGGTTCATGGGCGTGCTGATCATGGCCTTCGCCTTCACCCAGGGAGTGTTCCCGCGCCTGCCGGACTTCTCCAAGCTGCCCGCGTTCGACATCAGCTTCTTCGCGGCGCACATGCGCTTCACGCTGTTCGTGCTCACGGTGCTGGCCATCGCCTTCGTCGTCGGCTTCGCGCTGTTGTCGGCCCGGGTGCGCGCCTTCTATCAGCGCATCCGCCTCGGCCTGACGATCCTCACCGACCGCCGGCGCTACCGGCGGGAGATGGCCAGCTGGCAGTTCGCCAGCTGGATCGCCCGGTTCGCCTCCTACTGGGCCCTGCTCGACGCGTTTCACATCGGAGGCTCGGTCCGCAACGCACTGCTCGTCCTCGCCGTTCAGGTCGTCGCCTCCGTGTTTCCGTTCACACCCGGCGGAGCCGGTGTCCAGCAGGCGCTGTTGCTGGCGATCTTTGCCCACAACCCGGACACGGCGTCGTTCTCGGTCGGCCAGCAGATCGCCATCGCCATCCTCACCTCCGCCCTTGGGTTCGGAGCGCTCGTGCTCATCTTCCGCTTCACCAGCTTCCGCGAGGTGATGGCGCGAGCCCGCGAGCATCGCCGCCGGGAGCGCGGGGAGAGCGTCTCCCCGGCCTGAGACGGGGCCCGGGCTGGTACGGTGCCCGCGATGGCATGGGACACGAGGGCACTGCCCAGGGCCTGCCTCATCGGCGCCGGCTCGTCCGGCATCGCGGCCGCCAAGGCCCTGCACGAGCGGGGCATCCCGTTCGACTGCTTTGAGGCGTCCGACCGGGTCGGCGGCAACTGGGTGTTCGGCAACCGCAACGGCATGTCGTCGGCCTACCGCTCACTGCACATCAACACCTCGCGGGAGCGGATGGAGTACTCGGACTTCCCGATGCCCGCCGACTATCCGGACTTCCCCCACCACACCCAGATCGCCGCCTACTTTGACGCCTACGTGGACCACTTCGGCTTCCGCGACCGGATCACCTTCGACACCGCGGTCGAGCACGCCGAACTCCAGGACGACGGAACCTGGGCGGTGACCCTGAGCGGGGGCGACACCCGCCGCTACGATGCGCTGCTGGTCGCCAACGGCCATCACTGGGATCCCCGCTGGCCGGAGCCGCCGTACCCCGGGACGTTCGCCGGGCGTCAGATGCACGCCCACCACTACGTCGACAACAGCGACTTCCGCGACCAGCGCGTGCTCGTCGTCGGCATCGGCAACAGCGCGATGGACATCTCGGTGGAGGCGAGCTTCGTGGCCCGGCGCACGCTCATCTCCTCGCGCCGGGGCGCGTACATCATCCCCAAATACCTGTTCGGCCGGCCGCTTGACCAGATCGGCGTCAACGCGTTCACCGGGCGGATCCCCTGGAAGGTCCGCCAGGCGTTTCTCAGCGTCATCTTCCGCCTCGGCGTCGGCGACATGACCACGTACGGCCTGCCCCGCCCGGACCACAAGCTCGGCGAGGCCCATCCGACGGTCTCCTCTGACTTTCTCAACCGCATCGCCCATGGCGAGATCACCTACCGGCCCGGGATCGCGGCCCTTGACGGCGACCGCGTCCGCTTCACGGACGGCAGCTCAGAGCCGGTCGACGTGATCGTGTGGTGCACCGGCTACAAGGTCACCTTCCCGTTCTTTGACGAGCAGTTCATCTCGGCCCCGGACAACGATCTGCCCCTGTTTCGCCGCGTCGTCAAGCCGGGCATCGACAACCTCTTCTTCATCGCGCTGCTCCAGCCCCTGGGGGCGACGATGCCGCTGGCCGAGGCCCAGGGCCGCTGGATCGCCGCGTATCTACGCGGCGAGTACCACCTTCCGTCCCGGGCGGCGATGGAACGGGACATCCGCCGGGAGCGAGCGGCGATGTTCAAGCGCTACGTGGCGTCCCCGCGCCACACGATGGAGGTCGACTTCGACACCTACCTGTACCGGCTGGACCGGGAGCGGCGGGCCGGAGAGCGGCGCGCGCAGGCAGCCGGGCACCGGCTGCCGGTGCCGGCCCGGGCGGGGCGGGGAGACGAGACGCCGGCGGGCGCGTCGGCATGACCTGACCGCCGGGGCGGGTGGCCAAGCCGCCCGGCGACGGCCGACCGCCACCGCCGACCTATAGTGAACAGCGCCGTCGATGCCGAGCTTCTGCCGCCACAACCGCCTCATTCAGAACTGCCCCATCTGCGCCCGTGAGCAGGCGGTGGAGATGCGGCCGATCGTCTCGCCCGGGGGGCAGACGACCCGGCCTCAGCGCGCCGGCGCGTCGACCGGCGCAGGCTCTGCGACCCAGCCGGCCTCGGTGCGCCGGTCCGGGTCGGCGCGCTCCGGCGCCCGCAGCGCCCACGGGGTCACCGTCCGCCGGATGGCCCGCGGAGTCGACGATGGTTTTCAGTCCGGGCTCGTCCCCGGCCTGCGGTCAAGTGCGGACGCCGAGCGGCTTGCCGCCGAGCTGGCCTTCGCCGCCACCCGCCTGGCCCGCCTGGCCGCCGATCCGCCCGGCCTGTACGCGGAGGTCGCCGACCCGGCGCGAGACATCGAGGAGCGCACATGGCTGGCGTTCCTGATCGCCTATTTCGGCCCGCTTGAGGGCGAGGCCCCGTTTGCCGGCATCGAGCAGGTCCGCACTGACTGGAGCGCCGCCGAGCTGCCGCGCCTGGAGGACGTGTCCACCGGGCCGCGCACCGCGCATGACCCGGCCCGCGGTGCGCGCACACTTGAGGCCTACCGGGCGTGGGCGCAGCGCGCCGGCTCCCAGGCCGCCGCGTTCGGCGGCGAGGCCGCCTGGATGCCGGAGCGCCGCTTCGCCCGCGTCTTCGAGCGCCTGGCGCTGCCCGGGCTGCACCGCGGCGCCCGGTTTGAGCTGCTGGCCTCGCTCGGCCGCCTCGGCGTCTATGACCTGCGGGCCGCCAGCCTGTCCCTCGGCGGCAACGACGGCGTCACGGTGGCGGCCAAGCGCGTCTTTGGGATCGGCGACACGATGCTGCTGGAGCGGCGGGCGGCCGATCTGGCGACGGCGTGCGACCTGCCGCTGGAGGCCCTCGACGCCGGGCTGTTCAACTGGGAGCGCGGCGCCCGGGCCCAGCTGGGCATGGATCCGGATGACGAGCCCGACGCGTCCGTCCTGGCCGCCGTCGAGTCGGCGCTCGGTCTATAACGACTCTCTTACGCGCCGGGCTCTAGCCTGTGGGGTGATGCTTGCCGTGCTGCTCATCCTCTGGCCGATCGCCGAGATCCTGGCCGCCGTGGGCGTCGCCCATCTCATCGGGGTGCCGCTGACGATCTTGCTGCTCGTCCTCAGCTGGCCGGCCGGCCTGTGGCTGATGCGGGCCGAGGGCCGGGTCGCCTGGCGGCGGCTGAGCGCCGCGGTCGCGGCGGGACGCCCGCCCGGCCGCGAGGTGACAGATGGCGCGCTGGTGGTGCTCGGCGGCGCGCTGCTCGTCGTCCCCGGGTTCATCACCGATCTGGCCGGCGCGGCGCTGTTGCTGAGGCCGATCCGCTTGCTGGCCGGCAGCGCGCTGGTGCGCAACTTCCAGAGCCGTCTGGTGGCCGCCGCGGCCCGGTTCCCCGGCACCTCCGCCCGCAGCTACGACGTCGACGCCACGGCGACCGACATCAGCTCCACTCCCGCCCGGCTGCCCCGATGAGCGGCCGCGGGCAGGGACGGCTGCGCACGCTCGCCTTCGGCGACCCCGGCGGGCGCCTGTGGGGGGCGGTCGTCGATTCCGGCCGCGCGGCGCTGGTGGCCGGCGACGCTGCCGGTCACACGGCCGCGTGGCCGCTGAACGAGCAGTCCTGGTCGGTGGACGGCTCGGACTGGCGGCTGGCCGGGCCGGAGTTTGACCTGCGCGTCGAAGCCGTGACCGGAGCGCCGGCGGCGGGCGAGTCTGCCGCGCCGGCGACGGGGGACGGTGTGCAGGAGCTGTGCCGCGTGCACGGCAGCATCTCGCTCGGCGGACAGCAGCACCGCGTCGAGGGCGTGGGGAGCCGGACGGTGATGGAGGACGTCGACGCCGGCTCGCTTGGCTCGCTGCGCGCCGTCACCGGCTGGTTCGGCGCCGATGAGGCCTTCACCCTGCTCGCCCTCCGGGATGCGCGCCATCGCGGGCAGGAGTCCGACCGCGTGGCGGCCACCCTGTTTGACCCGGACCGGCGACTGGCGGTCAGCGACCCGCGGCTGTCCACGACGTATGACCGCGCCGGCGTCCCCACCCGGGTCAACCTCGAGCTGTGGGTGGGGGAGGGCGACAACGAGTTTCCCCGCCGCGCCTCCGGCGAGGCCGCCGCCGCGGGCGGCGCGGTCACCGCCGATGGGATGGAGGTGCGCGCGGTGCCGCTGCGCTGTCACAGCCGTGGCCATGACGGCGCCGGGGTCTACGTGCTCGCCGGCCTGTAGGGGCGTTTAGTGGACAGAATCGATGCGGTCATCAGCGACTTCGGCGGCGTGCTCACCTCTCCGCTGCTCGGCTCGTTCCTCGCCTTCCAGGAGTCGTCAGGCATCTCGCTGGAGCAGCTGGGGACGGCCATGGCGGCGATCGCCGAGCGCGACGGCGTCAACCCGCTGTTTGCGCTGGAGACGGCGCGGATCACCGAGGCCGCCTTCCTCTCGATGCTCGGCGACCAGCTGAGCGCGCAGCTCGAGCGGCCGGTGGAGCTCGCGGGTTTCGGCGAGCGCTACTTCGCCAACCTTGAGCCCAACGAGCCGATGATTCAGTACATGCGCGGGCTGCGCGGGCGCGGCTACAAGCTCGCCATCTGCACCAACAACGTGCGCGAATGGGAGCCCCTGTGGCGCGCCATGCTGCCCGTGGACGAGATCTTCGACGTTGTCGTGGACTCGGCGTTCGTCGGCAGCCGTAAGCCGGAGCGCCGGATCTATGAGTTGACCCTTGACCGCCTTGAGGTCGCCGCCGCGTCCGCGGTCTTCATCGACGACATCGAGGTCAACTGCGACGCGGCCCGGGATCTGGGCATGCGGGCGATCTGGTTTCGCGATGCCGAGCAGGCGATCGCGGAGACCGAGGCGGCGCTGCGGGACGGCGCCTACTAGTGGTCTCCCGGCGCACCCTGTGGCGGCTCACCGGCGCAGCCGCCGCCCTGCTGCTGACGGCGGCGGTGCTCGCCATCGTGCTGAGCACCGGCGGCTCGACGGCCGGCTCCGCCGAGGCGGCCGACACCTCCACCGGGCCGGCGGCCGTTTCCCCGGGCTCAGGCTCCGGCCTGGGCTCCGCCGGGGCCGGCGCCGCCGCGGTGGTGGCCGCGGCGCGCACCCCCGCGCCGTCGCTGACCCTGTCGCCTGCCACCGGCGCCGGCGGCCGGCCGATCGCGCCCGGGTATCTGGGCTTCTCTTTGGAGTTTCAGGCGGTGCGCGCGTACACGGGATCCGATCCCCGGCGGATCAACCCCGTGCTCGTCCAGCTGATCCGCAACCTCACTCCGGGACAGGCGCCGGTGCTGCGCATCGGCGGCGACAGCAGCGATGTCTCCTACGCCCCGGCCCGGGGCGTGCACCCCCCGGCGTGGGTCAGCTACCGGTTGACGCCGAGCTGGATGGCCACGACGGCGGCCCTGGCACACGCCCTCGGCGCCCACATGATCATGGGGCTCAACCTCGCCGCCAACCAGCCGGCGCTGGCCGCGGCCGAGGCCCGCGATTACCTCAAGGCGCTCGGTCGCGGCTCCCTCGACGCCCTTGAGATCGGCAACGAGCCCAACGTCTACTCCAAGATCGCCGTCTACCACACGGTGTTCGGCATCCCGGTCACGGCCCGCCCGTCCAACTACCCGTACAGCACCTTCCGCCGCCAGTACGAAGCCGTCGTGCGCGCGCTGCCCAGGACGACGCTGGCCGGGCCGGCGCTGGCCACCGGCCCCACCCCGGGCCCGGGCTCCTGGGCGGGCTCGATGCCCGGCTTCCTGCGCCGGCTGCCGCGGCTGACGACGATGACCGTCCATCGCTACCCGCTGCGCAACTGCAACGTGGGGCCGGCCAACCCGCAGTACCCGTCGATTCCGCACCTGCTCTCTGAGTACGCGACCGGCGGCCTCGCCGCCAGCCTGCGGCCGTGGATCCGGATCGCCCACAGCCGCCACCGCCTGCTGCGCGTCGACGAGCTCAACTCGGTGGCCTGCCGAGGCATGCCCGGAGTCAGCGACACGTTTGCCAGCGCGCTCTGGGTGACCGACGCCCTGTTCTCGCTCGTCCACGCCGGGGTTGACGGAATCGACATGCACACCCTGCCCAACGCCGCCTACCAGCTGTTTGCGTTTCGCCACACCGGGGGCCGGTGGCAGGCGAGCGTGAAGCCCGTCTACTACGGCCTGCAACTGTTCGCGCAGGCGGCGCCGGCCGGGTCGCGGCTCATCGCGCTGGGCCGCCACGGCCATGCCGCCGGGTTGAGCACATGGGCGACCCGCGCCCCGGACGGCACAACGCGCGTCGTGCTCATCAACAAGTCCTCGACGCGCACGCGCACCGTGAAGGTGGCGATGCCCGGAGCCACCCGGGCCTCGGTGGAGCGGATGCTGGCGCCGAGCATCAGCGCCCGGGGCGCGGTCACGCTCGGCGGCAACAGCTACGGGACGATGACGAGCACCGGGGTGCTTCCGGCGCCGCACACCACCCCGGTCGCGGTGACCGGCGGCGGCTTCGCCGTGTCGGTGCCGCACGGCAGCGCGGCGCTGGTGACGATTCCCGCGTCCTGACGCCACGCCGGGTCCGTGACGCTGTGAGCGTCCTCACGATCCCCGGCGCGCCGGACGGCACGGGTGAGCCGGGGCGCTCCGTTCGGCCGCACAACGACGGGGAAGACGCGGGCGGGTCCCGAGAGCAACCGATTCGTGCGAAACCCGGTTGGGCGTCTGCGATTTCGCCCGTGGAGCTCGCTCAGCAACCGAACCGTTCGAGATCCGCGGCCGTGATCCGGATCTCGAACACAATGGGGGCTCCACGGTGCTGGCACCGCCGCGCGCGCCGCCGCGACCTCTTCACCGCCGCCGTTCACGCTCGCACCCCGGCGAGCTGGTCCTAGTTCTCGACGCCGAGGCGGTCCCAGCAGTACAGCTCCAGGCACTCGGCGGCGAGCGAGGCGCAGCGCTCCTCCGAGAGCCAGGGCAGCACGGTGTCAAACGCCTGCTCCTCGCCGACGCCCGCCTCAAACGCCTCCTCGCCCCGGAATCCGGCGGCGATCTTCAGCGCCTCCCGGCGGTTCTCGCCCAGCGAGGGAAACACGTTGACGAGGAACTCCTTGCTGGGGAGCGGATGGCCGACCTCCAGGGAGACGTGCCACGCCGCCAGCAGCGACAGGTCATGCTCGTCAAGATCAGCGACGGCCTTGGCGTAATGGGAGTCCAGTTCAGACTCCGGGATCTCGTCGACCCATGCGCGCACCACCTCGCCCAGGATCTGACGGCGCGCCTCGCGGCCAACCGAGTCGGCGATGACTCGGATGGCGTTCTGCGGTTCGATGAAGCAGAGGGTCATTGCAGCTCCGGCTGGGGGACGCGATGGCGCAAAGGTACGGCCCCCTCCGGACGGAGCCGTATCTCGCGGAGCGCGATACGGGGGGAAGAAATCGGAGATTTCTTCCCACGCGGACTTAAGTTGGGATCGCGCGCGCGAAGCTGAGGGCGGCGGAGGTCGGGCTGCCCTATGGTCGGGATATGCCTGAGCTGTCGTTCCCGGACCCGCCGTTGGTCGATGAGGTCGTCCTGCTCCGTCCTTGGGAGGCGGCGGACGTGCCGACAGAGTTTGCGGACCCGAGCGTGCAGCGCTTCTCGTGGACGAAGGCGACTCCGTATACCGACGAGGATGCCCTGAGCTTCTTCACGTTTCAGGAGGAGGCGCGACGTCGTGGTGAGGAGTTGAGCTTCGCGTTCGTGGAACCGGGAGGCCCTGAGGTGGTGCTCGGTGGCGGTTCGCTATACGCGATTGACTGCGAGGCGAGACGCGCTGCGGTCGGCTACTGGCTGGCCCCGAGCTCGCGCGGG